>NC_022997.1:0-348750 GCF_000503895.1 Hyphomicrobium nitrativorans NL23
GATTCCAGAATAGCAGCCGGCGTGATTCCCCCCACCCCTAACCCCTCCCCACAAGGGGGAGGGGAACGGCGCGCTTCGCGCAAACGTCCCCCGTCCCGGTTCATCAGGTCCTGTCCCCGTGGGGCGGACCCTCGCCGCCGTCCTTCAGGTCGACGCCCGTCTCGACGACGGTGTCGTGATAGCCGCCCTGCGGGCCGCTCTCGGCGAGGTCTCCGCGCATGATGGCCACGCGTTTGATGATTTCGGAGACGCCCTGAACAAAAAGCAAGGCGAAGGCCACCGGAATGAGGCCCTTGATCGGCCAAAGCACGAGGCCGCCCGCGTTCGGGGACTGCTCGTTATGGGCGTACGAGGCCATGAAGAAGTGCCAGGACGTGACCGCGATGAGCGCCGCGACGGGCAACAGGAAAAGCGAATGGCCGACGAGTTCGATAATGTTGCGCGTGCGCTGCGAAAGGCGGCTGTTCACGATGTCGACGCGGATGTGCTCGTTGGAGACGAGCGCCCAGGGCGCCGCGAGCAGAAACACGAGCGCAAACAGCCACCACTGGACTTCCAGCAGGGCATTCGAGCTCCAGTCGAAGGTCTTGCGGACGACGGCATTCCCCGCGCTAATCACGGCTGCGACCACCACAAGCCAAGCTGCGGCCCGCCCGATCGCCGTGGATGTCCGGTCGATCAGCCGGCTCGTCGCCAGCAGTCCTTTCACCCGTCCCCCTCCCTGGATTTCCCGCGCCTCATCCTTTTCCGGATTTCGCTCCGCCTTCATGGCGCGGCGGCGGCTCGCTTCCTATATCCGATCGGGAGCCAGGGGAGAACTCCGGAGAAACTCCACCGTTGCGCCTCTCCGGCCCATGGCCTAGACGCAGGATTGCCCCTGCGGCGCTCGCTCGCGCGCTCTTCGCGAGCTTGAGCCGGAAAACATCGGAAGAACAAGGAGCGCGGGAGAGCCCTATGTCTGATCTGAAGGAAGAGGTCGTCCAACGGTTGCGGCGCGTCAAGGGACCGGATCTTGACGGAAACATCGTCGATCTCGGTCTTGTCTCAGACGTCCTGATCAAGGACGGGCGGGTTTATTTCTCCATCACGGTCCCGGCCGCGCGGGCGGAAGAGCTGGAGCCGTTGCGCGGAGCGGCCGAGAAGGTCGTGCGCGAGATTGACGGCGTGAGCGGGGTCGTGGCCGTACTCACGGCCGAGGCCGCGCCCGGAAGCGCGCCTGCGGGTGCCGGAAACGGGGCATCGGGGAACGGCCGGGAGCATCCGCGCGTGGCGGAAGCGCGCGCCAGAGGCGCGGCCGGAGACGGTGGCCGCAAGGCCGCTCCGCCCGCTGCGGGTAGCGCACCCGTTCGCCAGACGCAGGGCGTGCCCGGCGTGAAGCACATCGTGGCGGTCGCGTCCGGCAAGGGCGGCGTCGGCAAGTCGACGGTGGCGGTGAACCTCGCGCTCGGCTTCCAGGCCATCGGCCTCAAGGCCGGTATCATGGACGCGGACATCTACGGCCCCTCCCAGCCGCGCCTGCTCGGCATCACCGATCGCCCCGAAGGCGCCGGCGAAAAGAAAATCAAGCCGCTCGAAAACTATGGGCTCAAGGTCATGTCCATGGGCTTCATGGTGGAGGAGGACACGCCCATCGTCTGGCGCGGACCGATGGTGGTCAGCGCGCTCAACCAGATGCTGCGCGACGTCGTCTGGGGCGATCTCGACGTGCTCGTGATCGACATGCCACCGGGCACGGGCGACGTACAGCTCACCATCGCGCAGCAGGTGCCGCTTGCCGGGGCCGTGATCGTCTCGACGCCGCAGGACCTTGCGCTGATCGACGCCCGAAAAGGGCTCGCCATGTTCCGCAAAGTGAGCATCCCCGTGCTCGGCATCGTGGAGAACATGAGCTACTTCATCGCGCCCGATACCGGCGCGCGCTACGACATCTTCGGGCACGGCGGCGCGCGCGCCGAGGCGGAAAGGCTCGACGTTCCGTTTCTCGGCGAGGTGCCGCTCACGATGGAAGTGCGAGAGACCTCGGATGCCGGGCGGCCCGTTGTGGCCACCCATCCCGAGAGCCCGAGCGCGGACATTTTCCGCGCCATCGCGGCCAACGCTTGGTCCGAAATCGAGCGCGTGGCCGGGCGGGGCATGAAGCCGCCCAAGCTCGAAGCCGTACACGGCGGCGAGGCCTTGCGCGTCTCCTTCGCCACGCGTGACGAGCACGAGCTTCCTGCCGAATTCCTGCGCGTGTTGAGCCCGTCGGCCGAAGTGCAGGGGCATTCGAAAGAGCAACGCGTCACAGTCGGCGGCAAGAAGAACGTGAAGATCCGCGAACTGCGCGGCGTCGGAAATTACGCGGTGCGCATCGTGTTCGACGACGGGCACGACACGGGCCTTTTCACGTGGTCCTATCTCCACATGCTGTCGCTGCAGAAAGACAAGCGGTGGGGCGAGTATCTCGCCGAGCTCAAGGAAAAAGGGTTGTCGCGTTAGGCTCAGGCCGTCTTCGGCAGCGCTGCCATAGAAAGTGTGTCTGCGCGCGTTGAGGCACGCGCAGACACACTTCATCCCAGGATCGCGCGGACGGCGCGCTGCTTCGGGTGCTTCATCGCGCCGCGCCGCGTGGAACTATTCCCGGCGCTTTGCCTTACCCTTTGAGCACGCGGCCGCGTCACCTCCCGTCTTTCCTCGATAAGACGCCAAGATCTGCGGCCATGATCTCAACCATGACCGGAGTTCACAATGCCTCGCACACCCTCCCTTCTCGCGGGGACGATGCTGTCAGCCGTTCTCGTCACCACGCCTCTTTTCGCCCAAACCGATAGCGGGACGTCGCCTGCCGAAGAGGTGGAAGGCGTGCCGCCCGCGGATGGAACGGAGGCGCAGCCCATCGGCAAGCCGACGGAAACGCAGCCTCCCAACGCGTCAAATCAGGAACCCGCTTTTGCAGGGCAAACGCGGGCTGCTCAACCCGCCGAAATGCCGAAGGCGGCCTCCGAAATTATTGCGGAGGGTCTCCCCCAGGCGTGGGCGATGCAATTGCTGCCAAACGACCGCATTCTCGTGACCGCCAAAGAAGGCGCGATGCACGTCGTCTATCCGGACGGGAAAGTCAGCGGTGCGCTCGCCGGTGTGCCGGATGTCGACGACGATGGACAGGGCGGTCTGCTGGATGTCGTGCTGGCGCCGGATTTCGAAACGTCGAACCGCATCTTCTTCTCGTTCTCCGAGCCACGAGATGGCGGCAACGGCACCAGCGTCGCCTCCGCGACATTGGCGCTTGACGACGCAGGCGGCGGTGCCCTCAAAGACGTCAAAGTCATTTTCCGGCAGATGCCGACCTACGATGGCGACAAGCACTTCGGCTCGCGTTTGGTCTTCGGTTCCAACGGCGAGCTGTTCGTGACCGTGGGCGAACGCTCCGACAAAGAGGTGCGCGGTCAGGCGCAAGACCTCGGAAGCGGCCTCGGCAAGGTGTTCCGTATCGATCAGGACGGAAAGCCGCTCTCCGACAATCCGTTCGTCGGCAAGGACGGCGCGCTACCGGAAATCTGGAGTTATGGCCATCGCAATCTCCAGTCTGCGGCCCTGGACGGCAACGGACGGCTCTGGACCGTCGAACACGGTCCGAAGGGCGGCGACGAATTGAACCGTCCTGAGGCCGGACTCAACTACGGATGGCCGGAAGTGACCTACGGCGTCGAATACAGCGACGACCCCGTGGGTGCGGGCATCACCGCCAAGGATGGCACCGAGCAGCCGGTCTACTATTGGGATCCCGTCATCGGTCCGTCGGGAATGGCGCTCTATCGCGGCGACGAGTTTCCGGAATGGCGGGACGCGTTTCTCGTCGGCGGTCTCGTTTCGACCGGCCTCGTGGTTCTCCATATCGAAAACGACCGCGTCGCCTACGAAGAGCGCGTGCCGCTCAAAGCGCGCGTGCGCGATGTCCGGGTCGGGGCGAACGGCGCCGTCTACGTGCTGACCGAAGATCCGGATGCGGGCACGTCGAACATTCTGCGCGTTGCGCGCGCCAAGTAGCTCGATTGCGCGTAACAAAAAACCCCGGCGCGATGCGCCGGGGTTTCGCCGGGGTTTCTCTTGGATCAGATCTCGCCCTTGAGACCCTTCTCGAAGTACTTGTGAACGATCTTGTCCTGGTTCTCCAGGAGCCAGTCGATCGAGGGCTCGTTCGACATCGCCTTGTGAATGGCTTTGGTCGTAGCCTCGCGGTGAATGTCGAACAGGATCTTATGATCCAGGTTTTCGATCGTCGACACGGACGGGTTGAGCCAGAGCGAAACGATGATGCCGAGGTCGTTGGCCTTCTCCTTCGGGATGTCGCCGTTTCTCACGGCATCGAGCACGCCCATGGCGGTGGCATACTGCACGGTGCCCATCAGGATGTTGGTGTAGCGCTCGTCCGTCACCGTCACCTTGCTCACGCAGATGGTGGCGGGGCGGATCATGACGTCCGTGTTGAGGAGCGCCAGCACGCGGCTGTGGCCCACGACCTGGTTTCCGAGCAGGTTTGCGAACGCCGTGCCGAGGGGCCCGTCCATTTCGCCGATCGCGACCTCGGGCTCGGCTGCCGTGCCGGGCGGGCCGCCGGCGACCAGGGCTTCACCAACTCGAATTCCAATGCGTCCGCTCATCTTCTCTCTCCGTGCTCGCCCGGGCTTTTTGCCCCGGGTCGTATCCGATCAAGCTCACGGGGCAGCGATACGAACTCGATAGCAGCCCCGTCAACCCCGGACCGGGGGGCGGATGCAGCGCGGCCCAGAAGATGGCGGCGGCGCCTCGCGTCCGCGTGCGGCTGATCCGGCCTGTGACCGATCCGCCACGAGTCAGATACGATCCCCGGAGCTAGACTGGATAATATCACAATTGGCGTTGCCAACGTGCGTGCCTCGCTTTACGCATCGGATAATATAACATCCACGCTCAAGAGGTTTGTGATGCGGACGTCTCAAAGGAAAAGGTTTTCAAGCGCGGTTTTGCCGGCCGCGGCGCTGTTCGCAGCCGCGGCGGCTTCGGCGACCATCACCCACGCGCAGGAGACCGTCACGGATCTTCCGGAGATCGAGGTCACGAGCCCCAGCCCGGTGCGCAAGCAGGCGCGCCGCCCGAGCGCGCCCGCAGCCAGCACGCAAGCCGCCCCTGTTGCGGACTTCGAAGCGCCGCTTCCGGACAACCTGCCCGGCACTTTGATCGTCAGCGACGATACGTTCAGCTCGGTGACGGTGGTGACCGACCGCGACGTTCTGAGCACGAGCGGACAAACGATCACCGAAGCGCTTCAGACGCGCCCCGGCATCATCGGCAGCACGTTCGCGCCCGGCGCAAACCGGCCGATCATCCGCGGTCTCGACAGCTATCGCGTGCGCACGCAGGAGAACGGCATCGGCACGCATGACGTGGCGGCCATTTCCGAGGACCATGCCGTGCCCATCGATCCCAACGCGGGCGACCGCGTGGAGGTCATTCGCGGCCCGGCGACGTTGCGCTACGGGTCGCAAGCCATTGGCGGCGTCGTCTCGGTCGAGAACCAGCGTATCCCGACGTTCATCCCGCGAAACGGTTTCAGCGGCGCGATCCGCGGCGCGGGTACGTCGGTGGACGAAGGAAAGGACGGATCGTTCAAGGCGACGGCCGGATCGAACGGGTTTGCCGTTCACGCCGACGGATTCTGGCGCAAGGCGGACGATTACGATTCTCCGCGCGGCACAGTCGTCAACAGCTTCGTCGAGAGCAAGGGCGGCGCATTGGGCGCGTCGCTCATCGGGCTCGACGGCTTCTTCGGCGTGTCCTTCTCGCGCATCGAGAGCACGTATGGGATTCCGGGACACGAGGCCGAGGAGGGCGTCGATCCCTATATCGATCTCGTGCAGGACAGATACATGGCGCACGGCGAGTGGCGCGTACGCGACGCAGGGATCGAAGCGATCCGCTTCTGGTTCGGCGCGTCCAATTACCGCCATAACGAATGGGCCAAGCACGACCATGGCCACGGCGGGCACGGGCACGGCCATGGGCATGCGCACGATGATGACGACGACGACGTGGATTTTGCGGTTCACTCGCGCTTCAAGAACACGGAGCAGGAAGCGCGCCTCGAACTTCAGCATCTGCCGGTCGGCACATCGCTCGGCACCTTTTCCGGCGCGCTCGGTGTCCATGTCGTGAACCGCGACACCTCGGGTATCGTGCCCGATCCAGACGCCGGTGAATCGCTGCTCGAACCCGCGCATACGCAGAGCGTGGCGGCGTTCTGGTTCGAGGAGCTGGAAATCAATCCGTTCCTTCGCTTGCAGGCCGCCGCACGCATCGAGCACACGACGGTGGACGGAAAAGGCTGGAGCGAGTTCGAAATCGAGGAAGTGCCGCACGGCAACCATTCCCACTTCCACCTCCATCACGAGGATTTCAAAGGCGAGCGCAGCTTTACTCCGGTGAGCGGCAGTCTCGGCCTGCTGCAAAAACTTCCGTTCGACGTGGTCGGCAGGCTCACGGGCTCATATGTCGAGCGCGCGCCCGATGCGGCGGAGCTGTTCTCGAAGGGCATGCATGAGGCGACAGGCACGTTCGAGGTCGGAAATCCGTTTCTCGATGTCGAGAAGGCAACAACGGCGGAAGTCGGCCTCGCGAAGGCGCGCGGCGCTTTCCGGTTCGACGCGTCGGCCTATTACACGCGTTACAACGGCTTCATCTACCGCGCCTTGCAAGGCTATACCTGCGAGGCGGACGGACACGAGTGCGAGCCTGAAGACGAGCATGGACATGGTCACGGCCATGGCCACGGCGGCGCGCACATGTTCGATCTCGTGCATTTCCAGCAGCGGGACGCAAACTTCTACGGCGCAGAGCTGGCCTTCCAATATGACGTCGCGCCGATCTGGAACGGTCTGTGGGGCATCGAAGGCCAGTACGACTTCGTCCACGCCAAGTTCGACGGCGGCGGTTACGTGCCGCGCATTCCTCCGCATCGCCTCGGCGGCGGAATCTACTACCGCGACGCCAACTGGTTCGCGCGGGCCGGCGTTCTTCATGCCTTCGATCAGAACCGCTTCGGCGAAGAAGAGGAAGCGACGCCCGGCTACACACTCGTCTCGGCGGAGCTGAGCTACACGATCCAGGGCGAGACCGTCGACGGCATCGTTCCCGTGGCGACGATCGGCATCAGGGGCGAGAACCTCGCGGACGACGAGGTGCTGAACCACACGTCCTTCAAGCGCCGCGAGGATGTTCTGCTGCCCGGCGCCAACGTGCGGGTGTTCGGCTCGATCAATCTCAACTGACCGGACGCCTACCCCGTCTCCCAAAAAGCGGCGTTCGATCCAAACGGAGGCGCGGTTTCATCCCGCGCCTCTTTTCTTTGGACGCCAGCCTCGAACGACGCCCGCGGGACTTGTGTGTCTCGTTTTGGATGTTATAACATCCGAATATTTCGGAGGATTGATCGATATGGACACAAAGCTCAAAGACCATCTCGAACGCAGTGCGACGCGTATCGACAGGCGCCTGCCCGTGACGGTGCTGTCCGGCTTCCTGGGCGCGGGCAAGACGACCCTACTCAACCACGTCCTCAACAATCGCGAGGGCCTCAAGGTCGCTGTCATCGTCAACGACATGAGCGAGGTGAACATCGACGCCGATCTCGTTTCGAAGGGCGGCGCGAACCTGTCGCGGACGGACGAGACGCTGGTCGAGATGTCGAACGGCTGCATCTGCTGCACGCTGCGCGACGACCTTTTGAAAGAGGTCCGCCGGCTCGCATTGGAACGGCGCTTCGACTATCTGCTCATCGAATCGACCGGCATCGCGGAACCGCTTCCCGTCGCGACAACATTCGAGTTTCGCGACGAGGACGGCCAGAGCCTGTCAGACGTGGCGCGACTCGACACCATGGTGACCGTCGTGGACGCGGCGCATCTGCTGCGGGATTATTCCTCGCAGGATTTCCTGAAAGACCGCGGCGAAACGGCCGGCGACGAGGACGAGCGCCCGCTGGTTCAGCTTCTCGTCGACCAGATCGAGTTCGCCGACGTGATCGTGCTCAACAAGATCGACGTGGCATCGCGCGAAGACGTGGAGGCCGCCCGCGCCATCATCCGGGCGCTCAACTCGGATGCGCGCATCATCGAGACGAGCCACGCGCAGATCGCGGCAAGGGATATCCTCGACACCGGCCTGTTCGACTTCGATGCCGCTCATCGGCACCCTACGTGGTTCAAGGAGCTTAACGGCTTCAAGGATCATCAGCCCGAAACCGAGGAATACGGCATTTCGAGCTTCGTCTATCGCGCGCGCGGGCCATTCGAACCGGAGAAGCTCTACGCCTTCTTCACCAAATCCTGGCCGGGCGTGGTGCGGGCGAAAGGCTTCTTCTGGCTTGCCACACGGCCGCAATGGGTTGGCGAACTCGCGCAGGCCGGCTCATTGGTGCGGCATGAGGCGATCGGCTATTGGTGGGCCGCCGTGCCGAAGAAGAACTGGCCGGAGGAGGACGACCTCGTCGCGCGGATCAACAAGACCTGGCACACCCTCTGGGGCGACCGTCGCCAAGAGATCGTCTTCATCGGAACGCGCGAGATGGACAAGGCCCGTATGATTGCGGAGCTGGATGCGTGCCTGCTGCCGCTCCCCAAGGAAGGCGCCGTCGACACGGGCGCATGGAAGACGCTTCCCGATCCCTTCCCCGAATGGGGCCGCGAAGCGGCCTAAAGCACGTTCAGGTCAGGCGGACTCGCGTTTTTCCCCTCCCACTTGTGGGGAGGGGCTAGGGGTGGGGGGGAAGCCCAACACCAGATGGTGCTCAATCCCCCCCTCCTAACCTCCCCCACGTCATGTCGAAGACATGCCTCCGGCATGAGGGGGGAGGGACAGCGTCGAGTTCGTTTGAAATGAACATGCTCTAAAGCGGCCTATTCCGCCGCCAGCGCCCAGCAAAAAAGCCCCGCCATCGCTGGCGGGGCTTTCGTTTGGTCTGAGCACTTTGCGGAACTTAATAGCGGTAGTGATCCGACTTGTAGGGGCCCTGCTGCGGCACGCCGATGTAAGCGGCCTGCTCGTCCGAGAGCTTCGTCAGCTGCACGCCGATCTTCTCAAGGTGGAGACGGGCGACCTTCTCGTCGAGGTGCTTCGGCAGCGTGTAGACCTTGCGCTCATACTTATCGAGATTGGTGAAGAGCTCGATCTGCGCCAGCGTCTGGTTGGTGAACGACGCGCTCATCACGAACGACGGATGGCCCATCGCGTTGCCGAGGTTCACGAGGCGCCCTTCGGACAACAGGATGATGCGGTGGCCATCAGGGAACTCGATCTCGTCCACCTGCGGCTTGATGTTGTCCCACTTGTAGTTCTTGAGACCCACCACCTCGATCTCGTTGTCGAAGTGGCCGATGTTGCAGACGATGGCCCGATCCTTCATGCCGCGCATGTGATCGGCGGTGATGACGTCCTTGTTGCCGGTCGCCGTCACGAAGATGTCGGCGCGCTTGACCGCATCTTCCATGGTGACGACCTCGTAGCCTTCCATCGCGGCCTGGAGCGCGCAGATCGGATCGATCTCGGACACGAGCACGCGGCAGCCAGCCTGGCGGAGCGAGGCGGCCGAGCCCTTGCCGACGTCGCCGAAGCCCGCAACCATCGCGACCTTGCCGGCCATCATCACGTCCGTGCCGCGGCGGATGCCGTCCACGAGGCTCTCGCGGCAGCCGTAGAGGTTGTCGAACTTGGACTTGGTGACCGAGTCGTTGACGTTGATCGCGGGGAAGAGGAGCTTGCCCTCCTTCTGCATCTCGTAGAGGCGATGCACTCCCGTGGTCGTTTCCTCGGAGACGCCCTTGATCGCCTTGGCGACGGTGCCGAACCAGCCCTTGGGCTTCTCGGAGAGCGTCTTCCTGATGAGCGCGAAGAGAACCTCTTCTTCCTCGGAGCCAGCCTTATCGAGGAACGCCGTATCGCCGCCCTCGGCGCGCACGCCGAGATGGATGTAGAGCGTCGCGTCGCCGCCGTCGTCGAGGATCATGTTCGGCGTGCCGCCGTCGCCCCACTCGAACAGCTTGTGCGTGAAGGCCCAGTATTCCTTCAGCGTCTCGCCCTTGAAGGCGAACACGGGGATACCGGCTGCCGCAATCGCGGCCGCGGCGTGATCCTGGGTCGAGTAGATGTTGCACGAGACCCAGCGGATGTCGGCGCCGAGCGCCTTGAGCGTCTCGATCAGCACCGCCGTCTGGATCGTCATATGCAGCGAACCGGCGATCCGGGCGCCCTTGAGCGGCTGGGAAGGACCGTATTCCTCACGCGTCGCCATCAGACCCGGCATCTCGGTCTCGGCGATGGCGATCTCCTTGCGGCCCCAGTCGGCCAGTGAGATGTCCTTGACGACGTAGTCCTGGAATGAACTCATTGGGATTCCTTGTGTTTTTCTTGCACAGGAGGCGGGCACGCGATCCGGCGGCCCAGGCGATCTCCGCCCCCATATAGCCGCCCAGAGCCTGGACGGCAATAAGATATAAACAAGTCCTTATATGTTTGGTGCGACACAAGCTGCCAGAAGCTTCGGACAAAAAGTGTGGTGCTTTGTGGAGGGCCGCGGCACTTGCCGCGGGTCGCCTTGCTCCCGGGCGCTGCCGCGCCGTTCTTTGGTGCGACACAAGCTGCCAGAAGCTTCGGACAAAAAGTGTGGTGCTTTGTGGAGGGCCGCGGCACTTGCCGCGGGTCGCCTTGCTCCCGGGCGCTGCCGCGCCGTTCTTTGGTGCGACACAAGCTGCCAGAAGCTTCGGACAAAAAGTGTGGTGCTTTGTGGAGGGCCGCGGCACTTGCCGCGGGTCGCCTTGCTCCCGGGCGCTGCCGCGCCGTTCTTTGGTGCGACACAAGCTGCCAGAAGCTTCGGACAAAAAGTGTGGTGCTTTGTGGAGGGCCGCGGCAGTCCATGCGAAGCATAGCTCCGGCGCTCTTTTGTTTGCATGGCTCCGCCATGACCCGCGCGCCGCGTCCAAGCGGAGCTTGGCTTCGCCAAGACGCTCCCGGGCGCTGCCGCGCCGCGTTCGGGGCATGTCCGAAGTGGACCGGGTCAGTCCTCGCCGGCCAGTTCCTCGCCGAAGCCGGTCTCGACAAGATTGACGAGAGCTTCGAGCGCTTCCGGAGCTTCGGCGCCGGAGGCGTTGATATAGAGCGTGGAGCCAGGGCCTGCGGCGAGCATCATGAGGCCCATGATCGAGGTGCCGCCGACCGTCTGACCGTCGCGGGTCACGGTGATGGTGGCGTTGTAGCTCTCCGCGAGCTTCACGAACTTGGCAGACGCGCGCGCGTGCAGCCCCTTGCGGTTGACCACCGTCACCACGGCCTCGGGACGTTTGCTATCGCGGATTTCCGGCATTTCGGCGCTCTCCTGCCTACTGCTCGCCGGACAGCTCTTGGCTGGCCACTTTGATATATTTCCGGCCGGCCTCGCGCGCCAACGTCACGGCTTCGTCGAGCGGAACGTCCGCGCGCAGGCCCGCGAGCTTGACCAGGATGGGCAGATTGATGCCCGCCAGGATCTCGACCTTCGCCTCGTCCATCACGGAAATCGCGAGGTTCGATGGCGTACCGCCGAACATATCGGTCAGGATGATGACGCCGTCGCCCGTTTCGGCGCGGCGCACGGCCTCAAGGATCTCGCTGCGGCGCAGCTCCATATCGTCCTCAGGCCCGATGGAAATGGTCTCCAGCTGCGTCTGGGGGCCGACGATGTGCTCCAGTGCCGCGCGGAATTCTACGGCGAGGCCGCCGTGCGTAACGATCACAAGTCCGATCATCTGGAAGAGCCGTGATTGTTGCGAGTTTTCGATTCGCCGACGCGGAGCCGATCCTCCACACGCCGCGGCCTAACTCTCCATCGCGTCACGATTTTCTCCATGGCATCATGAGACGCTAAGCGGACCAAAGCCCGTGCCACAGGGCGCGGCGGAGACTTACAGGGCTTCACGGGCAACGCAAGGACTTTCATCCAACAGACCGCGGGGGGGCCAGCACGTCCCGGGCTGCGGCCAGCGCGAGCACGACCTTTGCCGGAGCGGACGCCTCGAACGGCGCGAGACGCAGCGTCGGGACGGCCTGTCCCAGGAAAACCGTCGCGATCTCTTCGAGCGGAAAGCGCGGCACGTCGTCGAGTGCCACGAGGTCGATCACGAGCGCGAGGCGCGCAGACGCACGGTAGGGCACCTCCAGCACGCCGAGGCCGCGCACTTCAAGTTTGCCGGCGATAGCGGGCGGAGCCGAGACCTCGATGCCGTCGAATGTGCGGCGAAGCTCGACCTGGTCGTCGGCCACGAGTTCGGCGCGGTGCGGCACATGAGCCAGCGCGGGAGCCGCGATGCAGCGTAGCGCGAGGTCGGACTTACCGGCTCCCGAAGGGCCGCGGATCAACGCCGCTTTGCCGCCAAGCGCGAGCGCGGTGGCGTGAACGCGCTCAAACTCGGTCGCGGGGCGCGTCATGGTGCCGATCCGAAGCAGGCGCCGCGCGCCGGCCGCTGGTCATGCCGGAGCGGGCCGAGGCAACGAGCGCGGGCAGGCGCACGACGAACCGTGCGCCGAGAGGCTTGTCGTCCGCCGCCTGCAGTGCGCCTCGCCTGTTCTCGGCCGAGATTTCACCGCCGTGGGCGCGAATGATCTCACGCGAGATCGAAAGGCCGAGCCCGGAGTTCTTGCCGCGCACCGCCTCGGTGTCGGGGCGATCCGTGTAAAAGCGGTCGAAGATGATGCTAAGGCGGTCATCGGGAATGCCGGGGCCTTCATCCTCCACCGCCAGCTCGACGATGCCGGCGACGCGGCGCACGTGCACCGTCACGGTGCTCGCTTCCGGAGAAAACGAAACTGCATTGTCCACGAGGTTGGTCAACACCTGGCCGAGACGGCCGGCGTGGCCGCTCACGAGAAACGCGCCTTCGAACGGGGCGGGCGCGATCTCCGTCGCCACGAGGCGGCTGTCGCTCGAAAGGATGTCGCGGAAAATCTGCGCGACGCTCGCGGCCACGCTGGTCACGTCGACCGGGCCCATCTGCTGGCGTGCCAACTCCGCGTCGAGACGAGAGGCGTTGGACACGTCGGTGATCAGACGGTTGAGCCGTTTCAGCTCGTTCTGGATCTGGCGCACAACTTCCTGGCGCTGTTCCTCCGTCTTGGCGTAGGCAAGCGCTTCAGCCATCGAGCGGGCCGCGGTCAGCGGGTTTTTCAACTCATGCGCCACGTCGGCGGCGAAGCTCTCGCTCGCTTCGGCGCGCCGATAGAGCGCATCCGTCATGGAGGCGAAGGCGGACGCCATCTGCCCCACTTCATCGGTGCGGTGCGCATAGTCGGGCAACTCATGGCGGGCCGAGATGTTGCGGCTCACATGCTCGGCGGAGGCGGAGAGGCGGCGGATCGGCCCCGCCACCGTGCGCGCCAGCATCAGCGAACTCACCAGGGTGGCGATGAGCGCAAAAGCCGCGAGCACCCAGATGAGCGCGCGTTCCTCGGAGAGAATGTCGTCGATCTCGCCCGGCGGGGTCGACATCAGAAGGACGCCTTGCACGACGCCGCCTCGCTTGATGGGCACGGCCGTCGAGACGATCTGCTCGCCCTTCTCGTTGAGCAGCAGCATGGCCGTCGTCGTGCCTTCGAGGGCGCGCCGGACCTCGCGGTAGGAGGTGCCGTTGGCGTTGCCGATCTCGCGGTAGACCGGCAACTCCTCTCCGATCATCAAAGACTTGAGGCGTGTCCAAAAGTTTTTCGTGCGCAGCCGCGTGCCATCTTCGACCTTCGGCTCGTGGCGGTTGAGCTGGCCACGCATCAGCAAAGTTGCCGAATCCATGACCAGCGTGCCGTCGCGGCTGTAGACGCGGGCACGACGCTGCGTCGGCTGGATCAGGCGGCGCAGAATGGGCGCCACGCGTTCGGGACGGATCGATAGCTCGTGCGCGGCGAACGCATCGTCCGCGTGGTCCTGAGGCGACAGCAAATCATCGGTCGGAATGATCAGGCGGCCAGGCTCGATCCGCGCATCGCTCGCGATGGCAGCGGCGATGATCTCGCCCTGGACGCGCAGCGACTCCCGCTTCGCTTCGAGCAGCCAGACGTTGTGCTCGCTGAAATAGAAGATGCCGCCGATGACGACGACGAGGCCTGCGAGATTGGCGGCAAGGATACGGCGGAGCAGGCTTGCGCTGAGGAAGCGGAAAACGAACGTGCCCTGCCACCAGCGCGAATGCCGGGCCATCGCCTTCGAGACCCGACGCAGCAGCCTGCGGGGCCACGGCAGAAGCGCGGCCGCCTGCCTCCGCAGCCCGGACGTGACAGCGTCGAGCCCGGTGGCAGTCGCCGGCGTTCGCTCGGTTTCGAGCGCCATTGCCCCTCCACTCCAGGGTGTGTCCTCGATACCGTCAGGCTGGCTTGCGCCTGATGCGGCCAACACTCGCTCCGACGCGTTCTAGAGCGTGATCAGCTTCAATTGAATCGCGATCACGCTCTATGTCTTTCGTGAGACCGACGATTCACGTTTCAGGCTGATAGGGCCTGAAACGATCGTGGTCTATGCCTCTTTGAAGCGGTAGCCGACGCCGTAGAGCGTCTCGATGACATCGAAGCTATCGTCGACCTGCTTGAACTTCTTACGCAAGCGTTTGATATGACTGTCGATTGTGCGGTCGTCAACGTAAACTTGGTCGTCGTAGGCGGCATCCATCAGCGCGTCGCGCGTCTTGACCACGCCGGGGCGCTGCGCGAGCGCCTGGAGGATCAGAAATTCCGTCACGGTCAGCGTCACCGGGCGGGCATCCCAGTGGCAGGTGTGGCGCTCCGGATCGAGCTTGAGCTTTCCGCGCTCCAGGGTGTGGGCGACGGTCGTCTCCGCGGCCTGGCCGTCCTTCGGTTGCAGGCGGCGCAGGATCGCGCGCACGCGCTCCACGATGAGGCGCTGCGAGAAGGGTTTTGCGATGTAATCGTCGGCGCCCATCTTGAGGCCGAACAGTTCGTCGATCTCCTCGTCCTTCGAGGTGAGGAAGATCACGGGCATGTCGGACTGCTGCCGCACGCGGCGGAGCAACTCCATGCCGTCCATGCGCGGCATCTTGATATCGAAGATGCCGAGGTCGGCGGGATCCTCGGTCAGAGCCTCAAGCGCGGACGCACCGTCGGAATAGGTGCGCACCTTGTAGCCTTCGGCTTCGAGCGCCATCCCGAGTGACGTCAGGATGTTGCGCTCGTCATCTACAAGCGCGATCGTGCTCTTCTCTTTCATGTTCAGGTTCCGCTTATCCTCTGGGCGCTCTTAATAGGGATCGATTGCGCTTTATGGTCCCAAGGTGGATCAATTGTGGCAGGAGATCCGTTACGTCTCTCCGCCTGAACCCAGTCTGAACGGTGCGTAACCTGATCGGTGCCCACCGCAAGCTCACACGAGGCTCGTTTCCCCATGGCTGTCACCGATCCCGGCACCCCGTCCAACGCACCGCGAGACGCGCTCCCGCCCGCCGAGGCCGCCCGCGTGCTCACGCGCCGAGCCCTCAAAGCGTCGCTTGCCACGCTCGAAAGTACGACCGGCCATCCTTACGCCTCGCTGGTCACAATCGCAACCGATGTGGACGGCACGCCCCTCCTCCTGATCTCAACCCTCGCCCTCCACACGAAAAATCTCCTCGCCGACGGCCGGGCGAGCCTGCTGTTCGACGGCACAGACGCCACCGGAGACCCGCTCGCGGGCGGACGGGTCACGCTGATGGGGCGCGCGCAGAAGAGCGAGCGCGCCGCCGCACGGAGCCGGTTCCTCGCGCGCCAACCGCACGCCGCGGGCTATGCCGATTTTCCGGATTTCGCCTTCTACGAACTCGTCCCGGATCGGGCGCATTACATCGGCGGGTTCGGACGCATCGTCGATCTCGATCCGCGCGATCTATTGCTCGACATCTCGGACGCCGCGTCCCTCGTCGCCGGTCACGACGACATCGTCGCGCATATGAACGAAGATCATGCGGCGGCGAACGAGCTTTATGCCACCGTGCTCGCGGGAGCACCGAGCGGACCGTGGAGCATGACCGGCATCGATCCCGAAGGCTTCGATCTCGTCTGCGACGGCATGACAGCGCGTCTCACCTTCGACAACCGCGTAACCTCCCCTGAGGAAGCGCGCCGCGAATTGGTGGCTCTCGTCGCACGTGCGCGGGAGCGTCAACCGATACGTTAGTTCAACGTCTTAGGCCTTTGTGAGCGCTTGTGCGGCCTGCGCGCGATCAATAGAGAAGGGGCAGATTTCCGATAGCCTCAACGCTCTCGATTGGCGGAGAACACACCGACATGAACGCCGCGCCTCCCGTAAAGATCGCAACGACGAATTCGGCGGTTCTTTCGTTCGTCGAAGACTGCCGAAAGTTGTTCGCACCAGGCGCCGTTCACTGGTGCAGCGGCAGCCAGGCGGAATACCAGCATCTGCTGCACAGAATGGTGCAGATGGGAACGGCGCTGTGGCTGGACCCGGACAAGCGCCCCAACTCGGTGATCGTGCGGTCCGATCCGGCAGACGTCGCCCGCGTGGAAGATCAGACGTTCATCTGCTCGGTGTCCGAATCCGACGCCGGGCCGACCAACAATTGGGCAAATCCCGGAAAGATGAAGGTCACGCTCGAACGCCTGTTCGACGGCGCGATGATGGGGCGGACGATGTACGTGATCCCCTATTCGATGGGGCCGATCGGATCGCCGATCGCACGGATCGGCATCATGGTGACCGACAGCGCCTATGCGGCCGCCAATATGCACATCATGACGCGCGTCGGCGACGAGGTGCTCAAGGCTCTCGGCGACAACACGGATTTCGTGCGCGGACACCACACGGTCGGCGTGCCGCTCAAGCGGCAGACGTGGGCCGACGAGCCGTGGCCCTGCAATACCACGAAGTACATCTGCCATTTCCCGGAAACGCGCGAGATCTGGTCGTTCGGCTCCGGCTACGGCGGAAACGCGCTTCTCGGCAAGAAGTGCCATGCGCTCCGCATCGCGTCCGTGCAGGCCCGCGACGAAGGCTGGCTCGCCGAGCACATGCTGATCCTCAAGCTCACCAATCCGGAAGGCCAATCCAAATTCATCGCCGCCGCCTTCCCGTCCGCATGCGGCAAGACCAATCTCGCCATGGTGATCCCCA
Organism: Hyphomicrobium nitrativorans NL23; assembly: GCF_000503895.1. Lineage (NCBI taxonomy): Bacteria > Pseudomonadati > Pseudomonadota > Alphaproteobacteria > Hyphomicrobiales > Hyphomicrobiaceae > Hyphomicrobium > Hyphomicrobium nitrativorans. Next base: position 17,144 of record NC_022997.1, read on the forward strand.
CCATTCCCGGCTGGAAGGCCGAGACCATCGGCGACGACATCTGCTGGATGAAATTCGGCGCGGACGGGCGTCTCTACGCGATCAACCCCGAGACCGGCTTCTTCGGCGTGGCGCCCGGCACATCGCGCGAGACAAACCTCAACGCGATGAAGACGCTCGACGCCAACTGCATCTTCACCAACGTCGGAATGACCGACGACGACGACTTCTACTGGGAGAACATGGGCGAAGATCCGCCCCCGCACCTGACGGACTGGCTGCGCCGGTCCTGGTCGCCCGCGTCCGGCCGGCCCGCAGCGCACCCCAACGCGCGCTTCACGGCACCGGCCGCGCAATGTCCCGTCATCGCCAAGGAGTGGGACGACCCCAAAGGCGTACCGATCGACGCCATTCTTTTCGGCGGACGGCGGGCGTCCGTCGTGCCGCTCGTCTCGGAGGCGCTCTCGTGGCAGCACGGCACCTTCCTTGGTGCGACCATGGCGTCCGAAAAGACCGCCGCGGCTGCGGGTAAGATCGGAGACGTTCGGCGGGACCCGATGGCGATGCTGCCCTTCTGCGGCTATCACATGGGCGACTACTTCCAGCACTGGCTCGACATCGGCGAGAAGGGCGGCAGCGCCATGCCCAAGATCTTCTATGTCAACTGGTTCAGAAAGAGCGCCGACGGCAAGTTCCTGTGGCCGGGCTATGCGGAAAACAGCCGCGTGCTGAAATGGATCTTCGAGCGGTGCGACGGCGCGGACAACGCGGTCGAAACCCCCATCGGGCGGCTGCCCGCCGACGGCGCGCTCGATCTCGACGGGCTCGATGTGCCGGGCGAGGATCTAGCTGAATTGCTCAAGGTCGACGTCGAGGGCTGGAAAGGCGAACTCCCCTCCATCCGCGAGCACTTCGCCACTTTCGGCGATAAGCTTCCGGCTGGCCTCCGAGAGGAGTTGGCGGCGCTGGAGCAGCGGCTCGGATAAAGATCTTCCGGCGGCCGCCTGAGCTCCGTCAGGGACGGGCTTGCCCTTCTCTCGCAGCGCTCGCATGGTGTCGGTGCCGCCTCGTCCATCCCCGGATGGCGAGGCCGTCTCGGCACGACGTGTCATGCGCCGCTTTCTCTTTCTCCGGATTGCTTTTTCCGGACGCATGTACTCGATCTTGCTGGTGAATCATGGTCTACACGATGCGATCGCGTGTGCGGGCACCGATCCGACATGACGGCTTCAGAGCCCAACTCAAAGCCCAACAGGGCAACCGCAATGCTGGACTGGCTTTCGAAGTTCATCGGGCGACGCCATGACGCGCCGCCGCCCAGCGCGATCTCGCCGATCCGCGTTTCGCTCGACGATAGGATCGTATCCGTTCGCGACGAAAAGGGGCGCGTTGCCCTCATCGAGTGGGGCGAGATCGAGCGCGTTCACGTTGCGGTCGACAAATCCGACCCGGAGCACGAGATTCAGTGGGTGCTTTCGGACCGTGACGGGCGGGCCAGTCTTTCGGTGCCGATGGGCGCGGAGGGCGAGGGCCCCTTCATCAAGGCCATGCAGGCGCGTCTGGCCGACTTCGACAACATGGCCGTCGTCGAGGCGCTGAGCAGCCCCACAAACGGGGAATTCCAGGTTTGGCCCCCCTCGACTTCGCCGTCTAAAGACGTTCCGATGCGCGATGCCGCAGAACAAGCGGTTTTGATCTGTGAAACGCAAAGGCCGTGCCTCCCGCCCCCTGACGTGTGCCCCGTTCCGGGCTATGGTGGGCGCCTCATCTCCTGCGAAAGGACATCTATGTTCGACCCCGAGAACCCGCCAGAGCTTGCCGCCGCCGCCTGGTTTAACGCCGATTCCTCCCTGACGCTGGCAAGCCTCAAGGGCAAGGTCGTCCTGCTCGCCGCCTTCCAGCAGCATTGCCCCGGCAGCCTCAAGCACGGCCTTCCGCAGGCGGCGCGCATCGCGGGCGCCTTCAGCGACGACGAGGTGGTCGTGATCGGGCTCAACACGCCCTTCGAGCACGCCGACAAGCAGGACAAAGCCGCCCTCGAAGCGTTCGTCGCCGAGCATGAGCTGAAATTTCCGGTGGCGCTCGACAAGACCACCGGCGGTCCCCTGCCGGAAACGATGGACGCGTTCGAAATTCAGGGCACACCTGCGGTGCTGCTGTTCGACCGGCAGGGCCGGCTGCGGCGGCATTACCTCGGACAGGTGGACGATCTGAGGCTCGGCGCCGAGATCATGGCGCTCACGCTCGAAGCACGGAATGCGCCGCGTGAGCAGTCAATCGCACTTGAGCGGCGCCTGGCGGCCGTGCTCGCCGACCCCAACGATCACGCGCACGGCGACGGCTGCGGATGCGGGCACGACCACGGCCATTCTCACGATCATTCCCATGGGCACGATCATGGCCACGACCATCATCACCACGCCCATGACGGCGGGTGCTGTGGCGGGCACGGTCACAAGCACGAGGCCGATCACAGCCACGAGCACACCCACGCGGGCGGCCATGACGGGTGCGGCTGCGGCCATAAGCACTGAGTTCTGACGGCATGAAACGGACATCCGCGACGGCGGGCGCTGCCGCAGATGTCCGTCAAGTTGTTCATACCGCGTCCTCACGCCTTCAGCACGCCACCCGAATCGGCGGAATGTTCGTCAATAATTTTTGATGGACAGGAGCCGGAGATGACCGAGCGCGCGACGGGGCGCAAGACGGAACGGGACGAGGACGACGCGCCCGCGCATACGGACGCTTCTTCGGCAAAATCGAAGACGGCGTCCAAGCCCGTAGAGGCCTTCGACAAGAAGACCATCGCGCTCGTCTACGACTTCGACGGCACGCTCTCCCCGCGCCCGATGCAGGAATACTCCTTCTTGCCGCAACTCGGCATCGAAGCATCCGCTTTCTGGGACGAGTGCACCCGCGTCGCGCGCGAGCAGGGCGCGGACCCGCTCATCACCTACATGCACCTGATGTACAAAAAGGCGCGCGAGAAGGGCCTCAGGATCGACCGCGACGACCTCGTGCGCCAGGGCGCGGACGTGGCGCTGTTTCCCGGTGTTGCCGAATGGTTCGACGAGATCGCGGAATACATCGGTATCCGTGCGGAAAGCGCGGGCGTGGAGCTTCGGCATTACCTCGTCTCATCCGGGCTCACCGAAATCATCGAAGGCACCTCGATCCGCCGCCACTTCCACAACGTGTTCGCGTCCGAATACTGGTTCGACGCTTACGAGCTGCCGTTTCCGAAGCGGGTGATCACGGACACGGGTAAGACGCAGTATCTCTTCCGCATCAACAAGGGCATCGAGGATCTCGGCGAGAGCATCAACGCGCACATGGCGGAAGAGCTGCGGCCGATCCCGTTCCGGAACATGATCTATTTCGGCGACGGCGAGACCGACGTGCCCTCCATGGCGCTGATGCGCAAGAGCGGCGGGCACGCGATTGCCGTGCATCCGGAAGAGCGCGGCAAGGGCTACGATACGTGCGTCGAGCTGTTCCGCGCGGGGCGGGTCGATTTCTTCGCGGCTGCCGATTACCGGCGCGGGTCCGATCTCTTCAAGCGCACATGCCTTCTGCTCGACCGCATCCTCACCGACATCGCCGTGCAGGAGGAAGCGTGGGGGATTGGCGTCGAGATGCAGGGTTAGGCCGCGCACTCATAAATGGATGGGCATTGACGCGAGGACTTTCGTGTCATGCTGGAAGCATGTCTCCGGCATGACCCTGCAGTGCGAAAGGACCGCGCCCCTTCGGGGTGAGCCAAGACAAGCCAATGGCGGCGTCAAACCGCTTGCCCGATGCGTAGGCATCGCGCTACGCGCTTTTCCTGACCCTTGGCTTGTCTTGGCTCATCAATGTCCCATCCATTTATGAGTGCGCGGCCTAAAACAGCCGGTTCATCGTGCGGCTGATGGAGCGGAAGCTGCGGGAGACGGAGCGCGAGAACGACGGCGGTTTGTTGCGCGCTCTGCGTGACGCGCGTCGCGGACGTTCGCGTTTTGCAGCCTTGGGGACACGCACGACGGGTGCCGGCACCATCTTGGGCGAGCCTGCGGCCGCCGTTTCGTTCCCACCGACCGACGCCGTCGCGACATGCGCGAGCGGCTGTGCCGTTTTCGAGGCGGGCTGCGTCTCGTCCGCATAGCTCAGATGCTCCGCGCGGCCGTGCGTCTCGAACGTGGCAGAAGAGGACAGGACGACATCGCGCGTCATGATCGCCTCGCGCCTCATCGTCGGGGTGCCTCTCTCGACAGCCGTTTCGATGCTGCCCGTTTCGAGCCTGCTCGCATCTACCGGCGAAGCAAAGGCTTCAACGGCGCACGAGACGTCGTCATGCGTTTCGACGAGGGCCAGCAGCACAGCGTCAGGCTTGTCGACGGGAAGCCGCGCGTTGACGCGGATCGTGAACGCCTCCATCGCGGCGCTGGTTTGTCCGGCCCACACGCCGTCGATGCCGCCCTGGTAACAGCCTGCGCGTTTCAACGCCGTCTGGACGGAGCGCGTGAGGTCTTGGGCGTCGCCGGTCATCGGCTGAACGACAGCGCCGGGCGACACGGCGGAGGGCCGATCTATGCGGGCAACGGCAGGAGTGGTCACAACGGGCGTGAAGACCGGGCCTCTCACGGCGACCGTGTTTGCCCTGATCTCGGCGTCCGCCTCGGTCTTGCCGCCGCCGAAAAGGACGACGTAGCCGATCATCAACGTTGCGAGCGACGTGCCCGCCGCTGCGAGCGCCGTCGACAGGCTGGGAGACAGGTCGGCCGGCAATGCCCGCCGAAACGCCGCGAAATCAAAACGCATCACGCCACCCCACTCGATACACGGCCCGGCAAGCGGGCGCTATGCTTTTACGTGTCATCCCCCACGTTCGTTCCGCACACTCATGAGCATAGCACACTGCACCGCGCGTCAAGCCCGTTCGGACGTTCTCGATCAAACGATGCACACTTGCGGGCGTGGTGCGTTATGCTCGCATCGTGCGCAATGCGGTCATGGATCGGGCTTCAGAAATCGCGCGGCGACCCAACCCTGCATGCCGCGATATTCGACGCGACACCATTGGAGCTTCGCGTTGATGCGTTCGCTCTCGGTCATGATCATCCAGCGGTCGAGACTCGGTTCCGGCGTGAGGCAGCCGAGGTGCTTGAGACCGCGCGTATCGGGCGGGATGCCCGCGAGTTTCTTGCTATCGCCGTGCGGTACGTCGCGCAGGTTGAGAACGTCGCCGGGTGCGACGCCCGTCACGGCCCAGAAGCGCGGCCGATCGTCGGCGCGGACACTATGGCCGGCAAAGTTCGACCCCAAACAGGTCGCGAGAACGAGGCCGAGCGCGCGGCCGACGAACGGGTCTCTCATGACGATCCCCCATTGGTTTTCCCCGCTTCGCGCACCCGCCGATGAAGCGCTGAAAATTGTGCCTGTGGCGTGGCAGGACGGAGCGCGAGGTGCAGGGCGCGGCAGCACTTGCGGCGGCTTCGGTCGGATCCCTATTTCTTTACGACACGCGCGACAGAGGAAGGTGCCACCATGGCTTTCGAGGATGTTCAGGCCGAAATCGGCGTACTGCTCACGCGGATGCAGAACGAGGCGGAGGATCGCCACGAGATTTACCTTCAGCTCCGGGAGCGGCTCAACGAGCTCAAAGCCTTCGATCTTCCCATCCCGGAAGACCTTCAAGCTCTCGAAGCGGCGCTCGAAGCCGAATTCGCGGCCGATGCACGGACGTCGCTCTCGGACCGCAACTGATTGTTTTTATTTAATTTACACGCCTCCACGCTGGATGCAGTCATAAGAAAATCTTTGCAAGTCAATAAGACAGACTGATGACTGGATCACGAACTTGCGATTTGCCGTTATCGGGGTGCTTGCCTATATACGATGCAGCATCAGACGGGCTGGCGGCCCGCTGGTCATAGGAACTCTTAAGGAGGAACATCCCATGAAGACCTGGAACAAGCCCTCGGTTCGCGAGCAGGAAGTCGGCCTCGAAGTGACCTCGTACCTGCCGGCTGAGATCGACATCATCTAAGTCGATCAGACTTGCTGAATTCGGCGGCGGTCGCGAAAGTGACCGCCGCTTTTTTATTTTCTGAGCCGTTTTGAATGCCTCGATCCGATTGGTCTTCATTGTCTCAGGATCACGGTTTCGACGAGAGTGTTTCACGGATTTGTGTTCGCTTTCTCTCATGCATCCGAACGCTCCCGAAACAAAGATCTCGCGAGAGGCGTCCTCACGCCGGCGTTTTCGTGCAACGGCGCGTCTCGCGCCTCATGCACCACGCGCGGCACGCATCGAGCCATGCGAGATATGCCCGGTTTTGCTCGATTAGTTGCATGTCGCGCCGCGTGCGCCGAACACTGTTTCCCGTCTCGCATCGGTTCATACGCAGGCCCAGCCCACGCGGCTTTTCATTTCACTCGGCGCCGGTGTTCCACGCTTTGCATGCGGCTTCTCTTTTCTATGCGCCTATTTTAAAACGCTACAATGTAGCATCAGGCTGACTGATCCAACGAAAATGAAAATACGATTGGTATTCCGCGTCAGCTCCGCTTATTTGTACCCTGCCTCGGACGCTCTTTTGTCGGGGGCTCAAAAAGGAGGAACTATCATGAAGACTTGGATGAAGCCGTCGGTTCGCGAGCAGGAAGTTGGCCTTGAGGTCACGTCCTACCTGCCGGCCGAGATCGATATCATCTAATATCGATCAAACTTTCGGTCTTTGGCGCGGCGGCCGCATTTTGCGGCCGTCGCGCTTCTTTTTTGTGCAGTTCCGCCCGCCGACGCCCTGAATTTACGCCCGCGGCCCGCTGGTCAGGCCGCTCGCGATCGGGGATGATCGGCACCCGAAACCGAGATGCGAGGGGACCGAGGCGGTGCTGATCCGTGACGCCCTACCGAGCGACGAACCGCGCTGGCGGCGGCTGTGGGACGGCTATCTCGCGTTCTACGAGACCACGCTCCCCGAAGACGTAACGGCGCGCACGTGGAACCGCCTGATCCACAAATCCGACGGCCTGTTCTGCCGCGTCGCCGAGACGGCGGGCGAAGTGTGCGGCTTTTCCCACTCGGTGCTCCACGCGGGCACCTGGACGACGACGTCGTCGTGCTATCTCGAAGATCTGTTCGTCGCCCCGGAGCAGCGGGGCCGCGGCGTGGGCGAAGCGCTTATCCGAGACCTCGCGGGTTTGGCGAAAGCGAAGGGCTGGTCGCGACTCTACTGGCATACGCGCGGCTCGAACGCAGCCGCCCGGCGCGTCTACGACCGCTTCATCGCGGCCGACGACTTCGTGCGATACCGGATTTTTTTCGGTCCGGACGCAAGCTGAGAGACGCTTCGTTCAACGGGCCGTCAGAGCGGCAGGTCGGGCTCTTTCTGCGCCTCGCGCTCCAGGCGATCGATGCGCTCCTTGAACTTACGCACCATGCCTTCGACGTAGTCGAACAGCTTGTCCACGTCGCGCTCGGTCGGAACGGGAAGGTCTCCGGGAGGCGCGGGTGGAACGAGATCGCCCGCGGCCGGCGGCTCGCTTGCGGGCGGATGCACGGGGCTCCGTTCAGCCTGGGCCCGCAGCGCGCGGTTCTCGCGTTCGAGCTCGTCGACGCGTTGCGCCAGATCGTTCTCGCTTTCCGGCATTTCCTTGCATGACCACGCTCCGTCCTTGCCGGTGCAGAACGACATCGCGCCCGTCTCGCGATCCAGGCGGATGACGCCGCCTTCGGTGGGGGACATCGTATAGCGGCCCGTGGCCTCGCCGGCAGCCCACGCGGGCGCAGCGAGAAGCAGCAGCGCGCCGGTTGCCACCAACCCACGCGCCCATGTGCGGTCGCGGTCATGCCTCCGGTCGCAACGCAGCGTCTTCAACACAGCACGCCTCCATCTTTCCGCAGGCAAGACACCCTTGCCTCAGCATATCAGCGGAATGCGGCACCTGTCCGCTGCGCGTCGCGACGCGCATGCGATTCGCCCGTTCAATTTTGGGCGAAGGGCAGGGGGAGAACGTTCCCAGGTCAAAATTATCGCATTGATTTTCAATAATTTTCTCAGATCCAGCCCCAGCTTAAGAGAACGTTTACTGCGGGCTGCGAGCCTCATGGTGTTCGGGTTTCTGAATCGTGCCTCGTCTGACCCTTCAAACGCGTTCAGCCGGCATGGCGGGCGGATCGTTCCGCCCTTCATCTCCCACCGAGGAGCGGCCGGTACGTGCGTCGCACCGCTTCGTGGGGACCCTTGATGTTGCATTCAGAGCAAGACAGTTGGCCGGCGTGGCATAGCGCCCAGGGCCTGCCCGAAGCGGCCGGAGGACCCGGACGGCCGCTGATGGATCTTGCACGCGAGATCGAGGACACGCAGCGCCGCCAGAGCGATACGCTTCAGCACATCGTCAAGCGCCTGCGCGCGCTTGAGCTTATGCCTTCCGCCGGTGCCGACGCGGCGCAGGGCAGCGACGGCAGCGCGGTTGGGCACGACGAACCGTGGGATGCGGCCAGCGCGGAAGCGCTGATGCAAACGTACGAAACCCAACAGGCGGCCGGCGGCGCGCCTACTGCGTATCGTGCGAGCGGCGCGTATCAGGGCGCGTCTCACCAGGAACCGTCGTCGCAGCAGGAGACGTCACAGCAGGAGACGTCACAGCAGGACTGGCTCGGACAGCCTTTCCACGACGTGACGCAGCGGATCAAGCGCACGCTTTCGGACCTCAAACCCGGCACGACGATCGCGCTTCTCGAAGAACGCCTCGACCATTTCCAGCACCATATCAATCTCGCCCTCGAAGACGTCGTGCGACGCGCCGACCTCGAAGGGCTGCGCCGCATCGAAGAGCACGTGAGCGACCTCGGCCACCAACTTCAGCATCTGGAGCGGCACGTGCAGCGCCTCGACGGCATAGAGGCCGACGTGCGCCAGGTCATGGACCAGGTGTCGGACGAGCGGCTGGCGAAGCTGCTCGACTATAACGCGCGCTTTGCAGCCGATCTCGACGCGGTCGCCATGCGGGCGGCCGAAGAAGTCCATGCCCGTCTCGGCCAGGAGAACCACGAGGCCCACGCGCGCCGTCACCAGGAGCTCACCGCGCTGATCGAAGCCTCGCTGCAAGACCGGCGGCACACGAATACCGAGGCATCGGCGCTGGTGCAGGATCTCAACGGTCACGTCACCGCGCAGGCCGATCGCTACAACGAAATCAAAGCGCTTCTGGAAGACACGCGGCGCGAGCAGCGCCAGAGCGAGCAGACCGCGCTCGGAATGCTGGATACGCTCCAGCAGGCGCTGGTCCGCGTGCTCGACCGCATGGATACGTTCGAGCAGCAGCACCTGCCGCCGCAGCCTGCTCCGGCCTTTGCGGAGGAGCCGCAGCCGGCTGCATCTTTCCATAACCCCCAGACCCAGATCGCCGAAATCGAGCGCCACTTCTCGGCCCAGCGGGCGGCACCCGAAATGCCGGCCGATACGCGTTTTGCCGACTATTCACCGGCGCACGCCATGGACGAGATCGCTCCGGCCGAAGTGCCGGCGTCTTACGTTTCCGCCGCCGGCGATACGCAGCATCCGGACGAAGACAACCACTCGACGATCGAAAGGCTCCGCCGCGATTTCGTTGCCGATGCCCGCCGCGCCAAGATGAAGGCAGCCGCGAACCGCGCCGAAGCGATGTCGGAGCGCTCGCAACCGGCGTGGCAGTTCGAGGACGAGAAGCCGGCGCCGAGCGGCGTCGGCCGCCACGCGATCCTGGGCGGTGCCAGCCGTCTTTTCGGTTCCTCGCCGAAGCTGATTGCGGGTGTTCTCGCGCTGGTCGTCGCGATCAATGGTGGGCTTCTGCTTCTCACGCGGAAGGACAGCTCCGTTCCGGCTGTTCCTGAAATCAGCGTGCCCGGCGCGATCGAGCATGGGGCCGATGCTCCGCCCTCCGACTCCACCGGCACGGGACAGCGTTCCGCACTCGACGACCTGGACACCGACTTCGCCGGATACGGCCGGCAGCAGCAGGACACCGGCCTCTCGGGCGATCATCGGGTGACGCCTTACGGCGGGTTGGACGACGTCCTCAACCCGCCGCAGCTCGACCCGACCGGCGATACCGCGTCCGCACCGCCGGGCACCACCATCGTCTCGTCCGCAGTGACGCAGCATGAAGAGGCCGTCGCCGGCGTTTACGAACAGCAGGTGCTGGCGGGGCTGTCCGGTCAGCTCGGGACAATCGCCTCGAAGCAAACGCCCGGCGCGATGCTTCCCGAGAAGACAGGGCGGATCATCGATCCCGTCTCGCCCGTTGCCGCGCATGGTACGATCCCCGCGCCCTCAGCAGGCGTGAGCAGGAGCCACGACGGTGCGCTCGATCTGCCGCCCGCGACGGTGGGCCCGCTCTCGCTGCGCCTCGCTGCCGCCAACGGCGATGCGTCGGCGCAGTTCGAAGTCGGTGCGCGGCTGGCCGAAGGCAAAGGCACATCGCAGAACTTCGTGGAAGCGGCCCGCTGGTATCAGCTCTCGGCCGCCAAGGGCTTCGCTCAGTCTCAGTATCGCCTGGGCACGCTCTACGAGCGGGGTCTCGGCGTCAAAAAAGACCTTGCGCGGGCGCGCGTCTGGTATGGGCGTGCCGCCGAGCAAGGCAACGTGAAGGCGATGCACAATCTCGCGGTCATCGTCGCAGGCGACCAGAACGCGCCCGACTACAAGACGGCGATGCACTGGTTCTCGGAAGCTGCCGAGCACGGGCTTGCGGACAGCCAGTTCAATCTCGGCGTGCTCTATGAGAACGGCCTCGGCGTCGCAGCGGACCGCGTCGCGGCCTACACGTGGTATGCGCTGGCCGCCATGGGCGGCGACGCGGATGCCGGAGGGCTGCGCGATGCGCTCAAGGCAAAAATGTCCGCTGGCGAGCTGAAAAAGGCAGAGCAACAGGTCAACACCTTCAAGCCTCGGATGCCCGCGCGCCTCGCCAACGACGCGCTCGCCGCCGGAGAGGACTGGAAACGGCGCGCGGAGAGCGGCACCTGAGGGCCGCAGCAAGACTTCCGCCGCCCCCCGGTCGCAAGACCGCGTCGCAAGGCTGGCGCTTGCACTCAAGGTTCAATACGATGCGGGGGCATGGACGCCCCCGTATGCATTTCATGCGTGCATAGGTCCCAAGGCTTCCCTGCGCCGAAATCGATTTCCCACCCTGCGAGCCCGGTCGAGCACCACTTTCCGTAATGCATATCTATCTGCCGATCGCCGAGATGCCCGCCAACGTGCTGCTGTTCCTGGGCATGGGGTCCGCCGTGGGATTCCTTTCGGGCCTCTTCGGCGTAGGCGGCGGCTTTCTGCTCACGCCGCTGCTGATCTTTTCCGGCATTCCGACGCCGGTCGCCGTCGGCACGGCGGCCGCCCAGATCGTCGCTTCGTCCGTCTCGGGCGCCATCGCGCAGTGGCAGCGCAACAACGTCGACATCAAGATGGGGCTGGTGCTGCTCGCAGGCGGCATCGTGGGCTCCGTCATCGGCGTGCAGATGGTGCGCATCCTGCGGCTTGCGGGACAGTTCGATCTGTTCGTCGCGCTTGCCTACGTCACGTTCCTCGGCGTGATCGGAACGCTGATGCTGATCGAGGCGGCCGGGGCCATCCAGCGCGCGAGAACTCAGCAGCCCCTCTCGCTTGCGCGCAGCTCCGGCCAGCACAACTGGATCCATCGGCTGCCGTTCAAAATGCGGTTCCACCGCTCGAAGCTTTACATCAGCGCCATTCCTCCGCTCGCTATCGGCGCGTTCGTGGGATTTCTCGGCGCTATTATCGGGGCAGGCGGCGGCTTCATCATGGTGCCGGCGATGATCTATCTCCTCCGCATGCCCACGAACGTGGTGATCGGCACCTCGCTGTTCCAGATCGTGTTCGTTGCGGCGCTGACGACGGTGATGCATGCGACCGAGAACTACAGCGTGGACGTTGTGCTTGCGCTCATTCTCATCGTGAGCGGCGTGATCGGCGCGCAGTACGGCGCGGCAGCGGGCGCGCGGCTCAAGGGCGAGCAACTGCGGTTTCTGTTGGCAGCGCTCGTCCTCCTCGTCTGCATCCGCATCGGCTGGGATCTGGTGGCGACGCCGGAAGACCTTTACAGCATCACCACGTCGTTCGGAGGCACGCCATGAGGTGTCTCCGCGTACTCTGCGTGGCCGGCGCGTTGCAGCTCGTTCTCGCGGGTGTGCTTGCGAACGGCGCGTGGCATTTTACGGACGCAGCAACCGCTCAGGTCCTCGCGCGGGGTCACGAAGAGTCGCGCCGCATCGTCCAGCGCAACCCGAAGCCCGCTCCGGATGTCCGACGTGGCGAGCCGCAACCGCTTCCGCGAGAGACCGTGGAAGCCGATGTCTCCAGCCGGGCCATTGCCATCACGTCGGCCTTCACGGGCACGGAGATCGTCGTCTTCGGCTCCGTGCTCAACAGCCGCCAGCCGAGCGCGGAAGCAGGCTATTACGACGTGATCGTCGTGCTGGAGGGCGTGCCGGAGCCGGTCGTCGCGCGGCGGAAATCCAACGTGGCGGGGCTGTGGGTCAACACCGACTCCTTCGATTTCGAGAGCGCGCCGAGTTATTATGCCATCGCGTCGACCCGGCCGATCGAGGAGATCGCGGAGGAAGGGTTTCTCGAAGCGCACGCGATCGGGCTCGACTATGTGCGGCTTTCACCCGCCGCCCGCTCCGCGATCCGGACGGAGCCTGCCGAAGCCAAGAGCTTCAAGGAGGCGGTGGTGCGCCGCCGCGAGCAGGACGGGCTCTATCTCAAGGCCGACTATGCCGTGATCTTCATCGGCAAAAGCTTGTTTCGCGCCTCCATCGCGTTGCCGGCGCATGTTCCCGTGGGGCCGCTGACCGCGCGCGTTTATCTTTTCCGCGAAGGCGAGGTGCTGAGCACATTCCAGCAGCGGGTGCGGCTGGAGCGGGAGGGCCTGGAACTCTGGATCTACTGGTTCGCGATGCGCCACCCGGCGCTCTACGGCCTGTTCACGGTGATGGTCGCGGTGATCGCGGGACTGCTCGCCTCGGCCGCATTCCGGCGCAAGACGGCTGTGTAGGATCGCGCGGTCAGTCTTCTTTCAGAAGACGCGAGGCGATCGGGTAAAGCCCTTCCTGTCCCATCACCAGAACCGAAACACCATCCGAGCCGAAGACCGGCGCAAAGGCGTCGTCGAGCACGTTGAGCCCGCCCGCGTACGTGCCGAAGGCGGGCAGCACGAGCCGATTGCCGTTGCCGACGAAGCAGGGCCGACGGATGACGTGGCCGTGGAACGACACGCGCGCGGCCGGGTGCAAGTGGCCGGCGATTTCATGCGTGACACGGCCTTGCGCCGGCTCGTGGCGGAAGATGAGGCCCGAGACGTTCAGCTCCGGCAGCACATGGCCGCCGAAGCACTCGGGAATGACCGTGTCGTGATTGCCGGTAATCCAGATCCATTCGCGGTCTTCCTGCAGGATCGCGAGCGTCTCGCGATCCTGCGCGCACATACGCCCGTCCGCGCCGTTATCATGGAAGCTGTCGCCGAGGCAGACGACCGTCTCGGCGTTATAGGCATCGAGCGTCGCGGCGAGGCGTTCGAGGGTGGCCGACGTATCGTAGGGCGGCAGCATGAGGCCGCGCGCGGCGAAGGCCGACCCCTTCTCGAAATGCAGATCGGCGACGATCAGTGCGTTCTCGGCCGGCCAATAGAGGGCGCCCGAAACGTCGGCGACGAAGGCGAGGCCGGAGACCGAAAGCGGCTGGCGGCTGAACTCACCGACATCGAGGCGCTCGGGCTTGAGTTCCAGAAGCTGCGTCGCGTTTCTCACGTTTCGTGTGTCCCCGCATTTGCAGTGGCTTCCGCGATCAGTTCCGCGGCCGCGTCTCGCAGAAGATCCTCACGCGTCAGCCGGGCAACCGGCTCGACGCCGATTTCGAGCAGCACCGGCACGGCGAGCGGAGAAACCCGCTCCAGAGCTTGATGCCTGATTCGCCCGCGGATGCGCGCCAGGAATCGGCCGAGACGGGCGATGTCCAACAAGCCGGTGGCCGCATCCTCCCACGCGGCTTCCAGCAGAATATGGCCGGGATCATGGCGGCGGAGCACGTCGTAGATGAGATCGGTGGAGATCGTGACCTGCCGGCCGCTCTTCTCGCGACCCGGAAAGCGCCGTTCCACCAGCCCCGCGATCACGGCGACGGTGCGGAAGGTGCGGCGCATGAGGCTGCTTTCCGCGAGCCAGGCTTCGAGGTCGTCGCCCAGCATATCCTCCGCGAACAGATCCGCGAGATCGAGGCTTCCGTCCGCGATCCGCCCCGTGAGGTCTCCGAGGCCCCAGACGGCGAGGCCGTAATCGTTGGCGACAAAGCCGAGGGGGCGTGCGCTGGCGCGTTCGAGCCGGCGTGTGAGCAACATGCCGAGCGTCTGGTGCGCGAGGCGGCCTTCGAACGGATAGGCGATGAGAAAATGCCGTCCGCGGCGCGGGAAGGTTTCGATCAGCACGTCGTCCACGCCGGGGAGCGCGGAGGCGTCCTGCTGCAAACGCAGCCAGTCCGCGACGGGCGTGGGCAGGTCGGACCACTGCCTGCTGTCGGCCAGCATGGCGCGTACGCGCTTGGCGAGATGGGTCGAGAGCGGAAACTTGCCGCCCGCGTAGCTCGGGATCATGGCGTCGGCGCCGGGGGCGCGCGTGACGTAGGCTTCCGTGTCCGCGAGGCCCTCGAAGCGCAGGATTTCGCCTGCGAACACGAACGTCATACCCGGCGAGAGCTGCTCGACAAAGTACTCCTCCACCTCGCCGAGCACGCGGCCTCCCATGAGCGGGCGCTGCGCATCCGGTCGTCCGGTCTTGCCTGCACGGCGGCGGCCGACGAGGCGCACCTTGATCATCGGCGCTTCGACGATGGTGCCCGCGTTCATGCGGTACTGGCGGACGAGCGAGGGATGCGCGAGGCGCAGGCGGCCGTCGCCGGTGGGGCGGAGCCTCGCAAAACGCTCGTAGGATTTGAGGGCGTAACCGCCGGTGGACACGAACTCCACGACGCGGTCGAAGCGCGCGCGCGTGAGGTTGGCGTAAGGCGTCGCCATGCGCACTTCCTTGTAGAGCGCGTCTGGATGGAAAGGCCCGGCGCACGCGGTGCCGAGCACGTGCTGGGCCAGCACGTCCAGCGCACCGGAGCGTGCAATGACAGCATCCTGCTCACCCGCCTTGGCGGCATCGAGAGCGGCCCGGCACTCCAGCACCTCGAAGCGGTTCGCGGGCACGAGAAGGGCGGCCGAAGGGTCGTCCAGCCGGTGGTTGGCGCGGCCGATGCGCTGCGCCAAGCGCGATGCCCCCTTCGGCGCGCCGACGTTCACGACGAGATCGACGTCACCCCAGTCGATGCCGAGATCGAGCGTGGAGGTGGCCACGACGGCGCGGAGCGATCCGCTCGCCATGGCGGCTTCCACCTTGAGACGCCGTGCCTTGTCGAGCGAGCCGTGATGCAGCGCGATGGGAAGCGCCGCCTCGTTGAGGTTCCAGAGCTCCTGGAACACCATCTCGGCCTGCATCCGCGTGTTGACGAACACGAGCGTGGTGCGGTGGCGCTCGATTGCGCGGTAGATCTCGGCCATCGCGTACCGCGCGGAATGGCCGCCCCACGGCACCGGCTCCTCGATTTCCAGGATTGCAATGGACGGATCCGCGCCACCGGCGGCAACGACGAGATCCGACATCTCGCAGATCCGTTCCGGCGCGGTCTGCGGCCGGAGATAGCTGCGAAGCTCGGACGGATGTGCGACCGTTGCCGAAAGCCCGAGCGTGATGAGGTTCGGCGCCAACGTGTTCAGACGCGCCAGCCCCAGCGCCAAGAGATCGCCGCGCTTCGAGGGCGCGAGCGCGTGCAATTCGTCCAGGATGACAGTGTCGAGGTTGCCGAACACGTAGCCCGCGTCCTCGCTCGACAGCATGAGCGCGACCTGCTCCGGAGTCGTGAGCAAGATATGTGGCGGCTTCACGCGCTGGCGTGCGCGCCGTGCGGTGGACGTATCGCCCGAGCGCGTTTCGATGCGCACGTTGAGGCCCATTTCCGCAACGGGGGCGACGAGGTTGCGGGCGATGTCCTCGGCCAGCGCTTTGAGCGGCGAGATGTAGAGCGTGTGGAGTCCGCTGCCCGCCTCGCCTGCGCGGCGGCGCGGCGTATCCGAAATGGCAATCAGGCTCGGCAGGAAGCCCGCCATGGTCTTGCCCGCGCCGGTCTGGGCGATCAGCAGCGTGGAGCGGCGGGCGCGCGATTGTTCCAAGAGGGCAAGCTGATGGTCGCGCGGACGCCAGCCCCGCCTGCTGAACCAATCCGTGAACGGCGCTGGAAGCGTCGGCGTGGGGCGCGCGGCTGCCCCGGATGTCGCCTTTTTTTGCGCCCGCTGCGGCGGGCTTTTTCCTGCCGCCCGCTTGCCCTTCGCCTTCTCCGATACGCCACCCACGCAAGACGCCCTTCGCTCAGAGGCTCTGCCATGCTAGAGGGTTAGCCCGTCTCGCTCCGTTCGCGCATGGAAGTCAGCCTCATGGATCGTAACACGTTTTTCGGCGGAAACCCGGTCGGGGTCCTGATCCGCCTCGCCTTGATCTCGATCGCCGTCGGCATCGTCCTGAGCGCGCTCGGCATCGACCTCGGCAACTTCTTCGACCGGATCAACCAACTCCTGCGCAACATCTACGACCTCGGGTTCGGCGCGGTCGAATGGCTGCTGCAGTATCTGCTGCTCGGCGCGCTGATCGTCGTGCCGATCTGGCTGATTACGCGCGTCGTGTCCGCAAGCCGCTCGAAGGGTGGGAACGAGAGCTGATCCGCCTCCTCAATCGAGCGGCTTGGCGGCCCATTCGGCGGCGCGGGTTCCGACGAGATCCATAATGGACGATACGCCGCGCTGCTGACATGCCTCCGCGAGACGTGCGGTGATGCGGCCGATGAGGCCGGGACCTTCGTAGATGAGCCCCGTGTAGAGCTGAAGCAGGCTGGCGCCCGCTTCGATCTTGGCGAGCGCGGTCTCGCCGCTGTCGATGCCGCCGATGCCGATCAGCGGGACTTTACCGCCCGTCGCCTGATAAACCCGCGCCAGCATGACGGTCGAACGGTGGAACAGCGGACGCCCGGACAGGCCGCCCGCCTCCGCCGCAGCCCGATCCGCAAGACCGTGGGGCCGCGCGAGCGTCGTGTTGGAGACGGCGATGCCATCCACGCCGTGGCGGACCAGCGCCTCGGTGATGGGCCCGACATCCTCCTCCGCGAGGTCCGGCGCAACTTTTACGACGATGGGGCGGCTCGGGCTACCAGCCGCAACCTTCGCCGCGCGCCCGGCCATGACCCGGCCGAGAAGCTCGTCCAAGGCCGCGGGCGCTTGGAGGTCGCGCAGGCCGGGCGTGTTCGGCGACGAGATGTTGACGGTGAAATAGCTTGCAACATCATAGAACGCCTCGATGCCGGCGACGTAATCGGCAGCGCGATCTGCGCTCTGCTTGTTGGCGCCGATGTTGACGCCGACGATGCCGCGCGCGGGACGTGCCTTCAGGCGTTCGAGCGCCTTGGCGTGTCCGGCGTTGTTGAAGCCGAGGCGGTTGATGACGGCGCGTTCCGAAATCAGCCTGAATACGCGCGGGGACGGGTTGCCGGGCTGGGGTCTCGGCGTGGTCGTGCCGATCTCGGCATATCCGCAGCCGAGCCCGAGCACCGCATCCGGAACCCGCGCATCCTTGTCGAAGCCCGCGGCGACGCCGAGCGGATTGGGAAATGTCAGGCCCCAAAGGGGAACTTCGAGCACGGGATGCCGGACCGACGAAGCGCGCGGATAAATGCCGTGCTCAAGCGCGCGCAGCGTGACCTCGTGCGCGGCCTCGGGCTCCAGCGCGAAGAGCATCGGGCGCGCGAGACCGGCAAGCGCCCTCAACATGCTGCGATATCCTCCGGAATGCGGGGAACGCCGTCCGCGTCCAGCGGCATCGGCCGCGTCCAGAGCGCAAGGCCTGTGGGCAGGGAGCCATAGAGATGCGGGAATAATTGGCCGCCCCGTGACGGCTCCCACTTCAGCGCTTCGCCCAAGGTTTCGTCGTCGAACGCGACGAGTACGAGGCCATCGACGCCCCGAAAATGGCGAGCGGCCGTGCCCACGAGCTGCTCCGCCGTCGAGAAATGGATGAAGCCGTCGCGCACGTCGTCGGGCGAGCCGCAATAGACGCCCTCGCGCGAGGCCGCGTCCCAGTCTTCCCGCCCGACAATCTTGAATATCATCGCGTTGTTTCCGTCCGCCGTCCCGGGGTCGGGACCGCTACTTCCGTTGCAATCCGAACCCGCCTTGACTTTATGTCCGGCCTCCGCCATTCGCGCCAGACGTATTCTGGTGTTCTCCGACGGTCGATGTGGTGTAAAATCCACCGCGCACCAGCGGATGGCGCATATCGTATTCAGAGCTTTGTGCGGGTGGGATGCGGAGGGGCGTTCCCCCACTACGAAAAGGTCACTCGACGGGCGGGCTCACGGACAATGCAACGTTCCACTCGCGTTCTCACAACGCGAGAAGGAGGCCTGCGTCCGAGAGAAAAGGAAGTTAAGGGAAGTTCCCTCGTGCACGATTATATTTCGGTGAGCGTTGTCCCCCTCGGGGACTTATTTTCAGACGCGTATCATTTCAGACTGCCCTATTTTCAGCGGGCCTATGCTTGGCAGACGCCCGAAGTGGGCCGCCTGCTTTCCGACATCGTGGGCGCTATGCGTCGGCACGAAGGGCAACGCCCGTATTTCCTCGGCAAGCTCATGGTGGCGAAAAAGACAGAGGCGCCGGACGCGGCGCTCGTCGACGGCCATCAGCGCGTGATGTCACTCACGCTTCTGTTCGCCGTGCTGCGCGACCTCGAAAGCGACCCGAAACTCCAAGGCCGCCTTCACGGCTTCATCCGGGGCGACGACCTGCGCCTCAGCACGCAGGACGTGATGGCGGCGTTCTGCGAGCGCTACGTGCAGGCACCCGGAGCGACGGCCATCGATCCCGCCGTCGATTTCGAGACGCTCTCCGAAAGCGAGCGCAACATCATCGAAAATCGCAACGCGCTCAGGGCCGAGCTTTCGGGCGGAGATTACACGCCGGAACTTCGGCGCGCGCTCATCGGCTATCTTGCGGAGCGGTGCTGCGTGATCGTCTCGTCCCTCGAAGACGAGGACGAGGCCTGGAGCCTGCTCCGCACCGAAGAAGAAACGCGCGTCGATTTTTCCAAGTCGGATCGGGCCAAGTTCAGCCTGCTCGCCATCGTGCCGCCTCAAGAGCGCGCGGCCTGCCAGACGATCTGGGAAAACTGCGAAGCCGCACTCGGCGCAACCGATATGCACGCGTTGCTCGGACATATCCGTTTGCTCAAGCGGCGGCGCCTCAGCGGCAAGCCGGTCGAGATCGACATTGCCGATACGTTCAAATTCAACGTCGCAGGCGCGGGACACACATTCCTCGACACCGAATTGCGCCCCGCTGCGGAGCGTCTCGCCTCGCTTCGGCAGCCGAGCGACACATCTCCCATACCCAAGCTTGCAGAGCGCTGCCGGTGGATCGATCCGCAGCTCTGGGTTCCCGCTGCGCTTTTGTGGATGGGAAAGGCGCGGGGCCCGGAAGAAACCCTGCTATTCTTCAAGCGGCTCGAACGGCTCGTGTGGATCATGCGGATCGCGGGCTTCGATCCGACGAAGCAGCATACGCGGATCCTTCACCTCATGGGCGAGATCGACCGCGGCGTGACGGTGTCGCACATGACGGAACTCGATGTAACGCCGCGCCTGCGGGACGCGGCGATTTTCAACCTGCGCAGCACCTCGTTCGATGCCAAGCATTACGCGGGGCGCGTCCTGCGGCGGATCAGCATCGCGCTCGGGCAGGACACGGGGCCTGTC
Source organism: Hyphomicrobium nitrativorans NL23 (assembly GCF_000503895.1). Taxonomy (NCBI): domain Bacteria; kingdom Pseudomonadati; phylum Pseudomonadota; class Alphaproteobacteria; order Hyphomicrobiales; family Hyphomicrobiaceae; genus Hyphomicrobium; species Hyphomicrobium nitrativorans. Next base: position 37,003 of record NC_022997.1, read on the forward strand.
GAGCGCAACTCGGTGACCATCGAGCACATTCTGCCGCGCGGGTATGCGCCGAAAAGCGGCTGGCGGACGCATTTCGCCTCGCGCGAGGCCGTGCAGCGCTATACGCACCGCCTCGGCAACCTGACGTTCCTCGCACCCGGAGACAATCAGCAGGCCGACACGCTCGACTGGGCGCAGAAGAAACCCATTCTCGCGCATTCCCGCTTCCTTCTTTCGAAGCACGTGGCGGATGAGCGGGACTGGACGCCGGACCGCATCCTGGCGCGGACGGAAACGTTGATCGGCGTGCTGTTCAAGGATTGGGAGATCAAGCTTTAGATTGCCCGTGCGGGCGTTGCGTTACGCTTGGACCGGATCGGCCGAGACGAGTTCGCCCTTCAGCGCGGCGTCGATCAATGCCCGCGTCTCGTCGATGCCGTAAAGCGCGATGAACGAGCCGAAGCGCGGGCCTTTGCTCTCGCCCAGCAAGATTTCGTAGATGCTGTTGAACCACGCGTTCGAGACGCCGGGCTTTTCCGGCGTCGCGCCCTTGGCATTCAGGTCCTGATAGCGCGGGATCGTGCGGCCGACATCGTAGAGCACGGTTTGCAGATCCTCGGCGGGCGCATCCGCTGGAACTTTCGCGAGCGCTTGCGACAGTGCTTCGAGGGCCCCCCGCTCGACATCGTCGGGTGCGCGGTGGTGCTTCTTCGGCTTCACGAAATCGGCGTAATAGCGCACGGCGTATCCGGCCAACTCGTCGAGCAGCGGATAGGCTTCCGGGCTCGCGCCTGGAATGTGGCGGCGGATAAAGCCCCACAGCACGGCCTTGTCGTCCGCATTCGACGCCGCGACGAGATTGAGAAGCAGCGCAAACGTGACGCCGGCCGGCACCGTGTGCGACGGCGGATTGCCGTTGTGGATGTGCCAAACCGCATTATCGAGCCGCGCCTTGCCCTCCTGGCGCGGATAGGCTGCGAGCAGTTGCAGGTATTCGTCGACCGCGCGCGGAATGACGTCGAAGTAGAGCCTCTTCGCCGTGCGCGGCTTCTGGAACATGAAGAGCGCGAGGCTTTCGGGCGAAGCGTAGGTCAGCCATTCGTCGATGGTGAGACCGTTGCCCTTCGACTTCGAAATCTTCTCGCCCTTGTCGTCGAGAAACAGCTCGTAGACGTAATGCTCGGGCGCGGTGCCGCCGAGGATCTTGCAGATCTTGTCGTAGATCGGCGCGTTGGTCTGGTGATCCTTGCCGAACATTTCGAAATCGACGCCGAGGGCGGCCCAGCGCATGCCGAAATCCGGCTTCCATTGCAGCTTTACGTTTCCGCCCGTGACCGGCACCGTGATGTCGCGGCCGTCCTCGTCCGCAAACGTCACCGTCCCCGCCTTGGCGTCGACGGTCTTCATCGGCACGTAGAGCACGCGGCCGGATATGGGCGAAATCGGAAGGAAGGGGCTGTAGGTCTCGCGGCGCTCGGCGCCCAGCGTCGGCAGCATGACGGCCATGATGTCGTCATAGCGCTCGGCCGCACGCAACAGCACCTCATCGAAGCGGCCCGCCTTGTAGTATTCGGTGGCGCTCGCGAATTCGTAGTCGAAGCCGAACGTATCGAGGAAGCGGCGGAGCATGGCGTTGTTGTGATCGCCGAAGCTCTTGTAATCACCGCCGAAGGGGTTCGGCACGGACGTGAGCGGGAGCTGGAGGTAGGGTTCCAGCGCAGCGCGGTCCGGCACATTGTCCGGCACCTTGCGCATGCCGTCCATATCGTCGGAGAAGCAGAGGAGCCGCGTTGCGATCTTGCCTCCGGTCAGGATCGTGAAGGCGTGGCGGACCATGGTCGTGCGGGCAACCTCGCCGAAGGTGCCGATGTGCGGCAAGCCGGACGGCCCGTATCCCGTTTCGAACAGAACCGTCTTGTCCTTGCCGCCCTTGATCCTGTCGAGACGCGCAATGAGCCGGCGCGCTTCTTCGAAGGGCCAGGCCTTAGCGTCGCCTAGCACTTCGGCGAGGGCGGGATCGAGCGTCGGTTCGGACATAGGTGGTGGCTTTCGGCGTTGGTGGAACTTTCCATTTATGGAAGCAATCCTTTCCATAAACGGAATGCGAGGGCGCAACCTATGAGGCCGGGTGAGGCCCGTCAATTGCGGGGCCCAAGGGTGCCGCAGACGGAGAGAACGGCACGGCAATCCGTCCGCTTACGCCGTCGTCTGGGCCGGGGCCGCTTTGCGCCGAGGGCGGAACAGGCGGCGCAGCATCAAAAGCAGCACGAGCACCGCAAACCCGAGGCCGACCACAGGCAGCGGGTGCTTCTCCCACAGCAGGATGGGCGAGACTTGCCCCTCCCACGCGGCTTCTGCATCGGCAAGGATGGCTTTTGGTCCGCCGCTCCCCTCGCGCAGCATCATATCGACGGCTCGCGCCTGATCGCGGCTCGTAATCAGGCCATCGCGGACACGGGACGACGCGAGCCGCTGCATCTTGCCTGGCGTTGCGGCCACGGCTTTCAGGATGCGGTCGCGCGGCTCCGGATCGAGCCCCACGAGATAGCGCGAGAGCGTATCGAGCTCGGCTTCCGAGAAGCCGCGCGCAAGCCGTCTCAGGTCCGCCGCCGGGAGGCCGAACAAACGCTCGCGCGCTGCGGGTTCAAGCGCCGCAAGGCGGCCGATCGCCATCGGATCGTTAAGCGCCAGAAGCTGCGTGAGCGTGGCGCGCGTGAAGCCCGCATGATCGGCGCGTTTGTAAACGCCGTGCTCGATCACTGCGGGAAGCCGGTCGCCCGCAAGCTGAGACCAACCGAGCGCCGCATCGATGGAACGGGTTTCGCGCGCAATCGTCATCGCGGGCTCAAGCAGGAAGCGGACAGCCTCGTTCAAAGAGCCGTCTCCCAGGCGGCGCAGCACGCCCGGCTCTCCGCCGGACGCCAGGACAAGCGCCATCACCTCGTCGAGGCGGGCGAGTTGCGCGGGCTGCACGGTATCGAGAAAAGCGCGGAAATCCTCATTGCGCGCGGCCAAATCCAGCGCCTGGCGATGGGCGTTGCGGAAGCTCTGCCAGATCTCGATCACGCGATCCGCCGATTTGGAAGCGATCTCGGGCAGATGTTTCGTCATCTGCTCGTCGAACGTCTTGGCCAGTTCCTCCTTGACCATGTTCTTCGTCGTTTCCGACTTCATCTCTTCCGAGATGATCGGAAGCACGCCTTTGCGCAGCTCCCAGATGTCCTTGGCGATCAGCACCACGCCGACGCCGCCCGCCGCGACCGACACGAGGCGGGCGAGGATGGAGCCCGCGAGCCGCTGGCCGATGCGCGCCGTCAGGTTGGCAAGCTGACGGCGCATGAGCACGAGGGCCGCACCTGCAATGCCCTCTCCCGATTGCTGGATGACTGCGCCAGACGAGACCGTCGCGCGACCCGCAACGGAATCCAGCCCGAAATCGCGCTCCACGTCGCGCGAGACGACACCCGCAACCGTCGTGCCGTAGCGCTGGCCAAGGAACGCCCGCATGCATTCGACCGCGGGGCTCGCTGCGTCCTGCAACGCACTTTCGAGCGCGCGGCCGACCTCCTGGCCCACGCCGGTCGCGAGACTTTCGACGGCCACCCGCATCGGCTCCGACTGATAAACGCGCTCGGCGACCTCGGCCGCCATCTTCTGCGCCTTCTCGGTGTCGATCAGCGATTGCGCGAGGCCTGCCCAGCTCGTTTCGCTGCGCACTTCCTCGATTGCGAGATCGACGCGCTTGACGAGCAGATCGTCCATGCCGGCGCGGCGCCATTCCCGGTCTACCGTCGCCCGGTAATCGACCGTCCTGACGCCAGCTTGCAGGGCTTTCAGCGACAGGGCTTCGATGGCTTTGCGGAAGCCTGCCTCGTCGGCGGACTGGCAGGCCTCATAGTCGGCCCGTGTCATGGGAGGGGCGGCGGCAAGCGCGGATTGGAGAAACGGCGCAGAAATCGCAGCGACGAGCAACGCCGAGACAGCGGGGCGCAGGACACTCAGCAACGGTCGTCAACTCCAGTGGCCCCGGACTCCTTGCGCGGAGAAGCGATGGCGCCGATCCGAAATTTACTATACGCGCGACGCGCCCTGTGGCCAGTGACTTTTCGGACATCTCGGTGGAATGGGTCCCGGATTTCGTCCCATCGTTCCCGGTGTGCTATTCCACGCCCGAGCGGGGGATGCGACAATCTGGCCACGGCGGGAATAATCGCGAACTCATCCTCGGGCTATCGCCCGGAACGATCATAGGCTTCTCGCTTTCGCCGCCTCCGTTCACCGATGTCCCACCGTGGTTTCGACACAGCACACGTCACATTTCCGCCGCACCAACCCTCGACACCGAGCGCCGACCGATGGGCAAAACCGGCCTGCGGGGTGCCTCAGGGCGCGCTCTGTTTACCTTGCGACCGATGGCCTCATAGGCAAGGACGACGCGAGAGTTGCAGGTAAGGGCCTTGAGGACGGCAGTGCGGACGAGCCCTTCTCATTGTCGCGGCACCGAGGGTGTCGAGCGACGGATTCACGGGCATCAAGCTCCGGCCGTGCAGCGGGGCATTCCGGCTGCCGAGACGATTGCGATCCTCGCCCTCACGGGGTGCGCCATGCGTTTTGCGGGCCGGTACGACGCCAAAAAATAACGACGCGGAGAGGCAACCAAGGACGCAACGATCCTGAGACCTTGTGAGAGGACGCCTTTTGAACACTTGGCATTTCCTTCTCAATCGGGTTTATTCTTCTTGGCGCGTAACAGCGAGTTAACCTAACAGCATGAGCAAGAACGAAAAAATCAACGCCTACCGTGGCAGTCTCGTCATTCCCGGTGGCAAAGTTGGCGTGCTTTTGGTGCATAGCCTTGGCGGCAACCCCATCGAGTTGAGGTTCGTTGCTCAAGGTCTCGCGCGACAGGGTTACACGGTTTACTGCCCGCTCGTACCGGGCCTCGGTGGCGGCACCGATCCCTCCGGCCTGTCGTCCTGGCGCGATTGGTATCAGGCGATCGAAGAAGCGCACGACGAACTCAAAGCCCATTGCGACGTCGTCATCGTGGGCGGCCTCTCTGCAGGTTCGATGCTTGCGCTCCGGCTCGCGCGCGAACGCGCCAACGACGTTCACGGCCTCATCCTTTTCGCGCCGACGATGAAGCCGAACGGCTGGGCCATTCCGCTGACCTTCAACTTGTTCCGGCTCGTTTATCACAAGTGGGTCGCATCTTTGATGCGCTTCAAGCAGCGCGCGCCCTTCGGCATCAAGGACGAGCGCATTCGCAATTTCGTCATCGACTCCTTCAAGAGCGAAGGACGGTCGATGGAGGATCTCTTCAGCCGCGGCGGCGGGCTGGTTTGGGAGTTCACGCGGCTTGCGCGCGATGTTAAGCGCCGGCTCGGCGAAATCTCGCAGCAGGCCGTTATCTTCCATCCGCGTCGCGACGATCAGAGCGACATCTCGAACGCCTTCCAACTCCAGCGCAAGCTGGGCGGGCTCGTGGACGTCACCGTCCTGGACGACAGCTATCACATGGTCACGCTCGACCGGCAGCGCTCGGTCGTCGTCGACCGCACGGTGGATTTCGTCCAGCGCCTCACGCAACGCCTCGAAGAGAAGGCCGCCGTTTCGCGTTTCCTCAAGGGGAACGGCGTCGCCGAGTAGCGCCCATCGTTCGCTTTCATGCCGACGATATTGAAAAGGCCGGGCGAATGCCCGGCCTTTTTCGTTGTTCTTCCGCAATGGCTCTGGGGTCAGCGTCAGGCTGGCGGTAGGCCATCACAAGGCTGCACCTCTGGGCCGGCCCGGCGCCAATTGAACGACTTGCCCATCATCTTCACGCCGAGATAGCCGGTGACGACGAGCTGATCGGGCGAGGCGAGTTGCAACGCGACGCTGTAGGACTTGCCGGCCTTTGGATCGTAGATCCAGCCGCCGTCGAACGTGCCGTCTCTCATCAGACCCAGGTTGCCGATGACGGGCAGGCCGCAGATCGGGCGGTTCTGAAGGTCCGGTTTCGGGTTGTAGCGATCGTGCTTAGGCGTGCCCTCTGCCGTCAGCGGATCCTTGAGCCACGCAATGCGGCCGCACAGGCGATTAGGGTCGTCGTTACAGATGTAAATCTCGACGGCACCGTCTCCGGAGTCATCGTACCAGAGGCCGAGTTCCGGACGAGCATGGCTCGCGGTGGACACGGCAACCAAACCAACGACGGCTGCCGGGAGGAGCCGCGCTGCAAAGCCCATAAGGGCAAACGTTCTTTCGATCATGAAGGAACCCGATAATTCGGCCGTGACCGCGTCACAGCCTAGTTTCGTGCTGTTTTTCAACGCACCCTGCGCCGCGGGTCTGGCCGCGGTGTCTCATCGTCGCAGGATCTCGACTCTGCAACCAAAAACGGCGAAAACACGGAACGTAACGTTATCAGTACGTTATTAGCCATGCTCCGAAGGACATCAAGAGGCAAGGCTTAGACTTACCATCTTTCTGCCCCGGCACTTTGATTTGAATGCCACCGCGCTAGAAGGGTAGTGTGAGCCTGGACCATAACCTATATTCCGGCTCACGAAGACGACCTCGATCAGAGCTTGGAAGCCGGGCGCACGGACGGGCCTCAACAGAGCCCGATGCGCCCAGCGGGCCTGACCCGACATTTCAAGTCCCCGTATCCGTCAACCCGATCGGTTGCTGAGAAGATGATCCTCACGCTCGCGTTCCGTAATCTCTTCCATGACCGAATCCGGCTTGCCGTCACGCTGGTCGGCATCCTGTTTTCCATCGTGCTCGTTGCGATCCAGCTTGGCATGTATCTCGGCTCCAGCCGCATGATTACCGACATGATCGAGCGCTCCAACGGCGAACTCTGGATCACCGCGTTCGACGCCAAGAGCTTCGAGGAGGGCGGCATTCTTCTCACCTCGCGAGAACGCCACCAGGCTCTCGCCACACCGGGCGTTCAGGCCGTGGTCCCGCTCGTCGTCTCGTTCGCGGAATGGCGGAAGGCGGAGGGCGGCTCGACCCGCGTCGTCGTGGTCGGTACGGATGCGGAAGACGGCGGGCTCGCGCCATGGTCGCTCGTCGACGGCACGTGGCAGGACATCAAGTCGCCGGACGCGGTCTCCGCCGACGACACCTACTTCCGCGAGCTCGGCATCGACGGCATCGGCGATACGGCCCAGATCGGCACCGGCCGCGTGAAGGTGAAGGCGCTGACGCATCGCATCCGCTCGTTCACCCAGTCTCCCTACGTGTTCACGCCGTTGCAGCGCGCGCGCAACCTGCTCGGCGTCGACGGCGACAGGGCCTCGTTTTACCTCGTGCAGCTTGTGCCGGGCACGGATGTGGAAGTCGTTCGCCAGGAGCTTCTGAAGCGGCTCGACGGCGCGGAGGTGCTGACCAAGGAAGAGTTCCACGAACGGAGCCTCAGCCAGTGGCTGTTCCGCACCGGCGCCGGTCTCGCGCTCATCGGCGGCGCGCTGCTCGGCATCCTCGTCGGCACGGTGATCGTGGCGCAGACGCTCTATTCGAGCACGAAGGATCACCTCAACGAGTTCGCGACGCTGCGCGCGCTCGGCTCGTCGTCGGGATACATCTACAAGGTCATTCTCGCGCAGGCCGGGCTTTCGGCCGTGATCGGCTACGTGCTCGGAATACTCATCTCTCTCGGCATTCTCTACATCAGCCGCAATACGCCGCTGCCCCTCGTCATGACGCCGGGGCTCGCGGTGGCGCTGCTCGGCCTCACGCTCTTCATGTCGGGCGTGTCCGCGATCTCGGCGATCATGAAAGTCACCCGCATCGATCCAGCCACGGTGTTCAGCAGATGACGAAAAACACGCCCGTCCTCGAATGCGAAAACGTGGTCAAGGAACTCGGCAAGGGGGCCGGCAAGGTCGTGGCCCTCAAGGGCGTCAACCTTGCGCTCGCCAAGGGCGAACTCACGTTGCTGATGGGCCCTTCGGGCAGCGGGAAGACGACGCTGCTCTCGATCCTCGGCTGCATTCTCACTCCCACATCCGGCATCGTGCGGGTGGCGGGCGAGTCGACGGAGGGCAAGACGGCGGAAGAACTCGCGAACCTGCGCCGCAAGCACATCGGCTTCATCTTCCAGTCGTACAACCTGTTCCCGACGCTGTCGGCGTTCGAGAACGTCCGCATCGCGCTCGATGTGATCGGGCAGAAGGGCTATCCGGCCGCGCGACGTGCCGAGGAAGTGCTGCGCGACGTCGGGTTGGGGCATCGACTTCGGAATTTCCCGTCCAACCTGTCGGGTGGTGAGCAGCAGCGCGTGGCGGTTGCCCGCGCGATTGCCGCTCAGCCCTCCGTCGTGCTCGCGGACGAGCCGACGGCGGCGCTCGACAGCGAGAACGGGCATGCGGTCATGGCGCTGCTCGCGCGCGTCGCCAAGGAGCAGGATCGCTGCGTGCTGGCCGTGACACACGATCCCAGAACACTCGGATATGCCGACCGCGTCGTGCGTATCGAGGACGGACTCATCGTCGGAGAGGAGCGCAGGCCGCAGGGCCTCGACGCGCCCGAGATCACCGACCTGACAAAGAGGCGAAAAGCAAATGCGTAAGCTCGACCCCACCTTTTACACCGTGGCTATCGCCGCGGTGCTTGCCATCGCGGCAAGCGTGCTGCTGAACCAGCTCGTCGGCAGTACGCCCGGCTCGCACGCCCAGAAGATGACGGGCGGTTCCGCACACGCGGCCAACACGTCCACGCTCCGGCCCGTGTGGGCGGCTTCGGCCACCGGGCGTGTCGAGCCTTCCGGGGGCGAAGTCCGGATCGCGGCCGAAATTCCGGCCCGGATCGTCGAGGTCATCGCCACCACGAACGACCGCGTGAGCGGTGGCGACCTGCTCGTCCGCCTCGACAGCAGCGATCTCATGCAGAAGCTGATCGCGGCAGAGGCGGAGGCAGAAGTTCGCGTGCGCGAGCGTGACGAGGACGTCGAGGAAGCCGCTGCGACGGGCCCCGCCCTCGACCGGCGGAAGGCCGAGGACGCGCTTTACGCTTCCGAACGGGCCAGCTTCCGCGCGCTGATGGCGGCGGACGACGTGTATCGCCAGCACCGGGCCGACGAAGCAGATGCGGACGCACTGACCAAGGCCCGCGAAGCGCTCGCCGAAGCCGAGCAGAAGGAAGCCGACGACCGCGCCGCGCTCGAAAAGCTCGCTGAGAACGCGAACATGCCGCTACCAACCCGACTCGAATCCTCGCTCACGATTGCGCGGACCGAGGTCGCCCAGGTGGTGCACGCCATCGAAAAGACGCGCGTGCGCGCGCCGCAGGACGGAGCTGTTCTCAACGTGTGGGCGAAGGTCGGCGAGATGGCCGCGCCGTCTCCCGATGCGGCATTGCTGTTGTTCGGCGACATCTCCAGCCTTCGCGTCCGCGCGGAGGTCGAAGAACGCGACGTGACGCGCATCCGCATCGGCCAGCGCGTCGTGGTCCGCGCCGACGCATTCCCGGACCAGGAGTTCGAGGGTGTCGTCACGCAAATCGCGCCGGCGCTCGGCGCGCCCCGGATCACGTCGCGCGGTCCGCGCCGTCCGACGGACGTGGAAGTTCTCGAAGTACTGATCGGGCTCGACGGAACGCCGCCGCTGCTCACCGGCATGCGCGTCGACGCGTTCTTCCGGCACGAGGCTGCCGCCGCGGCGACGCAGTAGCGCTGAGATAAAAATCTCGAAACAAAAAGCGCGAGGGATCGACTCCCTCGCGCTTTTTTTATTGCGGCACCGCTCGATCGGATGCGCTGTTACTCCGCGGCTGCGGGGCGTGGCGATGTGGGCGGCGATGCCGATGGATTGTCGCCTGGTTCGTCGCGGGGACCGACGAAGCGGCCGAAGAAGCGCCAGATCCACTGACCCACATCGTCCATAAGGACGAACACCGCCGGCACGAACACGAGGCTCAAGACCGTCGACGAGAGAAGACCGCCGATCACCGCGATCGCCATCGGGGCGCGGAACTCGCCGCCTGAATCGAGCGCGAGTGCCGAGGGCAGCATGCCTGCCGCCATGGCAATGGTCGTCATAATGATTGGACGCGCGCGCTTGCGGCCGGCATCGACGATGGCCTCGCGCCGTTCCGTGCCGCGGCGCATTTCCTCGATGCCGAAGTCCACGAGCAGGATCGCGTTTTTCGTCACGATCCCCATCAGCATCAACACGCCGATCACGACCGGAAGGCTGATGGTGTTGCCCGTGAGCGCGAGGCCGACAATCGCACCACCGATGGAGAGCGGCAGAGAGAACAGAATGGTGATCGGTTGCAGGAAGCTCGCGAACAGGAGCACGAGCACCGCGTAAACCATCATGAGACCCGCGGCCATGGCTGCCCCGAAGCTCTCGAACACTTCGCCCATGATCTCGGCCGCGCCGAACTCGCGGATCTCGACGCCCGGCGGAAGATCCTGCGCCGCCGGCAACGCCATCACGGCCTTCACCGCGTCTCCCAGCGGCGTGCCGGGCACGAGGTCGGCGCCAAGCACGATACGGCGCGTGCGGTCGTAACGGTCGATGGCGGTCGGGCTCTGGCCGTAGCTGAACGTCGCCACCGCAGAGAGCGGCACAGCGCCGCCCGAGGCCGTTGCCACCTTCAGCTCTTCGAGAAGCTGGCGATTTTCGCGCGCGCTTTCGCGCAGCTGCACGCGGATCGGAACCTGACGGTCGGCCACGTCGAACTTGGCGAGGTTTGCGCCGATGTCGCCGATGGTGGCGATGCGAACAGCCTCAGAGATCGCTTCGGTGGTGATGCCAAGCTCGGCCGCAAGCTCGGAGCGCGGATAAATGCGCAGCTCCGGCCGGTCCAGCTCGGCGGTGGACACGACGTTGGTAAGCTGGTTCAGACGCTTCGCCTCGCTCGTCAGTTCGGCCGCGATGCGCGTCACGGCGTCGCCGTCCCGTCCCGTCACGACGAGTTGGAGTTCACGCTGGCCATCGTCCTGCAGGAAGAAGTAGCGGATGTCGGGGAGGCCCGCGAGATTGCGGCTCAATTCCTCGCGGATATCGCCTTGCGAGAGCGCGCGCTCTTTGCGCGGAACGAGCGTGATGATGAGCGTCGCCTTGCGCACTTCCTCACCGCCGCCCAGCAGCGTGCCGCCGAGCGCGAACGCGCTCTCGACGTCCGGCCGCTCGCTGACGCGGCGCGCGATCTCGTCCAGCGTACGCTCCGTATCCGCGAGGCGCGAACCAGGCGGGAGCTCGACGCCGAGCAACATGCGGCCCGAATCCTCGGTGGGCATGAATCCGGACGGCAGAAGGAAAAAGCTGCCGATGGAGCCCGCGAACACCATGAGGCCGAGCATGACCGTCATGACATAGTGGCGAACGGACCAGCGCACGAGGCGCGTGTAGGTTCGGAGAATCCAGCCTTCCTTCTCGGCGTGGGCGCTCGGACGCATGAAGTAGGCGGTCATCATCGGTGTGATGAGACGCGCGACGAGCAACGAGAAGAAGACCGCCGCGGATACGACGAGACCGAACTGCTTGAAGTACTGGCCGGCGATGCCGCCCATGAACGACACGGGCGTGAAGACGGCGATGATGGTGAGTGTCGTAGCGATAACCGCAAGGCCGATCTCGTCCGCGCCTTCGAGGGACGCGCGCCAGGCGGATTTCCCTTGATGGATGTGCCGGTCGATGTTCTCGATCTCGACGATGGCGTCGTCGACGAGAATGCCGGTCACGATCGTGACGGCGAGGAGGCTCACGAGATTGAGCGAAAAGTCCATCACCGACATGGCCCAGAACGCCGGCACGATGGAGAGCGGCAGCGCAACGGCTGCGATGACGGTCGCGCGCAAATCGCGCAGGAACAGGAATACCACGATGACGGCCAGCACAGCGCCTTCGAGCAGCGTCTTCATGGTCGCTTCGTAAACGCCCATCGTGTAGTCGACGGTGTTGTCGATGCGTTGAATGGCGACGTCGGGATAGCGGGTCTCGATCTCCTTCAAGCGCTCGGCCACCGCGGCGGCAACCACGGTGTCGCTCGCGCCCTTCGCACGGCTGACCGAGAACGCGACGATGAATTCTCCATCGAGCTTGGCGAACGTGCGCGGCTCCGCAATCGAATCCGTCACCGTTCCGAGTTGGTCGAGCCGCACCTTTCTGCCGCCGGGAAGCGCGACCATCGTGGCGGCCAGCTCGCTCACGGTTACCTTGCTTGCGAGCGTACGGATCGCCTGCTCGCGGCCCGCAATCTCGCCGCGGCCTCCGGCAAGATTGACGTTCGACGCACGAACCTGTGCGTTCACATCTCCCGCCGTGACGCCGAATGACAGCAGGCGGTCGGGATCGAGATCGATACGGATCTCACGCTCGACGCCGCCCATGCGGCGCACTTCCGAAACGCCGGGCACACCCTGCAACAGGCGCGACACCGTATCGTCCACGAACCAGGAGAGTTCCTCCGGCGTCATGCCCGGCGCGCGCGCCGCGTAGGTGACGATGGGGAGGCCTTCCAGCTCGACGCGCGTCACGACCGGCTCTTCTATCGTGCGCGGCAGGTCGGTCTTGATGCGCTGGACGGCATCCTTCACATCATTCAGGGCGCGATCCGAGTCGATCTCCAGGCGAAATTCGATGCTGGTCAGCGACGCGCCTTCGGTGACGGTCGAGGTGATGTGCTTCACGCCATTGACGCCGGAGACGGCATCTTCGACACGCTTCGTGACCTGGGTCTCAAGCTCGGTCGGCGCCGCGCCCGCCTGATAGATGCGGATCTGGATGAGCGGAACGTCGATGTTTGGGAAGCGCGTGACGGGCAGCGCCTGGAACGCCTGCATTCCCAGCACCATCAGCACCAGGAACAGAACGATCGAGGGCACCGGATTTCGGATCGCCCACGCCGAGACGTTGAGGTTCATCGGCCGGCCTCACTGAGCTTGCCCGGCGTTGCCTCGTCCGGTTTCAAGGGACGGACAGCGTCGCCGTCGCGCAGGAAGGTTCCGGACTTCTGGACAACCAGCTCGCCTTCTGCAACGCCGCTTTCGATGCCGATCATGCCCGCCGTTTCATGGCCCGTCTTGACGTTGCGGGTGGCGATCTCTCCGTCCACGACGACCTGCACGGTCGGGCCGTCGTCGGTGTAGAGCACAGCCGAGAGCGGGACGGCGACCGCGCTTCCGGCGCCTGTCTCGATGATGCCGCGCCCGAAGGCGCCGATCTTGATGTCGTCCCTATCGCCGAGGAAAATGCGGACGTTGCCGAGGCGTGTCGCTTTGTCGACTTCGGGCGAGACGAGGCGGACGGTGCCCGTGACCTCGATCCCGCCGGACGCCCGGATGCGCGCCTGCTGACCCGGCTTCACCTTCCAGAGGTGTGTCTCGACGACCTCGGCTTCGAGCTCGATCTCGCCGTTCTCGATCAAGCGAAACATCGTGTCGCCGCCGGTGAGAGCGCTTGCGGTGGCGATGCCGCCGACGCGGCCGCTGCGACGGCTCACGACACCATCGGTCGGCGCGCGCACTTCCGCGTTGGAGTGCCGCCAATCCAGCTCCCGCCGCTGCGCTTGGATCTGCGCCTTTTCCGCTTCTGCCTGAGCGAGTGCGCTCTTGGCCGATGCGAGTTGGGCCTCCGCCGTTTTTGCAAGCGCGATGCGCTGATCGAAGACGCTTTCGGACAGGTGTTTGGACTTCACGAGCGGGCGGGCGCGCTCAAGCTGCGCTTCGGCTTCCGCGACGCGCGCCTCCTGCTCGGCAATCAGGCTCTGCGACCGCGCAATGGCGGCGGTGGCGCTTGCGAGCGCTGCGTCGTTGGCGGCGATTTGCGCGTCGATCTGCTCCGTCACGAGCACGGCCAGCACATCGCCTTTTTTCACGCGGTCGCCAACCTCGGCGCGGATTTCGAGCACGCGCATGCCGTCGACTTCCGGCGCCACGAGGATTTCCTCGCGCGCGGCGAAGGAGCCGGTCACCAGGACGCTGTCGACGAAATCCGCGCGCCTCGCGTACACGACGGAGACGACCGGAACCGGCGGGCCGGACTTCGGCGCTTCGGCTTTTTCTTCAGTCTCGTGTTTGGCCGCGAGCGTTTCGAGATAGGGGGCGACGAGGCCTGATTGATACGCGGCGACAGCGAGGCCGCCGAGTCCCAGAAGAATAATGAGAAGGCGCTTTTTCATTGGGCAGCCTCCGCACGAGCACGCGCGGCCTTTTTCGCGGGCTTGGCGGGGGGCGGGCGCACCGCCTCTTTTGCCGGATCCACAGGCTTCAACAACTCACTCACCATGCGAACAAGCACCGGCAGAACCTCTTGGGCATTAAACTCGGGGTGGACGGCGCGACGCCAGAACAGGCCGTCGCCGATCAGGGACACAACTTCGGCCAGCAGACGGGGATCGTCTTCTGCCGCGATCCGGCCGCTTTCGCGGGCCTTTGCGAAGACCTGCTCGAAGCTTTGACGGCAAAACGTGTCGACCGTGCGATAGATCTCGCCAACGGCGGGGTTCCGCGTCGCTTCGCAGCCGATCTCCACGCAAAGGACGCGCTTATAGTGCGGCTCTTCCAGCGTGTAGTGCTCGCCAAGCCTGCTCAGCGCGGTGAGCAGATCCGGCGCATCCGGCAGATCGGCGAGCTTCGCTGCAAGTTTCGCCCGGTCACGCTCCGTGATCCCCGCGATGAGGTCTTCTTTCGAGGCGAAGTGGACGTAGAGCCCGCCGGGGCTGATGCCGGCTTCCTTGCAGATGTGCTGCATGGTGGTGCGGTGGAAGCCTGAGCGCGCGAAACAGCGCTCGGCGGCATCGAGGATGCTCTCGCGGCGCTGGCGCAGGGTCTCGGGCTTGAGCTTTGGCATAACGCTTTCTCGATCAGGACGCAGCCTTAAGGCTGCTCGGGCGCGGGCGCTGTTCCCTTGGAAACAAAACGAACGGTCATTTTGTTTGTGGTGACAAATTGCGGCTTCGTCAAGGCGAGGCCCTCGCGTCCGCGCGCCGCGGCAACGCTTTGGTTGCCAACGTGTTTTCAAGTCTCTTTGATGAGGAATTTCAGGCGTTTCACGCCGATTGGGATTGGATAGAGACGGGCTATCGCCTCAGAACTGGGTCAGCCAATTGACCGTCGCGTAGGGCGAGATTTCAGTTTTTCCGTCGCGGGAAAACTTATCGCCGAGCGCGCCGACGGACAGCGAAAGTTCCCCGCGCTCAAGCTCATAGCGCACGAAACCGCCGGCGCGTCCGTAATCCATCAGGCGCGTTTCCCGGTCATAGGCGGACTTGCAGCCGGACGCGCTGGAAACGTCCATACGGCATTGGCCCTGCGCATCGACGTTGACCGCGGCTTCGACGCCGAGCGAAAGCCTGGGCCAGATGCGATAGCCGGTACGGGCGCGCGCGGAGGCGGTGTCGTGCGCCGAGGAGAACGACATATCGAGCGAGCCCCAGCCGCGCTCACCCATGTTCAGCCACAGCTCCAGCACGCCTTTCAGGCCGATTTCGTCGCCTATAACCACCGTTTCGGTGTCGGCGGGCGAGATGTCGTGGCCGATGATGGAGGGACCGACGAAAGCTTTGGCCGTCAACTCGCCGAAGCGCATGAGGTAGCCGACCAGGATCTCGGCGTAATGGGTCTTGGCGTGGAACGTCGCTTCCCGGTCGCGGGGGTCCAGGGCGGGGTCGGACGAGGGAACCCGATCCGAATACGTGTACTCGCCATATCCGCCGGACGCGCGCAGCTTCAGCCCTTCCTCGTGCATCCGGCTCCACGGGGACGACGTCACGCCAGAATAGAGCAACCAGACGTTGGACGACGCATCCGCGCCCGTCCACACCTGCCATTCCCTCGGTTTTTCAGTGAGTTCCACGTCCGATGCGAGGCTATTGCAGGTGGCGAAAAGCGCCGAAAGTCCCACGAGCCCAGCGCCGAGGTGCCGGCTTCCACTGACGCGACGACCTGGCTGACGCGAGACCGACATAACGCACACACGAGCACAACATGGTTAAGTGCTCAGCAAGACAGTTAACTAAATGAGTGTCAACGAAGATCGTCAGTCCACTGCATATTATCTATTTAAGGTTGAGGCCTGCGGCGCGGCTATCAATCTGAGATTGCAGATCACCTCTCGTTCGCCCCCTGCCCGCTTGGCATCGCCTTGCGCGCGCGATAGCTAGAAACCCATCCGATGCCGATCATCCGAGCGCTCGCTTCATGACGTCCAAAGATCCCCGCGCGCCGTCGCATTCCGCCGCGAAAAAGGAGGAGCGGCTGGCCAAGGCGCTGCGAGACAACCTTGCGCGCCGCAAAGCGCTTCAGCGCGCCAAGCGAACGCACGACGACGCTCCTTCCGAAACATCTACCGCCTCGTCTCCGGCCCCCGCTCGAAAGGACGAACCCCACGCGTAGGCGGGCCGCGCCCAGGAGCCGTTCCCTGCCCTTTCCGTTGCGCTTCGGGCCCCGGAGCGATTAATCATCTCGTCACACATCGGCGAAGCACTCCACTGGTCCGCAGCCGGACACTCGCCGCCCACCCTGCACAAAGGCTCCGAGCACCTCATGGACCGAATTAAGATCGTTGGCGGCGAGCGCCTCAAGGGGTCGATCCCGATCTCGGGCGCGAAGAACGCGGCGCTGCCGCTGATGATCGCGACGCTTCTCACCGAGGACCGGCTCACGCTCAAAAACGTGCCGAACCTCGCGGACGTGAACCTCCTCGCCCGCATCCTGCGCAACCACGGCGTGGACCTTGCCGTCGACGGAAAGCGGGTCGGTGGCACGTCGCACCTCGGCGAAACCTTCCACCTCACGGCGCGCGATATCTCGGATACGATGGCGCCCTACGATCTGGTGTCACGGATGCGCGCGAGTTTCTGGGTTCTGGGTCCGCTGCTCGCCAGGATGGGCGAAGCAAAGGTGTCGCTCCCCGGCGGATGCGCCATCGGAACGCGGCCCGTAGACCTTCATCTCACCGGCCTCAAGGCGCTTGGCGCAGACATCGAGATCGACGGCGGCTATGTGATCGCGCGGGCACCCAAGGGCCTCAGAGGCGGGCACGTGATCTTCCCGAAAGTGTCGGTGGGCGCGACCCACAACGTGCTTCTGGCCGCCGCGCTCGCGAAGGGCGAGACACTGATCGAGAACGCCGCGCGCGAGCCGGAAGTGGGCGACGTGGCGGCCTGCCTCGTGAAGATGGGCGCTGTCATCGAGGGCATCGGGACCTCCACGCTGCGCATCCAAGGCAAACCGAGGCTCGAAGGCGCGGTGCACGCTGTGCTGCCCGACCGCATCGAGACGGGGACGTTCGCCTTCGCCGTCGCGGCGACGGGGGGCGACGTGGTGCTGGAAGGCACGCGGCGGGACCTGCTCACGACGGCGCTCGACACTCTGGCCGAGACCGGCGCGACCGTGACGGACACCGACAACGGAATCCGCATCACGCGCAACGGAGACGGCATCGTCCCGATCGACGTGGAAACACAGCCGTTCCCCGGCTTCCCGACCGATCTGCAGGCGCAGTTCATGGCCCTGATGACGCGCGCGAAGGGCACCAGCGTGATCCGCGAGACGATCTTCGAGAACCGCTTCATGCATGTGCAGGAGCTGGCCCGCCTCGGCGCGGACATCAAGCTACACGGCGACACGGCAACCATTCGCGGGGTCAAGAGCCTGCGCGGTGCGCCGGTCATGGCGACGGATTTGCGCGCGTCCGTCTCGCTCGTGATCGCTGGGCTGATGGCCGAAGGCGAGACGCTCATCAACCGCGTCTATCATCTCGACCGCGGGTTCGAGCGGCTGGAGCAGAAGCTCTCGGCGTGCGGTGCGCAGATCGAACGGTTGTCGGCCGGATAAAGGCACCATGCGGCCGGTAGCGCGCACTTCGATGTGCGGCTCGGCCGCGTGAGATTTAGAGATGGGCCTGAAAAGGCGATGGTGCCCAGGGCCGAGGCACCTAAACCCCATGTTTTCAATCACTTAAGTCGCAGGTTTACATTTGGCCACGCCGTGAAGATTCAAGGCTTTACCCCTGCCGGTGTAAACCCTGCCCTCGCGTCGTCGGCCGCCTCAAACACGCGACGCGTGATCTCTGCCAAGTCGAGCACGATGAACCCGCTCGAGGTGACGCCAATGTCGGCGCGCGCGAAGCCCTGGCCGGGATGCGGATGCGCGTCGGCTGTCAGCCGATAGGACAGCGCCCCCATATCAACTGAGCGGCTGAATTCGATGTGCGAGCGACCGCTGGCCGGATCGAACGCGAACAGCGCCGGATAAGCATCACGCGGCCGGCTGAAGTCCGCCATGACGCGGTTGACCAGGCGCACGCGCTCCACGCGGGACGGGCACATGCGTTCGAGGTCGGACGCAATGAGAAGTTCGATCGCCTTTACAGCCGTCACATGCTGTTCGGGCGCGCCGGCGTGGCTCTCGTCAAAGGCTTTAACATTTAGGTAGGCTGAAAGCTCAGCCGGCGAGCGCTGCGTGAGCTTTGCGAGCTTCGAAAGGGGAATGCGTTCGGCCATGGGCGATCTCCGCTTGTTGATGCGGAGAGGCTGGCCGAACGCATGTTGTCGCGCAAATTTTGATACGAAACTACGCCCGAAGCCCTCTAATCGCGGCATCCAAATCGTCAGTAGGAAGTGGTGGCGGGCAGTTCTTTAAACCTCTGAGAGGTCGCTTTGCTTTCGCTATTTTCGGGCCCGCGGCCAGGAGAAACGCCCCTGCGATCAACGGCGAGACAACAAGGGAAAGTACGCACCAATCAGCGCCGCTCCTGTTAAACCGATTGCGAGCCCCTACACCGACTGCAATCGAGAGCAAAACCCATCCGATTATCAAATCCATGTCGCACCCTTCAAGAATGATCTAATTCGCTTGGCGGCCATCGGGCCGACCCGAAATTTTCGACCGATCGCGTCCGGCAACCTCTTTCAAACATTTTAGGGCTCTGTATTTCACGACGCTCGCCCGATATGTCCTTCAATGATGCCAGACCGATCGATCAAGCACCGGATCGTGTAGTTCAGCTCAACACCAACGTTATTCTTCGCAGTGAAGGAGGAAAAAACCGTCGTGCGCCCGTTGGGGTGTTCGGCCACGGCTGTATCAAGAAAGCGTGAGAAGCTAACTGTGCTTGGCCGGACGGCGCGAGACTTCGCATAGTCCTCACAGAACTGAACCGCCGCGCTTTGATCGACGTGAACGGGCGCCGAAAGTGGAGCGGTAGCTTTCATGCTCAATTCATCGAAATGAACGGTTACGGTATCGAACCCCTCGCCGCACAGGACGAAAAACACCGGCCGATTCGCTGCTTTCGATCGCGTGACGGACTTCGCAGCCGTGCCGGCGTGAATAACATCGCGGCATCGAGCATCCTCGCGGTGCAGGCGATTCACCGCGGCGATTATCAGGCGCTTATGATTCTTTGTGCCTGCATCCCAATAGAAGTCCGCCTCCGTGAACTTTTGCTGCGCAGCGCTCGCAGCGGACACGTTGACAATTTGTGACGCGATCACCGAGACAGCGATAAGCCCGAAACGACCCCAAAAATAAGCCATTGTCCGCCCTCCGAAATAATCAGATACCGGACGGATTCGGTTAACGAAAGGTTACTGACTATCGGAGCTGCACCAACGTCCCTGCCGCACTCGTCGCGAGATTAACGGCGCCGAGCCCGGCCAACGCGTGAAGCGCCCGATGCGCAGACGACTTCGACAACCCAAGCCGTTCGCCAAGCTCGTCTAGTGGCCCCTCGAGCTGGCCGCCTGCGCTCTTGATCTTCGCTAGCACATCGTCTAGGGCGCGCGAGCGCTTACGTCCTACCGTCTTTCGATCGTCTTGCGGAGCTTCGGGAGCATCGGCCATGGCCGGAGCGGCTGCTACCTCCGGCACCGGCTTAGGTTCAACGGCAGGCGCGGACTTGGCCGGCTCTGCCTTCGCCGCAGCGCCGGGAAGCGCCCCAACGACGATCAGCGAAGCCGCGGCGCCAAGCTCGAAAAAGATGACCGAGAGCAGCACAAGCCAGGGCGACAGCTTCGCTGGCTCTACCTCATAGCCGAGCGCAGCCGCATAGCTGGCCATGGATGCTGCGGTCGGATCGGCCACGGTTGCCGTGGCGCCGGCGGCCATGACGCGCTCGGCGTCGGCGCGATCGGCCTCGAGTTTCGCTTTGCGCTCGGCGCGTGCCGCTTCGGTCTTACGGTTGCCCCGCGGTGCCGCCGCCAACGTCGCAAGCTCGACATTCGCCACCTTCGCCTTGTCTCGTGCGATTGCGTACGCGTCCGCTTCGGCGCCGCGCGTGGCGGCTGCAACGTCGCGGGCGCCACTAACAAAGCCGAGTGAGCTGACAGTCGCATAGGCAAAACAGCAAGCGGCCAATGCTAGAGCCACTAAGCCCCGCACAAACTGCCACCGGCCGAAGGCGTTGAAAGCGGCTGCGAGTGCGATCGGCGTCATGATTGCGCCGGCAATGGAGGCAATCGCGAGGATTAATGCGGCGATCTCTGAGCTTCGGGCACCAAGTGCCCAACCGTGAAGCGAGTTTTGCGCCGCGGCGCATAGGATGAAGGTTGCGGCTGCACAATAGCCGAGACAGCGCGTTCCGCGCCCGTTAGACTCCCGAAGCATGGGTCACTCCTATTACAGGTAGGGTTGGCTCTAGGCCCGCCGAGCTGTTAGCGCAGCGCGACGGGCCGCTTCATTTAAAGCGGTATACCGTTTCGAAATAACTTACTTTCTCAACCTTGTATGGCCACAGGTTGAATTTAATTCTTACGGGGCAGTCCGCCTAGTAGGCCGGCAAACCTCCCGCCAAATGGCGTCTCGCCGCGTTTCGGAACGTTTAAGCGCGCGCCGGGGTGCAGCCCCAAAAGACCGGCTGTCCTATGAAGGGTATCGACGGCAATCTTCCACGTCTTGACGGCCGGGTTGCTGGTCCGACCTCGCGCCGTTTCAACCGTTATCCCGAGGTCGGCAATGGCTTCCTGCGACGTGCAGAGCATCCCCCAGGCGAGAGCATGGGCTGCTAGCACGCCTTCGTGCGCGGCGCTGATCAGCCCAGGCGGCATAATCGAGAGCACGCGGTCCCATTCCGCGGAGGCCACGGGGTTTGCAGCGACAACGGGCGGCTTTTGCGGGGGCAAATCGACAATGATTTCGTCGTCAGCGATCGGGCGCTTGCCCGGATTACCTTCTAACAACCGGATCACGTTGCTTTTAGGCTTCCTGCCTACTTTAGCCATTAAAATCACCTTTTAGAAAACTTCCGCGTTTCGCGAATTTGAAAATGCGACCCCATGCGGCGGTCCCCAAGGGCAAACGCGTGAAAGTTTTTTCCTTTTATTTTCGGGTTAGTTGCGTCGCGCGTCTCCGCGGCCTCGGTTCGCTCGGCGGAAAGAGCACCGCAGTCACGTGCGACGTGATGACATCACGGACCTTCGGGGGAAGGCCGGGAACGGATGCTAATGCGAGCGCGATAGCATCCGGAGAGACCGGACCAGAGCTGCGGTTGATCTCGAATGCCAACACATCGGCATGGCGATAGCGAACATGGCGGCCGACCATCACGTATCGAGGCCCGCCGCCGTGTCGCCGCATAAAGCCGAGATGCCCAACTGATACGCGAAGGTGCCTCGCGACTTCAGCGGGCTTGAGCATTACGCCCTCAGTGAGACGCAGCATCGGATGAAAGGCCGGATCGACCTCAAGATTTTTTGGAACATTGAGCACGATCCGGCCCCTTCCGACACGCCGCTTACGAGGCGGCGATCTTCAGCAGCTTGATAGCCGCGTAGTCCTGCACACCGCCGCCAACGCGCTTCGTGGTGTAGAACAGGACGTAAGGCTTCGTTGAATACGGATCGCGAAGAACGCGAATGCCCGTGCGGTCTACGATCAGATAGCCCCGCTCGAAGTCACCGAACGCAATCGGCGTCGCGTCCGCTTCGATCGACGGCATATTTTCATCAATCACTACCGGGCGGCCAAGGAGCGTTGCGGGCTGACCAACTTGGATAGACGGTTGCCAGAGGTAGTTTTCGTTATCATCCTTCAGCTTCGCAACCGTTGCGGCAGTCGAGCTGTTCATCAGCCAGCTCGCGTTCGCCCGGTACGTTGCTTTGAGCGAAAAATACAAATCGTAGAGGGCGTCCACGCCGTTGTGCGTGCTGTCGGACAACGCCGCGGCAACGCCGCTCACGCGGAAGCCGATTTTGCCCCATGCCCAAGACGGGTCCGCGACCTTAGGGACGGAAAGGAAGCCTTTCGGCTGCTTGATGCCGGTGCCGTGAACGAAAGCCGTATCTTCCATTTCCGAAAACGCCGTCGCGATCTCAAGACTAAGCTCAGCAGCAACATCTGCGAAGGCGTCGTCGATAAGCGTCTGCGTCACGGCCGGCATCGCCTGAAGTTCCCATACGGGGAATTCCAGCTCGGACAGTTTCATTCCCGGCGTCTGATTGCGCGCCTCGCGCTCGCCTACCCATGTCGCAGTGGGACCATTGAGGCTCACGCACTTGACGTACGCGCTCGTGTCAGTGGTGACGACGCGCGCGATGGAACGCATCGGCGTCGCGTCACGGGCGAGGCGGGCGATGCTCTGTTCAACCGTGCGAGGAACGAGGTAGCCGCCATCAGGCTTATTGTCGGTGCCCATCGACGCGCGGATGCCGCGACCAAAAGCTGCGAAGGCTTCACGTTCGGAGCGAGCATCGCCGCTCAGAATGTCACCGCAGCCCGTGCGCCCACCGATCTGCTCGATACGGCTGCGCTCGCGGCTTTCGTCTTCGAGTGCCTTGAGCCGTCCACCGAAGTCGTCGCGAAAGGTGCTAATCGTCGAGGTCAGTCCGTCCAGAGACGCGCGCACGTCCGAGCCGGCGGCGTTAGCGAAAATGCGCGCGTCATGGGCGCGCGCGGGAATGGAAATCGGTTTCATCGATATCTCTTTCAAAAATAAATCTTTCGGCGCGAAATGCGCCACGCGCTCATGATCGCCCAGCGCGCGCAGAACGCAAAAAAATGCAGCGGGCCGTTTAGATTCGGCACCGCTGCACTCAGCACAGCAAAATCAAAAGGAAGTTCGATGCCCACTCGGGCATTACAATTATGCCCGAAAATCGAGCGGCACCAAATCGTGGCGCCAACTGAGACGTTTTGCGTCGCTTATCCTTTTCACGACGGCACGATACGCCCGCCCCTCGAGTTCCTCTCGCCGCCGGTCACCGCCAGGTGCTCGAAAGACCCAGTAAACATGCGCCCAGCCAAGGGAGGCGGAACCCATGCGATGATCGATGTTCTCGCTGCGCACGTCGTCGGGTGGGAGCCAGCATCTATCCCAATATCCGAGATCAATTCGCGCACAGACGGATACGCGCTTGGCGGTGGCTTCAATCGCGAAACCCGGTCCGTCACCACCGCGGCGCGTCTCCACCAGCAGCCAAGGCAACCGAACGCGGCGGTCAACGAGGTGAGCGGCGCGCTCCCGCAAGCGATCCCAGGGCGTCATGCTGCACCGCCAATCGCGAACACCACGGGCACGAGCTGCCCGCGTACGCGCTCGACGCCGACGAAGAGCTGGCGCCGGCCCGTTTTGATGATGCGCCCCACGATGCCAGGGGCGGGGAGGTTTTCGGCCATGGTCACGAGGCCGTCGAGATCGACGCGCTGTTCGCGGGTCTTCGTCTTAAATTTCTTCGAGATAGGCTTGGTCATCGGTTTGCTCCGTTGTTCATCTGCGATGTACACACGGTGCCGCAACACGATTAAAAAAGCGCAAACGCCATCGCCCGCTTCCGAAAATCCGGTTGCGGGGGCGAACAACGCATAAAATATACGTAGAGTTCTTACCGCCGAGTTAATGACGCATATTTTATGCGTAAGCTTTTCGAACCGCGCTGCGCATAAAAAATATGTCGTTCGGCCAGGCTGAAGGTTCTTGGACAGGAGCGGGACACGGACATCCATCTCCTAGAGATGGATGGATGTCCGTCCGGATGTCCGGCGGACACGGACACGCTAAAATCCGGACATGTCCGGGATGTCCGGGCCTCGCTTGTAGAGCCTTCCCCCCTCTAGAACGTAGGCGGTGGCCAATGCTTTCTTGAGAGCGCGATCCCAAGCCTTCCTACGGCTGTCCGGTTTTCCAGATCGTGCCGCCTTAAATGCAGCTTCAACGGCCGCCGCTTCTCCGGAAGGCACTTTCGCCAGGGCATCTTCAAAGTCCCGTCCGCTCTGGACGCTCGTGAAGCCATCTTCGGGGGCGGCGGCCGTGCCATTCGGCCGCGCCAGCTCACGGACAAAGCATGACGTGATCGGCTGCCCGTCCTTCTTGGTGCCAACCTGAACTATGGGGAGTTCTGCCCAGCCTAGGCGGCATTCCGCAGCGTCACGGCACTTTTCGAGGAACACTTCGCCGTTCTTGCGAAGCTCAATCACGAAATCGGCGTTAGCTCTTAGTGCCGACGAACCGCGCAACCTTTCCGGCCCATGACCAAAGTGATGCGTCGCAAGGCAAGTCGCACCAATTGTCTGGCTGACTGAGTGCATGATCTTGGTGGCGCGCGTTACCTCCGTTGAGGCGTCTTCGTCACGCAATGTGAACGCCTGTCCGAAGGTATCGAAGACGACGAGGCCGAGCGGGACACCGAACTCGCGGCGCATGTCCGCGTCCACTTGCCGTAAATCGGCAATGAAGGCTTCCAAGCCGGCGGAACTCATGACGTCGATCGCACCCTTCGTGAACTTCAGGGGAAGTTGCCTCGCAGCCCTACTGTCCAAGCCGAAGGCGTGCACTGCCGCCGCTTTAACGCGATGCGTGATCGAGTAGCTACCTTCCGCGGCAACGATGTAGGTTCCAAACCCCGCTTCGATCTTGCGCCCGTAGAAGGGACGCTGCATCGCGCCGCTCAGTGCCAAGTGAACGAGTTGGAAGGTCTTACCCGCGCCCGACTTGCCGCCGAGAAACCCGATTCCGCCGCGCTGGATCGTCTCATCAACAAGCCAGTCGATTTCCGCATCTAAAGGCTCGTCGCCAACCCAATACGATAGGGAGCGCGAATTTTCCGGTTTCGGAAGCTCGACTGCGCAGAACCCGGCCGCGGGATTGTCGCGGCCGGCGGGCACTTGTCCATAGCGATAAGCGTTCGCGACAACGGTCTCTAGTTCATCGGCCGGCCATTCCGGCAAGCATCGAAGGTTGTAGTGCTCCCACATGAGATCAAAACATACGGGCTCTGAAACGCCGCGATCCTTCACCTGGCACGCGACCTTGAACGTCATCTCGTTACCGCCGGAACCCTCCACAGCCGCCGGCGCGGCGTCTTTGAGATAGGCTGTCGCTGCCTCTATCGACGCGGGCGTGTCTAGTTCGCCCAACGTCTTCGGTGCTTCCGCAGACTTTCGATGCGCCGCCACAAGCCGCTCTAAGAGCCAAGCCGGACATTCCGCAACGGGTGCATCGCGCTCGAGTAGGTACTCCCGACCCTTGAAGGTCGAGCCCACGCCCATGACGTAGCTTTTCGGACCTGTCTTTATGTCAACGCCTTGTCCAAGCTTATCAGTTCCGCCCGATAGATCGGCGCCGGCCGGCGCGCGCAAGTACAGGTGAAGCCCGCCGTTCGGCGTTCTCACTGTGTAGGTAGCAGGCAACGGCGGGTGGCCCTTAAGGGTCTCCAAACCCTCGCGGTGTGCGTCTACGTCCACGACCACAAGACGGTCAGTGCGAACGCCGATGTTGGTGCGAGCCTCAATGAAGGTGTCGAACGCTTCGGCGGGATCGGCAATCGCCCCTCCGTTGGCCCAATCCCGCTGGGGTTTGTCTTTCGATCCGTGCCGGATGCGGAACACAGGATCGCCGTTGCGGGCGTGCCGAACGGCTGTGGACACGAGGCTCATTGCACAGCCACCGGCACACCAAGCATGTCCCAAAGGACGCTGCCGTTTCCGCTTTCATGCATCGCCTCGAGATACCGCCACCAGCCTTCTGGCGAGTGCCGCGTGAAGGTGCTTCGGCCGCGCTCACCATAGAGCAGTAGCGGGGACGAAACCGGCCCGAACCATCGTTCTAAGCATCCATCGCGGTAGCGAATGGCGACAATCGCGGCAGGGTATCGCGACCATCCCTCAGGGACAGCGCTTTCCCCCTGCCGAAAGAGAACGCCCCGATACTCGCACGGCAGAGCCTCACGGACATGCCACTCGCAGCCGTGGCGGCCGTAGTACCAAAGATCACGATGCGCACCTTCGGCGGCGTCATATTCCGCCCAGTATGCGACGGGATCGGCACGCTTTAGAGCGGCGCTAAGGCCGATAGCTTCTTTGAACATCACACTTCCCTTCAAAAACTCGCGAAAGGAAGCGCGTCGCAAAATTGACTTTCGGGGTGAAAGTCACGACTATGTGGGGGTCAGCCATTTCCATTCGCCGTTAAAATTATCAGACAAAAAGAGCCCGTCCGGTTGCCAGCCGGCGGGCTTTGCCGTTTACGCGGCTCGATTAAGTTCGGCCGAAGACCCGAATGTGTTGGCGGCCATCCACTCCCTAAGTTCCGCCACGGGGTACAAATAGCGCCCGTGTACGGCGAGGAACTTCGGCCCTACGCCTTTATCGCGCCAACGTTTAAGGGTCTTCGGAGTGCGATTTAGCAACCGACCCGCCTTGTCAGGGGTCAAACAGACGTTTTCCATCTTAAGTCTCCACATAAAGTGCCGCGTCGTCGCCTTTGGGGACAAAGCGAGACATGGCGGGATGGAAACTTAAAATGGGATGCGCTGCAAATTTCGGTTCCAAGTTGGACGTTATGCGACTTTTAGAATGCTCAGCAATGCTGAGCATTCTAATGCCAAAATCTGAATAAGAAGTTTATCGCGCGGCGCGCGGGTTTACAGAATGCGATTTTGGCGATTTGTGTTGCGATGATATTTTTTAGGCTCGTTATTTATCGAGCCACCGCAATGACCCGCCACGAAAAGCCCAGCGCCGTTTTACCGTCCTCGATGCCGTTACTGCTGTGCTCGCGGGTGCAAGCTGCGGCGTTGCTCAATGTTGCTCCAACCACCTTCGACAAGCTGCGCAAGAGCAATGCCCTGTTGCGGCCGGTCCAGATCGGTTCGCGCCCGCTCTGGCCGCTTAAGAATCTCATGGCGTTCGTGGACGAGCTTATTGACGGGGGCTTGGGTTCGGAAGACCCTTGGGCGACACCATGAGCACCGGGGCAGGTATGGCCGTCGCGCGTTATCGGTATGTACAAGAGCTAACCGACCGTCACGGCCATAAACGGCTCTATTATCGGCGGAAAGGCTATCCGCGCGCCACGCTTCGCGGGCCCATCGGAAGCGCCGAGTTCATAGCCGACTACGACGCCGCCTCGAGAAAATCGACCGAGGCGCCCGGTTCGCACACCCGACCGGCGCAAGGGACGTGGCGATGGCTGTGTTGTGCCTACCTTTCTTCAGTTGAGTTCAACGCGCTCGACCCGAGTACCCAGCGCGTGCGAAGGCGCGCCCTTGAGCTAACTTGGGATGAGCCGGCACCGAACAACGCGGCGATCACGTACGCACAATGCCCGGTTGAGCGGCTAGACGCTCGCTTGATCCGGGTGCTTCGCGACCGAAAAGCCGACGCGCCTGAGGCGGCCAATGGGCGGCTCAAGGCCATTCGCGCCGTGTTTTCGTGGGCGTGTGAAGCCGATCAGACAGCGGGCAACCCTGCACGCGAAGTGAAGTTTCTAAAGTCGAAGAAACAGGGCGGCTTTCACGCGTGGGATGATACCGAGATCGCCAAGTTCGAAGACCGCCACCCGATCGGAAGCAAGGCGCGGCTCGCGCTAGCGTTGCTGCTCTACACCGGCCAGCGGCGTTCCGACGTTGTGACTTTCGGCCGTCAGCATGTGAAGGCGGGATGGCTACACTTCGTCCAGCATAAGAACCGTAACCGCAACCCCGTCACGCTTCAGCTTCCGATCTTGCCTGAGTTGCAGAGCATCATCGAACAGAGCCCCACTGGCGATCTTACCTATCTCGTCACCGAGTTCGGCAAGCCGTTCACGAACAATGGCTTCGGTAACTGGTTTGGCGACCGTTGCCGGGAGGCGGGACTAACCGACTGTAGCGCCCATGGCTTGCGTAAGGCATCCGCCCGGCGCCTCGCGGAATGGGGCGCAACGACTGAGCAGATCAAAGCGTGGTGCGGCTGGCGGACTGCTAAAGAGGCCGACCGATACTTGCGAGAAGTGAACCAACGGAAGCTGGCAGGAAGCGTCGCCAGGCTTGTCTCGAAGGGCAAAACCGGAACGGAAATGTAAACCCGCCTGTAAACCCGGCGCCTAACTTACTGTGTTTTCTGGAAAGTGGTGCCCAGGGCCGGAATCGAACCAGCGACACTGCGATTTTCAGTCGCATGCTCTACCAACTGAGCTACCTGGGCGTCGCTTGCGGGGCACTGACGGCCGCCGAAGCTCGCGCTTTATAGGGGGTCGTCTCGGCGCTGTCCAGCCTCGTTCGAGGGCGTTCCGCCAAATGTCAGGCGTCCTCGTCCGGGCCCCGTCCGCGGTCGAGTTGGCCGGCGGCAGCGGCCTCGCTGTCGGCCCCGTCTTCGTCGGCATCGGCGTGGCCGCCGGAGATCACATACGCCCCGGAGACCCAACGGCCGAGGTCGATATCCGCGCAGCGCGACGAGCAGAACGGGCGGACGGCATGGACCGTGGGCTTGCCGCAAATGGGGCACTTGCCGCCGGTGGCCGCCGTCTTCGGCTTTTCGTCTGACGCGCTCATGATCCGATCCTCGGAGCTGCCTGGCGATCGCTACTCAGCGTCGAGGTCGGCGGCCCGCAGCCAGTTGAAATGAACCGGGAAGCCCTCACCGATCAGAAGGCTCACCACCTCCGTGAGCGGGAGCCCCACGACATTCGTGTAAGAGCCCGTGATCTTGCGCACGAAGCAGCCTGCGAGGCCTTGAATCGCGTATGCGCCCGCCTTGCCGCGCCATTCGCGCGAGGCGATGTAGGCTTCGATCTCGGGCTTCGCCAAATGTTTGAAGCGCACGCGTGTGCTGACGATCTTCGTGCGCACCTTGTCGTCCGGCGTGATGAGGCAGACGCCCGTCAGCACCCGATGCGAGCGCCCCGACAGCCGCTCAAGGGTCGCGACCGCCTCCTCGATATGCTCGGGTTTGCCGAAGATCCTGCGACCCACGGAAACCACCGTGTCCGCGGCCAGGATGTAGGCGCCCGCAATGTCCGTATCGTTGGCGATCTGATCGCGCGCCGTCTCAGCTTTCGAGCGGGCGAGGCGGGCCGCCAGCGACCGCGGCATCTCGCCCAGACGCGCCGTCTCGTCGATGCTGGCGGGGCGAAGCGCATCCGGCTCGATGCCGGCCTGGGCAAGAAGCGTCAGCCGCCGCGGGCTCGCGCTCGCGAGTACGAGCTTCGGCGTGCCCGGAGCGCCGCCGTCACGCGCAAGCTCGCGGGCAAGCTCCCGGCGCAGCGTTTCACGCCGCGGGCTGTCGGTGCGCCTGAACGAGGAGAGAAAGCCAGCTTTCACGGAGCTCATGTCGGTTTGCCAAAGTGTTGGAGCCGAGAGACACGCCCTACTGAACACGACCTGGCCGGACACGATCATTGCTCCGATCCGACGGCCCCGAACGATCGACGGCGGGCCGAACGGCGCTCCACCGGTACAGGAGTGCGAACGGGTCACGGGCCCGGAAATCGCGTGCGGAGAATGCAGAGAGCGCCCCCGAAAAGCAAGAAGCTCGTTGCCAATCCCGTCGGTTCCCGCGAAAATCCGTGCGCATCCCATGACCGGAGGCTCGATGAGCGCCAAGGCCCCCCTTCTCGACATGCTTGGGCAAACGCCCCTGTTCGGCGCTCTCGAAGAGGCCGACCGCAAGGCCGTGGCGCAGGAGATGCGCGAAGCCTCGTTCGGCAGCGGACAATCGATTTTCGCACGCGGCGACGAGGGGCGCGACATCTACCTCGTCACGACCGGCCGCGTACGGCTCTCGGTGCTGACGGCCGAAGGACGTGAGCTTTCCTTCGCACACGCCGAGCCCGGCCACGTCTTCGGCGAGATCGCCGTTCTCGACGGGGGCGTCCGGACGGCTGACGCGACGGCCGTGACGAAAGTCAGCGCCTCTACGCTCTCGAAAGGCGCCCTTATGCGGCTCATCAACGAGCGCGCAATCGTGCGCGAAGCGGTCATTCGCTTTCTGTGCCGGCGCGTGCGCGAAGCGGACCACCAGCTCGAAGGCATTGCGCTCTATCCGATCGAAGTCAGGCTCGCGCGCTTCTTTCTGGCCACGGCGCGGCAGAAGGGCGATGCCGAGACCGGCGCGAAAGTGATCATCGATCTCCCGATCTCGCAAAGCGAGCTGGCGCTTCTGATCGGCGCCAGCCGGCCGAAAGTGAACGCGGCACTCGCGCTGCTCGAAGACGGCGGCGCCATCGCGCGCAAGGACACGCGCTTTACCTGCGATATCGACGAGCTCGAAGCGATTTCCGGCTCTTGAGGCCCGTCTTTTTGGGAGCCTTCCAGCCGCAATGGATCACACCCCGGCATCGGCTGAGACACGCACCGGCGTCTCCGGCCGCGTGATCGCCTGGCTCAAGGCATCGCGCCCAACTTCCGCACTCGGGCCGTGGCTGACGCGACTGGTCGAAGCCGGAACGCAGGGCTATCCGCCGGAGACGAAGCGGCGGCTCAAGATCCTGAACATGATCGCCTACCTGATCGTGCTCACGACGCTTGTCTACGCGATCCAGCAAACGTTTCTCGACTACGCGCGCTATTGGCCGATCATCCACATCAACCTCGCCATCATCGCGGTCATGCTGGCCGTGCCGTTCATGCACCGCTTCGGCCCCGTGGCGGCGGCACTGCTGATCCTGGTGACGGAATGCGCCGCGCTGCTCGCGTTCACGTCCTTTCTCGGGCGCGAATCCGGGTTGCATGTTCAGTATGTCGCCTTCTCGGCCGCGGCGTTCGTCGTCTACGGCCTGCACCGGACGTGGCTGATCTTTTCTTCGATCGCGGTCGCGCTGGTGCTGCACATCCTCGCCTGGTTCTGGTTTCCGAGCACCGCAGCCCTCATCGCAACCGAGCAGGACGTGCTCGATTCGATGTACATTCAGGCTGCGGTCACAACCTTCGGCATCATCGCCGCGGCGGTCTATTACGCGTTTCGGTTGGCCGAGAACGCCAAGGCCGAAACCGACGCGCTGTTGCGCAACATCCTCCCCGACACGGTCGTCGAACGGCTCAAGGCGAAGCCCGCGGAGCCCGTCGCCGACACGTTCCCGGAAGCTTCGATCCTGTTCGCGGACATCACGGGGTTCGTCCCGCTCGCGCGCAAGCTCGGCGCTACAGATACTGTGGCGCTCCTGAACACGCTGGTTTCGCGCTTCGACGAGCTTGCCGAGCGCCATGGCGTGGAAAAGATCAAGACCATCGGCGATGCCTATATGGTGGCGGCGGGCGTTCCCGAACCCGTGCCCAAGTCCGCGGAGCGTCTTGCCCGCATGGCGCTTTCCATGCACGCCGCCGTCGCGGCGCTGCGGGCCGAGACGGGCCACGCGCTCGACATGCGGATGGGGCTCGCGACGGGGCCGGTGATGGCGGGCGTGATCGGGCGGCGGAAATTCAGCTACGATATCTGGGGCGATGCCGTGAACCTCGCAGCCCGGCTCGAAACCGCCTCCCTACCCGGCCGCATCCACATCTGCCCCGTGACGCACGAGAGGCTTGCAGACGCGTTCGACACCGAGCCGCGCGGGGCGATGGAGATCAAGGGCGTCGGGACGCAGAGCACATGGTTTCTCGTTGGACCACGCTCGTCCATCTAGTGCACGTTTCCCATCGCGGGACCACCACCGGGATCGGCGCAGGTCGACAACACTTGCGCCTCTTGTCATCCCGGCCGGAGCGGAGCAGAGAGCCGGGATCCAGCGCGAGCAAGTCGAAGACGCGATATTTCGCGATAGAAGCTTTTCCTGGGTCCCGGCGCGGCGCTCCTGCTGTCGCAGTCGCTGGGCCGGGATGACAGGTTGCACAAGCGCGCCGACGGCTACACGGATGGGCCGCCGCCCGTTTTGACGAAGCGCTGTTTGATCCGCCGGAACAGCGTGTCGCGCACACCGCGATAGCGCGCCAGCAGTTCCTCACGGCTGACGTCTTCCGCGACAGCCGTCGCGTCCGGCGTCGGCCAATATTCGACATCGGCCGGCATGACGCGCGTGAGTTCCACACCGTGGTGATGGGCTTCCGGCGAGAGCGTCACGACGAGATCGAATACCTCGCCCTCGATGCTGTCGAGACCGACCGGCTCATGCTCGGAGATGTCGATACCGATCTCGTCCAGCACAGCCACGGCATAGGGATCTGGCTGGCCAGCACGCACGCCCGCCGACGCAACCCGTACGCGATCTCCCATCAGATGCTGCAGTATGGCGGCCGCCATTGGGCTCCGGACGCGTTCGCGGCGCACGCGAACAACACAGCCTGGGGCCCCTCGCCCTCCTCCGACACGGGGTCACCCTTTCCAATGCAAAGCCGCGATGAGGGTGAACAACCGCCGCGAGGTGTCGACGTCGATTTTAATCTTGCCTTCGAGCCGCTCCATGAGCACGCGGCTCCCTTCGTCATGCAGCCCGCGCCGGCCCATGTCGATGGCCTGGATACGGGAAGGCTGAGCGGTGCGGATCGCCTGATAGTAGCTGTCCAGAACCAGGAAGTAGTCCTTCATGATACGCTTGAACGGCGTCAGCGAGAGGAAATGAGCAACGATCGGCTCGTCCGACGGCTTGTCGGCGCTGAATACGGTAAAGGCGAGGCGATCGTCGACGATGCCGATCGAAAGCTTGTACGGGCCTTCGTCGCGACCTTCGAGCGCGAATGCGTTGCCGTCGAGCAGATCATAGATCGCGACCTCGCGCTCGTGCTCGATGTTGGCGTTGCCGCGCCCGATCGAAGCGGAGTCGAGCGTGATCTCGCTCAAGCGGTCGTTGGTCGCGACAGTCTCCGACGATGCCTGCTCCATGACCGTTACCCTTTCTCCGAAAGACGGATTTCGACAGAGCGCCGATGGGCTTCGAGGCCTTCGGCCGCAGCCAATGTCATCGCGGCCGGGGCAAGCTTGCCAAGCGAGCTTGCGTCGAGTTTCAGGATCGACGTGCGCTTTACGAAATCCAGGACGCCGAGCCCGGAGGAAAAGCGCGCGCTACGCGCCGTCGGCAACACGTGATTGGAGCCGGACACGTAATCGCCGATCACTTCAGGCGTGTAGGCGCCCAGGAAGAGAGCGCCCGCGTTGCGGATGCGGCTGCCCAGTTCGTCGGGATCGCGGGTCGCGATTTCGAGATGCTCGGCGGCGATGCGATCCGCGAGGGGCGGCGCCTCGTCCAAGGACTTCAGAAGAATGATGGCACCGAAGTCGCGCCAGCTCGCGCTCGCGATGTCGCGCTTGGGCAGCGTTTCGAGCTGCCGCTCGACCGCCTTCTCAACGGCCTTCGCGAACGCCTCGTCGTCGGTCATCAGGATGGACTGAGCGGCGGTATCGTGCTCGGCCTGCGCCAGCAGGTCGGCCGCGATCCAATCGGGATCGTTGTCCTTGTCGGCGATGACCAGCACCTCGGAGGGGCCCGCGATGCTGTCGATCCCGACGGTACCGAACACCTGCCGCTTGGCCGCGGCCACATACGCGTTGCCGGGGCCGACGATCTTGGCGACGGGGCGGATAGTCTCCGTACCGTAGGCGAGGGCTGCGATGCTCTGCGCCCCGCCGACGCGATAGATCTCCTCGACGCCTGCGAGGCGTGCGGCTGCCAGCACGAGCGGGTTCAACTCGCCGCGCGGCGACGGCACCACGATGACGAGACGCTCGACGCCCGCCACCTTGGCGGGCACCGCGTTCATAAGAACCGAACTCGGATAGGAAGCGAGGCCGCCGGGCACGTAGAGGCCCGCCGATTCGACCGGCGTCCAGCGGTGGCCGAGCGTGACGCCCAGCGCATCCTGATAGATCTCGTTCTCGGGCAGGTGGCGGCCGTGGTGATCCCTGATCCTATCGCGGGCGAAGGACAGGGCTTCGAGCGTATCCGGCTTGCAGGCTTTGACGGCAGCGTCGACCTCGTCCGCTGTGACGCGGATGCCGAGCGTTGCGAGATCGACGGAATCGAACTTCTGCGAGAGATCGATCAGTGCCGCGTCACCGCGCGCCTTCACGTCCGCGAGAATATTGCGAACGGCGAGGTCCACGTCCGCGGACGCCTCGCGCTTGGTGGCAAGGAAAGCGTCGAATGCAGGCGCAAATCCGGAGTCGGATGTCTTGAGCCACACGGGCATGTCTGGGTTGCTCCAGTTTGGCGCCTGACTGGTCCCCCCGAGGCGCTCCGAGTTTGGGCCGTTATAAGCGACGCAAGCCCTCGGTGAAAGCGCGGATGCACCTTCACGGTTTCCGATTTCCGTCAGGCGATTGGCATTGTTTATGGGGTGCTTTAAAAAGCGGCTATTCGCCGGCGTGCTCGGGCTTACGGCGAGTGGCCCAAGCGGCGCCGAGATCGTTCAAGGCCGCTTCCAGACATTCGACTTCGAGGCGTACGGCGCCTCCGCCCGCAAACGTCAGGGTGACGGCCCCGTGCGGAGCTTCTCCGGGCTCGAATGTCAGCGTCAGAAGCGACAACACACGCTCCTTGTCGGTCAAGTCGATCCCGGACACCTTGGCGCCCTGCACGTGCTCGATTCGCACGCCGGTCTGACGTCGAATGTAGCGCTGAGTCTTGCCCTCCGAACGGACGGCGTGATCCCAATCGAACCGATTGACGACCACGGCGAACCTGCGGTCGGCCTTTAGATAGGCCATGTCTCCGACCCGCAGCACCGCATCCTGCAGGTGGGCTGCGATGACGGCGAGATCCTCGTCGTCGAGGGCCAGGAGCTTCAGGTCCGCCATCGTGATGCGCTTCCGGGTTCGATGCTGCCGCTCCCGCGAGTGATAGCGGGGGCGGCAGAGCTACGCAACCAATGTGCCGAAGGTGTCCCGCTCTCAGCGGAGCGTCATCTCCGCGACGCCGACAGCAAGGTTAAGGCCGGTCTGGCCTTCGACGCTGACGGGCTGCAGCACGACGCTGTTTCTCGACCCCCCAACAAGAACGTTTGCCCCGCCGCCGACGCCGACAGCCACGTCCGCGCTTGCACCGACGTAGTTGCCTTCAAGAGCACGATCGTCGAGCTTGTCGGACGAGGCAAGCACCGTCCAGACGATGGTAGCACTTTCCGTAACACCAAGATCGATGCCGATCCGCGTGACGGACGCCTCGTACTTTTCCGACAGCTTGCCGGATGCCGACACATAGCGGCAGGCGTAGGTTTTCTGCGAGCCGAGAACGAGGCCGATGCCCTCGCCCCCTCGGCACGTGAGCGTGCCTGCGGTGATCTTGGCCTGCCCCAGCGCAGGCGCGGCAGAGGCGACGAGAGCGCCTACAAGAGAAGCGGCGATAAACCCGGATGTCTTCACGCGTTGTCTCCATGTCCGTATTCCGAGGAACCGGCAAGCTGAACGCGGTTTTGTCCCGCCGAGCTTTGACCTCCCTCAATCGCCGGGAAGTATGGCCGGGCGCCGCTTCCGCGACAATGCTGCGTCGTCTTAACGCTGATCCGAGGGGACGCCGCTGGGCCGCGACAGGGCGTCGCGCAGGCTGTATAGTCTGCCTCTTTTATGGCGGGCTTGATTGCAGATCCGAGGCTCTTGTCATGTTCGGCGCCCCCTTCGATTTCGATTTTCTCGAACGGTTCAAGATCCCCCTCAAGCGCTATGGGGCGGGAGACACGATCTTCCTGGAAGAGGATCCCGGCGACCTCATGTACCTCGTCCTTGAAGGCAAGGTGAACATCGTGACGTATGGCACGGTGCTCGAAAACGTCGGCATGCACGGGATCTTCGGCGAGCTTGCGCTGATCGACAACGCACCGCGCTCGGCCGCCGCGATTGCAGCCGATCCTACAGAGGTCGCCCTGATCGACCGTGAGACGTTTCTCGAACTGGTCCGGGCGAACCCCGCATTCTCACTCTACGTGATGCGCCAGCTTGCCACCCGCATCCGGCGTATGAACAAGAGCCTTTGAGCGATCCAAGCCAATCGCGAACGGGCGCTCACCGGAAGCGCTGGATCGGCTCGAATCAAAATTCGGATTCGCGGCGCACACCATTGTTTCCATCGGACTGTGCCGGCAACATCGCGTAGGCGGCCGCCACCAGCCCGACCAAGCAGAACCACCACGATTGCCAGGCGCCATGGCTCACCGCAGAGACGGTGAAGACGGCCGCGGCCGTTGCCGTCGCCGCGCCCAAGCGGTCGGCCGGCAAGCGCTCCATCGCGCGCAGCGCGAAGACGATCAACACAGCCACGAGAAGCGCGCCAACCAAGCCGAGTTCAAACCACACCTGCAACGGCGCATTATGCGGGTGAGAGAATGCCAACAGATCGCGCACACTTTCAGGCAACGAGGCGGCGGTCGGCGTCTTCGCGATGACGTTGCTTGCCTCTATCCCGTAGCCCAAAAGAAACCGCTCCGGCACGAGATCTGCGAACGCGGTCCAGATTTCCCCGCGGATCGTCAACACTCCGTATCCGACCTTCTCATGGACGGCCGCAGGCACGATTTCGTTCGCGAAGCGAACGACGAAAGGCATGACAAGCAACGTCGTTACCATCGACACGCCAACGAGACGATGGACGAGGATCGGATTAAGTGACGAGGCTGCCCAAACCGCCGCTACGACGAGCGTCGCAAACTGCGCCGACTCGCTGAACGAGAAAAATACCGCGGCGAGGCATACGGCAACGAGCCCAACCGCCAGCAGGCGCGACGAACGCCACAGCAAAAGCAAGGCGAGCGGCGCAAAGAGCACGATTGCGACGGCCGCCCGGTTCATTCGCCACAGATCGGGGGAAAGACCGATCCAGCTTCTCGTTTCGTCACCGACGTGCAGATTAGCAAGAATGAGGACTGCGCCGGCGGCCAAACTCATAGCGAGAGCGGGACCGAGATTCGTCAGGCTCGCCATCGAACCGAATGCAAGCAGCGCCGTGATGAGAAAAGCCGCCATGACAACACGGAAAGCGTGCGAAGCGCCGTGTTCGTTGGCTGGCGACCACATCACGGAGAGACACAACAAAACCAGAGCGGCGATCAGGACATGCGCCTCGCGACGCCCAATCCACCCGCGTAGTTTTTCCAGAGCGTCACCGGCATCGCCCCGCGCATATGCCGCGCCAACGAGCGTCGCAAGCAGGAGAACGCAGAGAAGCGGCGGGGCAACCCGAACGAAAACCATTACGGGCAGGATCGCAACGATGACCCCAAGAGACAGCTGTTGCCACGCAACACGCCGATTAATGTTGCGAGACATAATATCGATCGGGTGGCTCACCATTGACTGCCCCAACAATCAAAAATTATTGCAGCGTTTATTGCCGCACTTCACGCCATTCGTCATGCACAACACGGATAGAAAGTCATTCTCCAGCCTGGCGGCCAACAGCCCATCGGTCATGTCGTGACCAACACCGTGACTTCAAATCTCTTTGATACAAACCCGCGTGGAGCGCAAAGAGCCCCCGCTCCTTCCCGCCAATCTCCAGCCCCGTCTGTTCTCAAATGGGCCTTTACTATTTGCGGACGGTGCCATTTTCGCTGCGTGTCGGCAAGGTTTCGGCCCGTTAGCCCCGGGTGCAATCCACACATTCATAACGCGGAATGCGGAATGTCTGCTCGAAAGACTGTCCGTTCTCATTCGGTCGTTTTCGAACTTGGAAAACACTAGGAATTTTAGCGAGTTCGCGCGGCGACCGCCTCATGCCGAGCGACCGCGTACGCTCCTCAAAATCATGACGATGCCGTTTCGGCAGCAGAGGCACCACGATCTCAATCGCACGCATCTGTTGCGGGAATGTCATACCAGTGCGGCTTCCGGAGCTTACGCTGTTTCTCACCCGGCGTTGCGGTCACGCCTGAACGTGGCAACGGCGTTTTCATCGATTGTCACGGCTTTGACGAGAGCGAAGACGTCCCGCCCTTCCGCGATATCGAGATCGGCAACGGCGAGGCGGGTGAGCGACGCCACGATGCGGTCGCCGCCGGTAAGCTCGACGACAACGTGGACGGATGGGCCGGGACCTTCCTCGACCCGCAGGATGCGTCCGCGCAGACGTGTCCGCACGCTGATGCCGCGCGGCTCTTCGACGGCAAGCGCGACGTTTGTCGCGGCTATCGCCACGCGCACGAGGTCTCCCTGTCGGAGCGTGCTTCCGGGAAGAACGATCTCGCCCGCGGGATGGGACAGAATGACCACCGAAAACTCCGGCCTTTCACGCACGACCTTGGCGGAAACGAAAGACAACGTCGGGAACGAAGCATCACCCGCGTCGCGCACCGAAGCGCCGATGACATCGCCTGGAGAGCCTTCCGCGACAACGCGGCCTTCCGACAGGCGCACAACCGTGGTGGCGAGCCGAGCGACCTCCTCCACAGCGTGGGAGACGTAGACGATCGGGAGGGCCAGTTCATCGCGCAGCCGTTCGACGAAGGGCAGGATCTCCAGCTTGCGGGCGGTGTCGAGAGAGGCCAGCGGCTCATCCATCACCAAGAGGCGCGGCGCGGCAAGCAACGCGCGGCCGATCGAAACCCTCTGCCGTTCGCCGCCCGAGAGCGTGGCGGGCCGTGCTTTCAGAAGGTGGCCGATTCCGAGCAGATCCACGACGGCATCGAACGGCGCGATTCCGGCATCGCGCGGGGCGAAGCTGCGTCCGTAGTCGAGGTTCTGCTGTACGGACAGGTGCGGGAGGAGTTGGCCATCCTGGAAGACGAGGCCGACGCGGCGCTTATGGATCGGGACATCTATGCGGGCTTCAGTGTCGACAAGCGTGCGGCCACCTACGACGATGCGACCGCGCTCGGGACGTTCGAGCCCCGCCAGCAAGCGCACGATGGTCGTTTTTCCCGACCCTGACGGGCCGAACAGCGCGACACATCCGTTCGGCGCTTTAAAACTGGCGTCCAGAACGAAGCGGGGACGGACCAGCCCGCACGACACCTCGATCATAGGAGGCCTGCCCGTCGCCGCGTCGTACGCCGGCTCAAAAGCTCGGACGCGATGAGCGCGCCGAACGCAATCACGACTGCGATCACGGAAAGACGGAAAGCACCCTCGTCACCGCCAGGCGTCTGCGTATAGGTGTAGATAGCCGCCGGGATGGTCTGCGTTTCTCCGGGAATGTTGGAAACGAAGGTGATGGTGGCTCCGAACTCGCCGAGCGCCTTGGCGAACCCCAACATCGCGCCAGCGACGATGCCCGGCAGCGCCAGCGGGAGCGTCACGGTGAAGAATACCCACGCAGGCGAAGCGCCGAGCGTCGCCGCTGCTTCCTCGCTTCTGCGGTCGATTGCGTCCATCGCGAGGCGAATGGCGCGCACCATGAGCGGAAAGCTCATGACGGCGGCCGCCAACGCAGCGCCCGTCCAGCGGAACGACAACACGATGCCGAACGTCTCTTCGAGGAACGCGCCGAGCGGACCGCGCCGCCCGAAAAGAATGAGCAGGACATAGCCCGTGACGACCGGCGGCAGAACGAGCGGCATGTAGACGAGGCCATCGAGGAGCATCTTGCCGCGAAAGCGCCCACGCGAGAGGACGTAGGCGACAAGGATGCCAAACGGCAGACTCGCGAGCGTGGCGACGCTCGCGACGCGCAGCGACAGCTTAATCGCAACCAGTTCTTCGGGGGTGAGGGACCACATGCGGCACGTCGCGTCGAATGTCTTGTCAGGAAGGGCGGCCGGGCTGGACCGCTATATCCTATCAAGATAGACGATCGGAGCCCCCATGTCGGGAAAAAAATGGGAAACGTTTACCGACATTGCGGGCGGTTGCCGTCAATCATCGACGATGACGGAGATCAGTGAAGTGTGCGGGCGGGGTCGGTCCAGCCGGCCCCCTGCGGCTGCGTCCCAAGCTCTACATGCGCGCTCTTCTCTGGCTCGGCCCGATAGCCCTCGACTGTACGCGTGAGTACGCCGCGAATGGCTGCGATATCGCGATCGGCCATCGCCTGCTTGAGCTGCGCGAGCGCCCTACCGAGCACTTCCACCGACAGCACAGGCTCATCCGCCTTGAAGATGAGCGGGTGATCGGTGCTTTGCGAATGCGCGTCGATCAGAAGTTCTTCGTAAAGCTTCTCGCCGGCCCTCAAGCCGATGTAACGAATTTCGATGTCGCCGCCGGGGTTCTTCTCGTCGCGCACTTCCAGATTCGAAAGACGCACCATGAGGCGTGCAAGCTCGTCGATGCGTACGGGGCTGCCCATCTGCAAAACGAATACCTCACCGCCACCTGCCATCGCGCCCGCTTGAATCACCAGTTCGGCGGCTTCGGGGATGGACATGAAGTACCGGGTGACCTCGGGGTGCGTGACCGTCAGAGGGCCTCCCGTCCGGATCTGCTCGCGGAACAGCGGCACCACGGAACCCGAGCTGTCCAGAACGTTCCCGAAGCGGACCACCGTGAAGACCGTCTGCCCTTCTTCCAGAGCCTCGGCCTGCAATACCAACTCCGCCAGCCGCTTGCTCGCGCCCATGATGTTCGCCGGACGAACGGCCTTGTCCGTGGAGATCAGGACGAAGCGCTCGACACCGTGTTTGCGGGCTGTCTCGGCGACGATGCGGGTGCCGAATACATTGTTGTCGAGTCCGACGATCGGGTTCGTCTCAACGATCGGGACGTGCTTGTAGGCCGCGGCGTGATAGATCGTCTGAATCGCATTTCCCGTAACCACGTCCGCCATGAGCTTCTGGTCGAGGACGGAGCCGAGAACGGTGGTGATCTGCGGCCGCGCGGCGTGCGGAAGATTTTCGACGAGCTTTTCCAGTTCAGATGCAATTCGATAAAGGGCGGGCTCCGACACGTCGAAAAGAACGACGAGCTTTGGCGACTGCGCCGCCACCTGTCTCACGATCTCGGAGCCGATGGAGCCTCCCGCGCCGGTGATGAGGACGGACTTACCGCGAATGCTGCGCGCGAGAAGGGCTTGGCTCGCCTTGACGGAATCGCGACCCAACAGGTCGCTCACATCCACGTCGCGAAGATCGCTCACGCCTACATTGCCGGAGGCGATGTCTTCGTAGGCGGGCAATATCTTGACGCTGACGTGCAGCTTCTCAAGTTCTCTCAGCACTTCGCGACGCTCGCGACGTTGCGATCCCGGCAGCGCGACAAGAACTTCGGAAACATCCTGGCGCTCGACAAGACGTTCGAGCATTTGGGGCGCGTGAACCTTCACGCCATTGATGTACTGGCGCCATAAACTCGGCGACGGATCGACGAACCCAACGATATCGCGATCCCCCGCCCTGCGTACGTCAGCCAGAAGGCGAATGCCCAGTTGTCCCGCTCCGTAGATGATCGTCGGAGACTTCGGCGCGGAAACGCGCCAGCGGGGCGGGCGAATGTCGGCGGTCTCAAGCAGCAGCTTGGCGGCAAAGCGCACGAGAGTCAGAAAGATCGCGGCAAGAACGCCAAAGACGAAGATGACAGTGCGCGGGATGCCGGCTTGTCCCGACAAGAAGATGGCGAGCGCCCAGAAAAGAATGCCCAGGCCGATGGCCATGGCGACGCGTGTCGCCCCGCGATATCCTATGAAGCGGGTGACCACCTTGTAGACATCGAACCACCATAGCGTGGCGAGGCAGATCAGCGGGCAGGCAATGACCAGCGCCAGCAGAGCAGGCTGCGACGGCCAGTAGAACACACCGAAGCGCAGCGAGAACGAGATCCACAACGCGAGATAGAGCAGCGTCAAGTCGATCAGCACGAGAGCTGCGCGCTTATGGTAGCGCGACTTGTTCAACAGCCACGCTCTCAGCCGCGGCTGGAAATCCTCGATTTTGTCCCTGAACGCCAAGCTGTCCTCACAATCCGAGTACGCAACATTCAAATAAACATCATTTTCGCGGCCGCCAGACGATCGGCGGCAAAACACAAACTCAGGCCGCCATCAACATTGCTGGCCAAACGCTGTGCCGAGCGAACGGCCTCGGCGCAGCACCTGCCCGGCCAGATAAACCGGGGCACAGCTTAAGTGGAACGCGCAGCGCGGCCAATATCCTAATCCACAGCGACGGCGTCGTGACATCGCGCACACAGAACCGAAAACTACGCTCAACTTATTGTAATAAAATTCTTTTTATCCTTCCGCCTGGCGCAGCACATCCGCC
Source organism: Hyphomicrobium nitrativorans NL23 (assembly GCF_000503895.1). NCBI lineage: Bacteria > Pseudomonadati > Pseudomonadota > Alphaproteobacteria > Hyphomicrobiales > Hyphomicrobiaceae > Hyphomicrobium > Hyphomicrobium nitrativorans. The sequence continues at coordinate 79,162 of NC_022997.1, forward strand.
ACAACCGCGCAGGTTTTGGAAACATGCTCAGGGCCGAGTGTGGGATGCACGAGGAACATCAGGCTGGTTTCGCCAAGTTTCACCGCGCCCGGCAACCGCTCGGGGGGGGCCGAACCCCGCGTCGCGAAAGGCCTTCTCGCGGTATATCTCGGGGCAGGCGCCGGCATAGCAGGGCACTCCAGCCTCGACGATCGTATTCATGATGCGGTCGCGGTTCCAGTCCGGCTTCAGGCGCTCCGGGCGCACGAACGCATAGAACTTGTACCACGCGTGCTCGACGCCCGCGGGCGGCACGGGCACGTGGAGGCCGGAGCTTTTGCGGAAGGCACGTGCGAGATCCACCGCGTTGCGTTTCCTCGCGGCGTGCCACTCGGGCATCCGTGCAAGTTGAATGCGCCCGATGGCGGCCTGCATCTCCATCATGCGGCCGTTCGTGCCCCAGGTTTCGTGTAGCCATCGGAAGCCTGGCGGATGTTCGCGCTCGTGGACGGCAGCCCAGCCTTTGCCATGATCCTTGAACGACCAAGCCGCCTTCCATAGCGTCTCGTCGTCGGTGGTCACCATGCCGCCCTCGCCGCCGGTGGTGACGATCTTGTCCTGGCAGAACGACCACGCGGCAATGTCGCCGAAGGTGCCGACCGACCGGCCGTCGATCCGGGCGCCATGCGCCTGCGCGCAGTCTTCCACCAGCTTCAAGCCGTGCTCGCGGGCGAGGGCGCGAAAACCCGCCATATCGCAGGGCCAACCGGCCAAGTGGACGCAGAGGATGGCGCGAGTGCGCGGCGTGATAAGCGGAGCGACCGTCTCCGGCGTGATGTTTTGCGATTGCAGATCGACATCGGCAAAGACCGGACGCGCGCCTGCCATGGCGATGGACGACGCCGAGGCCTGAAACGACCGGGGCGTGGTGATCACCTCGTCTCCGGCGCCGATGCCCAGCACGCGCCAGGCGACATCGAGCGCCACGGTGCCATTGGCGAGCGCGACCGCGTGCTTTGTGCCGGCCCACGCTGCGAACTCCTGCTCGAACGCTTTCACCTCTCCACCCGTCCAGGCATTCACCCGGCCGGATCGCATGACGCGAGCGACGGTTTCGACTTCTTCGTCGGAGAAGGAAGGCCAGGGCGGGAATGGCGTGTCGAGCAAGGGGATTTCACTTCTTCAGAAATAGACGGGCCGGATTGCCCACAACGGTCGCACCCGGCGGCACATCCTTCGTGACGACGGCGCCCATGCCTACCACGGCCCCGGCTCCGATCGTCAACGGCGCACCGGGGCGGCCTTGGCGGAGAATGGCGCCGGTGCCGATGTACGCGTGATCTCCGATCGTCACGTTGCCGTTGCAGTGCACGGCTGGAGCGAAGGTCACAAAATCACCGATCACGCAGTCGTGGGCGACATACGAGTAGATGTTGGCGTGGAAATGCTTCCCGATCCTGATGTTCGACGTCAATGTCACGAACGGCGACAGGATCGCGCCTGCGCCGAAATCGACATCGTCAAGTTCGACGACGTTGCTCGCGCGAACCGAGAAGAATTCGACACCCGCCTCGACACATCGCGTTGCCAACTTTTCCCGGACGGCGGAGTTGGCGATGGCCACACATGCGTATTTCTTCGTTGCCGTGGCAGCCTGGAACGCATTCCAGCCCAGCACCCTATGCCCATTGACGTGCGGTGGCATCGGACCGTCGTCGACGAAGACGAGTTCGTCCGTGGCGCTGTCCGTCAAGCCCAGCGCGGCGCGCGCCAGAGGCAGCACCTCGCGCCCATACCCGCTCGCGCCATAGATTCCGAACAGTCTCGTCATTCCTGCTGGCCACCTGTGAATTTCGGCATCGTGGCTTCGCCGTCCGCGGAGATTCCCGAGCGTTTCAGTACTCTGCCTAGTGTCATCGCGATGATCTTGAGATCGAGCCAGAATGAGCGGTTGTCGACATACCACACATCGAGGGCGAATTTCTCCTGCCACGAGATGGCGTTGCGGCCGTTGACCTGGGCCCAGCCCGTAACACCTGGCCGGACCTCGTGTCGGCGCGCCTGCTCGGACGAGTACAGCGGCACATATTCCATGAGGAGTGGACGGGGGCCCACGAGGCTCATCTCGCCGACGAGTACGTTCCACAGCTCGGGCAGCTCATCGAGGCTCGTCGAGCGCAAAAAACGACCGAACGGAGTGAGACGCAAATGGTCCGGCAGAGGCGCACCGCTTGCGTCTCTCGCATCCCGCATCGATCTGAACTTCAGCATCGTGAACGGCTTGGCGTGGAGCCCGGGGCGTACCTGCCGGAACAGGACAGGGTTGCCGAGGCGCCATCGCACAACGAGCGCCAGAATGGCAAGCACCGGGAGAAGCACGATCAGCGCCGTGGCCGAAATGGCGATGTCGAACGCACGCTTCATGGCTGCCCCACGCTTGCGTCCAACGCTTGCGCCAATCGGCGTGCAAGACGATCCATGGCATAATTCGCCTCGACGTGCGCGCGCCCAGCGAGCGCCATCTCCTCGCGCCGCGCGCGCGGCAGCGATGCCAACTCCAGGATGGCGGCCGCGAGCGCTTCAGGGTTCTCGGGCGGAACGGTGAAGCCAGCGCCCGCTTCGGCGATGGGATTGTTCGACGCGTCGGCCGCGATGATCGTCGGACGGCCGGCCGCCAAATAATCGAAGATCTTGTTCATGCTGATCCCGAAGCGGTACAGGCCCGGAATATCTTTTACCGAGATCACGAACGCATCGGCTTCCGACGCACGTACGGGGATGTCGGCCTTCGCGACAGGCGGTTCGAAGCGCACGCTCTTGAGGCCCAAGCGCTCGGCAGATGCCTTCAACTTTTCTTTCTCCGGGCCGTGTCCGATGAGGCGGAGCACAATGCGTTCGCCTGCGGGATCGGCCCCGACAATCCCCATCGCTGCGATGAGAGTGTCGAGCGCGTTCGCCTTTCCGTGTGCGCCGAGATACATCAGCGTGAACGGGCCGGACGACGGCACGTCGGCGGGTGGCGGGTGCCCCTCTAGATCGACGCCGTTCGGGATCCAGACAACCCGGTCGGCCGGAATTCCCAGCGGCTCGATGTAATCGCGCGCGCCAGGCAAGAGGACGATGATCCTGGCGGCGCTCGCGTAAAGGGACCGCTCCAGCATCCGGAGCGCAATCGCAGCCGGGTGCCGGGGCGCGAGGCGCCCCATGTCGATCAAGGTTTGCGGCCAGAGATCGCGCACTTCGAACAGAAAGGGTACGCGATAGTGCCGCGCGAGCCTTCGTCCGGCCCATGCGGCCAGGGGGTGGACGCTCGATCCGATGACCGCATCAGGCGGAACGAGATCGCGGAGATTATCCTGCCGCAAGACGGCGCGGGTGTAGTCCATCATATTCAGCACGCGGTCCGCGCCGTTGCCCGAGTAGGATCGCGCACGCAGCCAGAGGAAGTCCACACCATCGATCGTCTCGGCGCGGCTCGCCTCACCCTCATCGAGCCGCTGGCGTCCGCTGCCATGACTGGTGCTGGCGGCGATGATGGTGGCGCGCCAACCGGATGCGGGCAGATGGCGCGCAAGCGAGAAATGCCGCGTGCCGCCCGTGCCGCGCGGTTCTTCCGCGTAGTGGTTGAGGATCCAGACATGCCTCATCGCGCTGTTCGTGGCCCTCTGTCCGGCGCACGCGCTGCGCGGGGCCGGGTCTTCGTTGACTTATCCACGGCTTTCGTCGCCCCTTCATACTCGCGCCAGGCATCCCTCACCCAGGCGCAGCTCGTGGACAACACCGAAAATCTCGCTCTCCCCTATATCATGCCGAGCCAGTCGCAGAAGCACGTCACCCACAACGAGGCGTTGCGGGCTCTCGACGCGGTCGTTCAGCTCGCTGTCGCAGACAAGGATCTCGGCACGCCCCCATCGAGCCCGGACCCCGGCGCGCGTTACATCGTAGGGGCTGGCCCAACGGGCGCGTGGTCCGGGCATGCGAGCGACGTTGCAGCCTGGCAGGACGGGGCGTGGGCCTTTTATCGGCCGATCGCCGGATGGCTGGCCTGGGTGCACGACGAAAGCCGCCTCTACCTTTATTCGGGGGGCGGATGGACCGAGGCGCCGGGCGGCGGCGGCTCGGGCCTCGTTCCAAAAGGCGCCTGGAGCGATGCGGCCACCTACAATGCCGGCGACCTCGTCGAGCACGAAGGTCACGTATTCCTGTCCAACGCGGACGGGAACATCGATCACGAACCGGACGCGACGACGCCGGGCTCGACGGCCGAATGGACGTATTTCTCCATCGTGACCGGCGGGGGTGGCGGAGGCGGTGGAGACGTCAATCCGGTATCGCTTGTCGGCATCAACGACACCGCCGATGCGACGAACCGGCTCGCCGTCTCAAGCCCGGCAAGTCTGTTCAGCCATGAAGGCGACGACCACCGCCTCAAGATCAACAAAGCGGCGGCGGGCGATACGGCAAGCGTGCTGTTTCAGACGGACTTCGTGGGGCACGCGGAGTTCGGCCTCACGGGCGACAACGACTGGCACGTGAAGGTGAGCGCCGATGGGACGGCCTGGCACGAAGCCATCGTCGTCAACCGTGCGACGGGCGCGGTCTCGCTGCCGAATACCGCGGGCGGCGGTGGCGGCGGCCGCGAGCTTTTGACCGCCAACCGCACCTACTACGTCCGCACAGACGGAAACGATTCGAACGACGGTCTCTCGAACTCGTCGGGTGGAGCGTTTCTGACAATACAAAAAGCCATCGATGTCGTCGGCGGCCTCGATACGTCGATCTACGACGTTACGATCAGCATCGCATCCGGCACATACACAACCCCAATCGTCCTAAAAAACTTCGTCGGCGCGGGTCTCTGCACGCTGGCTTGTTCCTCCGGGACAGCCGTTATCGGCGTCACCGGCTCCAATGCTATTAGAGGCACTCTCATTACGTCGAGATACCGTCTCGGGGCTGGGATTCGCATCCAGACCACAACGAGCGGAAGTTGCATTTACTTGGAGAAGTCCGCTCTTCAACTTGAGGGCTGCGAATTCGGCGCGTGCGCCTCGGTTCATGTCGTGCTCGACAGCGCGTGGTGCTATGTGCTCGCCAGCTATACGATCTCCGGCAGCGCGGCCCAGCACATTCTCGCTTCGACAGGGTCGCAGTTCATCTACCTCGGCGGCTTGACTGTCGCGCTCACCGGGACGCCGGCGTTCAATCCTTTTGTCAGTGCCACGATTGGGTCGGTGGTTCGGGCTGCGGGTCTGACATTCAGCGGGTCAGCCACGGGATCGCGCTATTCCTCGACGCTCAACGGTGCGATTAGCTCAGGGGGCAATCCCAACTACTTTCCAGGTAACGCGGCTGGCTCTGTTGCGACGGGGGGGCAATATGCCTAGTGCGGATTAGGCGCAAATCCGGCGCTCGGCCGAGGCAACGCGCCGATAAGCTAAAGCGTTTTCCGATCCGATGGAATCGGATCGGACGCTCGACGCGTTCGATGAGACCGATGCTTCACGCTTCGGCCTGACAGGGTCCATGGTCTAGTTTTCGCCTCCGGCCAGCCGGAGCGCTTCACCGACGCGTTCGTAACGCTCGCCGGTGCGCGGACAGATCAGCGTTTCGTCGAGAATCTCGCCGGCACGAGAGACCCAACCCATCCGGCGTGCCGGGACCCCTGCCATCAGCGCAAATGCAGGGACGGACTTCGTCACCACGGCGCCTGCCGCGATCAGGCAATACTCTCCCAATTCGTTGCCACAGACGATGGTCGCGTTGGCCCCGATCGTTGCGCCGCGACGGATACGGGTGACGCGAAACTCATCCTTGCGCTCGACCTCTGCGCGCGGGTTGATCACGTTCGTAAAAACGGAGGACGGGCCGCAAAAGACGCCCTCTTCCAATTCCACCCCTTTGTAGAGGGAAACATTGTTCTGAATCTTACAGTTATCGCCGACCGGCACGTTCGGGCCGATCATCACGTTTTGTCCGATGGAGCAATTTCGGCCGATGCGGCAACCCGAGAGGATGTGGCTGAAATGCCAGACCTTCGTTCCCTCGCCGAGTTCGACGCCCTCGTCGACGTAGGCACTTTCGTGCACGAAAGGTGTCTTGCTCATGCGCTCGGTACTTTCTCGTATCGTGTGGAAATCCGGACATCCGGCTGGCACCGCGTTGCCGACAGATCCATTTTCATGATCCGAGCACGTCGCCAGCCGAGCCGCCAACGTGTTCCTTGTGGCGGGGCAACCGTCAAGAGGTTATGCCCACACGCAGCCATAGGGCCTCTCCGGTAACAGTCGACGCAGGGTCGCCCTACGGCGACTTCCCTCAGACGAACCCGGCACGATGTTCCGAGCCGGCATTGAAACCACATCTCTTGGATCTCATTGATAGAATCGCGTCCGATCCTCGCGGAGGGCCGTTTCATCACGGGCAGAGGGAGGTCTCTTGCACCGCTGTCTTCAAGGTTCCCTTCCCCAGCAAATGGGTTGCAAAACGAGCGGTGGCTGAGCTATTCCCCTGCCATTGGCGGGGGGCCATTTTCACAGTTCTGTATAATTTGATGCATAGGCAGGCCGTCTCCTCGTGACAACAGCGTGCATTTTACCGCCCGTTCGAGGCGCCTCAGGTCGGGACGGCCTTATCGTCGCAATTGCAGGAAGGCTTTTTCGTGGACAGAGTTGAAGGGGATATCGCGCTTATCGGGCTCGGCTATGTCGGCTTGCCACTTGCCGTGGAGTTCGGAAAGACGCGCCGCGTGCTCGGTTTCGACATCAACGCCGGACGCGTGGAGGAATTGCGCAAAGGCGTCGACCGCACGCTCGAAGTCGAGCCCGACGAGCTTGCCAGCGCGAAACACCTGAGCTTCACGAGCGATCCCGCAGATCTCAAGTCGTGCCGGTTTTTCATCGTGACGGTCCCGACCCCGATCGACGACGCGAACCGTCCGGATTTGACCCCCCTCATCAAGGCGTCCACGACCGTTGGCAGCGTGATGCCGAAGGGCGCGATCGTGATCTACGAGTCGACCGTCTATCCCGGCGCGACAGAGGAGGTCTGCGTTCCGGCGCTGGCGGCAGCATCCGGCTACGGTTTCAACGAAGACTTCTTCTGCGGATACAGCCCCGAGCGCATCAACCCGGCCGACAAGCAGCACAAGCTGCCGACGATCGTAAAAGTGACGAGCGGCTCGACACCGGAGATCGCCGACATCGTCGATGCGCTCTACGCTTCGATCATCACGGCCGGCACCCACAAGGCGAGCAGCATCCAGGTGGCCGAAGCCTCGAAGGTCATCGAGAACACGCAGCGCGACCTCAATATCGCACTCATGAACGAGTTGTCGGTCGTCTTCGCCCGGTGCGGGATCGACACCGCCGAGGTGCTGAAGGCTGCCGGCACGAAGTGGAACTTCCTCAACTTCCGTCCCGGCCTGGTCGGCGGACACTGCATCGGCGTCGATCCCTACTACTTGACGCACAAAGCCGAGCAGAAGGGCTACATCCCGCAGGTGATCCTGGCCGGGCGGCGGATCAACGACAACATGGGCCGCTATGTGGCCCGCAATACCATCAAGCGGATGCTGAAAAGCGGCATCGACGTGCCGCGCAGCCGCGTGGGCGTGATGGGCATTACGTTCAAAGAAAACTGCCCCGACATCCGCAATTCGAAGGTCGTCGACCTCGTGCGCGAACTCAAGGAGCACGGGGCTGACGTTCTCGTGGAGGATCCGTTGGCCGATCCCGCGGAGGTCCGTGAGGAATACGGGATCGAACTCACGAAGATCTCGCCCGAAAACCCCGTCGATGCGCTGGTCGTGGCCGTTGGCCATGACGCCTACCGCAAGCTGACGCCCGAAAAGCTCAAAGCGAGCGTGCGCGGCGCGGCCCCCATTCTCGCCGACGTAAAATCTCTTTACGACCGCCACGAATTCCAGGCTCTGGGGTTCACCGTTTTCAGGCTTTAGCCCACGCCGCAGGAGCGCCATCAATGACCCTGGTCACCGACAGGAAAGTCCGCTTCGCGCTCGTCGGATGCGGCCGCATTGCAAAGAACCACCTCGGCGCCATCGCGACGCACAAGGATCGCTGCGAAGTCGTCGACGTATGCGACGTCGTCCCCGCGGCTCTCAAGGCCGCGGCCGAGGAAACGGGCGCTACGCCTCACGCGACTCTTGAGGCGATGCTCGCCAAGACCAACGCCGACTGCATCGTGCTGACGACGCCGAGCGGCCTGCATCCTCAGCAGACCATTCAGGCCGCCGCGGCCGGCTTCAATGTGATGACCGAGAAGCCGATGGCCACGCGCTGGAAGGACGGCCTCGACATGGTCGAGGCCTGCGACCGGGCGGGCGTGAAACTTTTCGTCGTGAAGCAGAACCGCCGCAATGCGACGCTGCAGCTCCTGAAGCGCGCCGTCGAGGCGCGTCGCTTCGGACGCATCTATTCGGTGGCGATCAACGTGTTCTGGACGCGCCCGCAGGACTACTACGACAGCGCGAAGTGGCGCGGCACGTGGGAGTTCGACGGTGGCGCCTACATGAATCAGGCGAGCCATTACATCGACCTGCTCGACTGGCTGATCGGACCGCTCGAAAGCGTGATGGCGTATACGGCCACGCTGGCGCGCGACATCGAGGTGGAGGATACCGGCGTTGCGGCGCTGCGTTGGCGCAGCGGTGCGCTCGGCACGCTCAACGTCACGATGCTCGCTTACCCTAAGAACTACGAAGGATCGATCACGATCCTCGGCGAGCACGGAACGGTGCGTGTGGGCGGTGTTGCGGTCAACGAGATCCAGCATTGGGAGTTCTCGGAGAAGCTTCCCGAGGACGACGAGATCAGCAAAGCCAACTATGCGACGACGAGCGTCTACGGGTTCGGCCATCCGCTCTACTACGACAACGTCATCAATGTTCTGAACGGCCGCGCGGAGCCCGAGACGGACGGACGCGAGGGCCTCAAGTCGCTTGAGCTTCTGATCGCACTCTATCTTTCGGCGCGTGACGGCAAGCGCGTCGCCCTGCCGCTGCACTACTAGAGCGTTACTAGAGCGTTTTCCGATCCGATTTTCGTCGGATCGTGCGGCAACCTTCGAAGACCGATCGAGAGACCTCATGCAATTCATCGATCTCAAGACACAGCAGGCTGCGATCAAAGAGGACCTCGACCGGCGGATCGCGCACGTGCTGGCGCACGGGCAGTACATCATGGGGCCGGAGGTTGCCGAGCTCGAAGCCGCGTTGGCAGCGTATGTCGGCGTCAAGTACTGCGTCAGCGTCGCAAGCGGGACGGAGGCTCTTCTCATCGCGCTGATGGCGCTTGGGGTCGGAGCGGGCGACGAGGTCATCACGACGCCGTTCACGTTCGTCGCAACGGCCGAGGTGATCGTGCTTCTCGGGGCCAAGCCGGTTTTCGTGGATGTCGATCCGGCGACGGCGAATATCGACGCGTGGCGGATCGCGGAGAAGATCACGCCGCGCACGAAGGCCATCATCCCGGTCAGCCTTTACGGGCAAGTTGCGGATATGGACGAGATCAACGCGATCGCGGCCCAACATGGCGGGATCCCGGTCATCGAGGATGGCTGCCAGAGCTTCGGTGCCGACTACCGCGGCCGCAAGAGCTGCGGCCTTTCCACGTTCGGCTGCACGAGCTTCTTCCCGTCCAAGCCGCTCGGCTGCTACGGCGACGGCGGCGCGCTGTTCACAAACGACGATGACCTGGCGACAGCTTCACGCGAGATCCGCGTGCATGGGCAGAGCAAACGCTACGTTCATACACGGATCGGCGTGGGCGGCCGCATGGACACGCTTCAGTGCGCGATCGTGCTCGCGAAGCTTCCGCGGTTCGCGTGGGAGGTCTCCGAGCGGGCGCGCATCGGCGCGCGTTACGATCAGCTTCTCCGGGACGCTTTACCCGGCTATCGCACGGTCGATGCTTCGGATGTGAACGCGCCGTTGTCGGCCCCGCGCGCCCTTGCGGTGCTCGGAGACCGCACCAGCGTTCACGCGCAGTACACCGTACTGGTGCCCAACAGGGCGGAAGTTCAAAGCCGTCTCCAGGCCGCGGGCGTGCCGACGGCCGTGCACTATCCGATCCCGCTCAATGCCCAAGAGGCGTATCGGAGCGTCGCGAACGACGATCCGACGCCGGTGAGCGCATGGCTCGGCGAGCACGTCATGTCGCTGCCGATGGGGCCGGATTTGTCTGAGGGCGACCAGGACCGTGTTGTTCACGCACTCGCCGCGGCATTGGTGCCCGCTTAAAGCTTAGAGGGGTAAAAAAGTTCGTCCTTAATCCGCGAGCTTTTCCGCGATGGATCGGGCGGCGGTGCCATCACCGTAAGGTAACGCTTCCGTGCCTTTGCGGCCAACGGCGGAAAGGATTTGCTCGGCTATGGCGGGGCTCGTCGGCGCGGCGAGTTGATTCCATCCGAGGTCGATCAGCTCCGTCCACTCGGTCTCGTCTCGCAGCGTGACGCAGGGGACCGCGTAGAAGAACGCCTCTTTCTGCACGCCGCCCGAATCCGTTGCGATGACGGCCGCATTGGACTCGAGCGCGACCATATCGAGATAGCCGACTGGATCGATCGTCTTGACGCGCTCGAAGCGCAGTCCGTGACGCTCCATTGCCCCGCGCGTGCGCGGATGCAGAGGAAGGATCACAGGCAATTGCGCGGCCACCCGATCGAGAGCGGCCGTCAGTGCGGCAAGGCGCGCCGGATCGTCGGTGTTTTCCGCGCGATGCAATGTCGAAAGGACGTAACGGCCGGGCTCGATGGCGACATCCGACAAGATGGAGCGGTCTTTGGATCTGTCGGCGAAAAGAAGCGCTGCATCGTACATCACGTCGCCCACGTGATGGATCTTGGCGCTATCGACGCCCTCGTTCCGCAAGTTTACAACCGCGATATCCGTGGAGGCGAACAGAAAATCGGACAGATGATCGGCGACGACGCGGTTGATCTCCTCGGGCATCGCGCGATTGAACGAGCGCAGTCCGGCCTCGATATGGGCAACCGGGATGTGCAATTTCGCCGCCGTGAGCGCGCCTGCAAGCGTGGAGTTGGTGTCGCCGTAGATCAGCACCGCGTCCGGGCGGATGTCTTGCAATAGCGGCTCGATACGCTGCAGCATGAACCCGGTCATTGCACCGTGGCCGCCTCCGCCGACTTCGAGATTATGATCCGGCTTCGCGATCCCGAGCTCTGCGAAGAACACGTCCGACATGTTGGCGTCGAAATGCTGGCCGGTGTGGACGAGAATTTCCGTGATGCGTCCAGTGTCGCGAATCGCGCGACTGACGGGGGCGACCTTGATGAACTGCGGCCGTGCTCCGACGATCGTGACAACGGTCTTGGTTTGCTTCTTCACGGTCATATAAGGCTCTCACGTCGCTCGGATGGCACGGCGGGGCATGTCCCTCATTTCCCGGAAGAGCGCGCCCCACGTCCTTGTTGTGCGGAAAGACCGCAAGACTAAGATAAACATCGGTATGCGCGCCAACGCCAGACCCGTCGCTCCGGGGGAGCGTCATTTTGCAATTTAGTGCCCGACCGCTCTCGACAGCCCACAGCCTTTGATGACAACCTTCGAACGATCTGATAACGACAAAATCGGCGCGAAGATAGCAGGATCAGGATGGGAGATTGCAGCGTCTTCTCGTCACCGCGTTCTTCATCGGCAATGCATTTCGACACGGTCGCGATTTGCCTACATTCGTGGCGCGATTGTGCTGCTCGAACTGCGATTGGATCATAAAACGGCATGTGCGGGCTCTTTTCCTCGATCGGATTTTCTCCTGATCGCGCGCGGATCGACATCGTCGCCCACCGAGGCCCCGACGGAAGCGGCTGGGAGGTTCACGACAGTCCCTCGGGGCCTGTCGCGCTTGGTCATCGACGCCTGGCAATTATCGATCTGTCGGAGGGCGGGCACCAGCCGACGTCGGATCCGACGGGCCGATACCACATCGTGTTTAACGGCGAGATCTATAATTACATCGAGCTGCGCGAAACCCTGCGGCAGCAGGGCGAGATCTTCACCTCCGATTCGGATACCGAAGTGCTCTTGCGCGCCTTCGCGGTGTGGGATGAGGCAGCGCTCGACAAGCTGCGCGGCATGTTCGCGTTCGTGGTGTGGGACAAGCGCGAGAAGCGTTTGTTCGCCGCGCGCGACAGGTTCGGAATTAAACCGCTTTACATGGCGCAGGGCCCGCACGGCATCGCGTTCGCCTCCGAAATCAAGCAGCTGCTCAGCCTGCCCGGCGTCAGCGGACGCATGAACGTCGCGCGTGTTCACGATTTTCTCAGCTCGGGCATTGCCGACCATACACCTGAGACGATGTTCGATGGCGTTATGCAGCTTAGAGCGGGAGAGTGCATCAGCGTCGAAACCGGCAAGGGGCTCATCGAGGCCACCATACGGCGCTGGTATTCGACAAGCGTGCCGGAGATCCACCTTTCGGAAGCGGAAGCGGCTGAACGTTTTCGCGCCGCGCTCTCTGAGTCTGTCGCGTTACACTTGCGCTCGGACGTTCCCGTGGGCTCATGCCTGTCGGGCGGGCTCGATTCTTCGGCTATCGTCTGCCTGATGTCGGAGTTCATGGGATCGGGGACGGGCGGACCTAAAGTCAACACGGTTTCGGCTTGTTACCCGGAAAAAAGCGTCGACGAGAAGCCGTTCATGGACGAGATCGTCGCGCACGCCGAGACGGTCCCACACTTCATCTACCCTCGTGCCGAAGACGTTTTCGCGAAGGCGTCCGACATCACGTGGCACCAGGACGAGCCGTTCGGATCGACCTCGATTTTCGCGCAATGGCGCGTGTTCGAGGAAGCGAGACGGGCGGGCATCAAGGTGATGCTGGACGGCCAAGGCGCCGACGAGCCACTCGCAGGATATCATAGCAGCTTTACCTACTACATGGCCGGGCTGACCCGGCAGCGCGACTATCGGATGCTGCTGCGAACCATGCTGGAGCGCAAAAAGTTCCACGGCCTGCCTGTCACGGATCAACTCAAAACTTATCTCCTGCCATTGCTGCCAGGAAAACTTGCATATGCGCTCAGAGGTACTCGCCAGGTGCTGGTTCAGCACAACTGGCTCGACGGGGACGCTCTGCGGGAGCACGGTAATCCCAAAGGTGCACTGGCACTTGCCTCCGAGCTACTTGATCTTCCGCCTGTCACCGACATTCGCACGCTGTGCATGACACTCACGTACGCCTCCAATCTGCAGATGTTGCTGCATTGGGAGGATCGCAACTCGATGGCTCACTCCATCGAAGCCCGCGTTCCTTTTCTCGATCACCCGTTGGTTGAATTCCTGCTCGGGCTCGGAAACGACCACAAGATTGTCGGTGGCGATACCAAACGCGTTTTGCGCGCCGGCATGGCCGGCGTTCTCCCCGAAACGGTGCGGCAACGGCGCGACAAGCTCGGCTTCTCCACGCCGGAGCAAGTCTGGTTTCGCGGCCCGTTGCGCGGCCTCATCGAGGATGGGATCGAGAGCACGCTCAAGCGCTATCCCGAGCTGATGAACGCAGTCGGCGTGCGCGCATTGGCAGCTGACATGCTCGAAGGGCGGCGGCCCGTCGATTTCACGCTGTGGCGGATCGTCAATCTTGGGATCTGGGGCGAGCGGTTCGGGGTGAGCCTGTGAACGAGACGGAAGCCTTTCAAGACCCTGGGCCTGGAAGCGGACGCAAGCGCATCGGAATTCTCTGCTTATCGGCCATTCCCGACGATCCACGCGTGCGCCGGCAAGGCGATCTGATGACGGAGGCAGGCTGGGATGTCGTTGCGATCGGTCTGCCGGGGCACCGCTCTTCAGAGCCCAAGTGGACATGCCTTGCAATCGATACCGCACCCATTACGCCAACCGTGACGGGCGCTGATGTACCAGATACCAACGATGCGCCCGTTGCAGGCGAGAGTTTCTCGATCCCTCGCGAGATCACTCAGCCACATCGGAACGCAACGGCAGACAGCAAGACACCACGGCAACTGCTTACGGAAAGATTGGCCCAACGCCTCGATGCGTATGGCGCGCCGACCTGGGCGAAAACATTTCTTCTTCCCATTGCCGTGACGCTCATGCCTGTTGTTCGCTGGGGGTATAGCGCGTGGCGCGTGCTTCGCGTCAATCTTCAGCCGTCTTATGCAGCGGCGTCCTACTGGAGGCTAAGAGATGACTTCCGGAGCATTTATGAATTGGGGCGTCGCCACAAGGTCGACCTGTGGCTCGCGAACGATTGGACAACTTTGCCAATCGCTGCGCGGCTCGGAGCGGCCCAGGGCATTCCCTACGGCTACGATACTCACGAACTCGCCGTCGACGAGTACGCCCAAAGCCTGCAGTGGCGCGTCCTCAATCGCGCCCTGATCAAAGGCGCGGAAGGAGGTGCAATAAAAGGTGCCTCCTTCGTGACGTGCGTGTCGGATGGCATCGCTGATCGGTTGCAGGAGGTCTACGAACTCGACAAACGCCCGGTCGTTATTCGCAACACGCCGCACTATCAGCGTTGCTCACCGCAGCCAGTCGGACAAATCATCCGAGTGCTGTATCACGGCATCGTAGCACCGGGACGTGGGCTAGAGGCTTCGATCCGAAGCGTCGCGCTATGGAGACCGGAGTTCCACCTGACAATACGTGGACCGGCGCACTCTGATTACAAAGCTGCGCTCGAGAAAATAGCGCACGAGATGAACGTATCGGACCGCGTCACGTTCGATCCGCCCGTGCCGATGACGGAGCTTGTCGCGCGGGCCGCCGAGTTCGACATCGGCCTGTTTGCTCTCCCGGATCACTCGAAGCAGAATGTCTACGTGCTGCCCAACAAGTTTTTCGAGTACACGATGGCCGGACTTGCGCTTTGCGTCTCCGATTTGCCCGAGATGACACGGCTTTTGCGAGCGCACAATCTCGGAGTTCTGATCGAGGCGATGACTCCCGAGGCGATCGCTTCCGCTGTCAATCGATTGGACCGGGACAACCTTGCTCACTACAAAGCCCGCGCGATCGAAGCGGCTAAGGTCCTCAATTGGCAGAATGAGGGCGTCCGCTTTATCGAACTCAGCGACAGCGCGACCCGCGTCTGACATCTTGCTATCCACTGGGCTCCGAAACGGGGCGCCTTCGTTCTGCAGGCGGATCCCTGGTTACCGTCTCAAGCGCCCGAGTTCACGAACTGCCTTTTTTCTTGCAATAGGCGATCAAGAGTTGGCGGCCATCTCGTTCGGCGAAATAATCGTTCGAATCCTTCTCAGCTTGGCTCAATGCATTGATCGCATTGCTTTCCTCAGTGCTATAGGAACGCACAGCAATGGATCTCGGTTGCGGATCCTCCTCCGTCGGAACGGTGATATCGTAGTAATCGCCGTAATCCACTAGGTGAACCGGGATAAAGGCGGAAGGCCCCGCTTGATCGATGGCGACAATCTCAAGCCCCTCGACACGTCCCAACAGGCGCCGAAGTCCGCGCTCATTGAACAGCGAGACGTGATAAGGCGGCACGACATTCGCGGAAGAGGCGCGGGACACTTTGGCATTGAGCTCTGAGAAGTGCGGCACGACCGTCACCAACATGCCGTCGGGCTTCAACACCGATGCATAGCCTTGAAGGAATTCTTTCGGTTTCGGAATATGCTCCAGAACGGCGACCGAGGAGATGACATCGAACAATTCACCGGACGCGCGAAGATTGGCGAGATCTGCCGTCGAAATGGTGAACCTGTCGTTGAACGCATTGCGCGCGATGTCCACGGACTTTTTGTTGAACTCGTTGAGCTTTACAGTCCAGGATGGACGCGCTTCCGCAATCAGATTGGCAAAAGCGCCAAGGCCACCGCCGACGTCGAGCCATGTGCCGCTCGCACGGCCTCTTGTCGCACGATCGATGACCGCCATGAGCGTTTCTTTGGGCGCCGAGAAGGGCGTTGCGTCGCCACACCCGAGAAGCAGCGGCGCCTCAAAGAGATTTCTTACCTGGGTATAATAGGCGCCATCGTAAAGCTTCGCGATGATGTCGTCGGGGGGATAGGGATCGACGGTCACGAAACCGCAGGCCGAGCATTGCGCGTGAGTAAAACTATACTTGGAAAACGCAGGCGCTAGCGCAACCTGATCACAGGCCGGACACGCCTCATGTCGCGGCCATGTCTTCGGATATCCCCCTTCCCTGAAACAGATCGCCTCTATCTCGGATCTCAATGTCGCAAGGCGATATTCTGGCGCGGCTGCTTCTGGCGCTGAACGATCCGTAACGCCCCCATCGAGTGATGGCATAGTCGCCGATGGCGACCCGGAAACACCCTCGT
Organism: Hyphomicrobium nitrativorans NL23; assembly: GCF_000503895.1. Lineage (NCBI taxonomy): Bacteria > Pseudomonadati > Pseudomonadota > Alphaproteobacteria > Hyphomicrobiales > Hyphomicrobiaceae > Hyphomicrobium > Hyphomicrobium nitrativorans. The sequence goes on from NC_022997.1 coordinate 95,452, forward strand.
TCGCTTCAGGCGTCTCGTTTTCCATAGGCCTGTGGACGAGCGACAGATCGAGAAAGACGGGGGCGCCAAGATCCATTCCCGCATCTTCGACGAAGAACGGATAGTAGAAATGGCGGTACTCATAGAATTCCCACGTGGCGGGCTCGTTGGGCAACAGACCAATCGAGAGCAGGTACTCGCCCTTGCGGAACGGAACGTAATCGAAATGCAAGTCGATCGTGCCCCGACGGGCAGGCTTCCGGCGATCAGGCGCGCTGTCATAGCTCTCGCGGGTTTCGAAGGGCCGGATGTTCTGAGTGTAAAATTGGGCGACCGACGAGAGGTCGAGACGATTATTGATCGAGATCGCCACGCCAAGGCTTGACTCGGGTAACGGGCCGTCGACCCTATATTTAATCCTAAGAAGCGCGTGCTCATAGAACTTCAAGCGCGTCGTCCGCTCTCCAGCCGAATTGATCAATTCGACGCTGTCGATAAACACCGGACCGCGCCGAAAAATCTGCTGTCCGACAGAACGATCCTCGCCGCTCTGATTGCTCTCGAAAAGTTTGCGCGGTTCGAGGGCTTTCTGGCGCGGCGCGGCGGCGACTTTTTCTACTATGCTGCCGTCGACGCCGGAGGAGGAACTCTCAGCGGTAGCCAGATGCGGCTGATTACTCTTTTCCTTATCGAGCGCATCGTCGACAGTCTCAATCCAGCTTTCTTCATCCGAACTCTGGTGCGCAGCGAGATCATAAGCCTGAACGACCTGCATCGAAGGTCCAACCATGCGCACACGACCCTGATCGAGCCAAACGACCCGATTGCAAAGCTGGGCGAGCAGCGCTGTGCCGTGCGATACGAGCAATACCGTGCGGCCGCCTGAACACAACTGACGAATCCGACGCAGTGACTTCTGTACGAAACCAGCATCACCCGTGGCGAGCGCTTCGTCGATGATCAAGATTTCGGGATCGACGGCCGTAGCGATGGAGAATGCCAAGCGCGCGTGCATACCGCTGGAATACGTCTTCACCGGCCGATTGATGAAGTCACCGAGACCGCTGAACGCAATAATGCCGTCGATCTTTCTATCGATCTCCCCCTTGTTCATTCCGTAAAGGAGACCGCTCAGATAGATGTTTTCGCGACCGGAATATTCAGGATGGAAACCGAGGCCGAGTTCAAGGATCGCGCTTACGCGACCGCTGACTTCAACCGATCCGGATGTCGCTTCCAGTACGCCAGTGATGATCTTGAGAAGCGTGGACTTGCCCGCTCCATTCGGCCCGATGATCCCCAGCACTTCTCCGCGCTGAACTTCGAAGCTGACGCCATCGAGCGCGCGAAACGTCGTGTGACGCGCTCGGCGTGTCAGGACCTCGATTGCGAGATCCAGTGGGCGGGTGAAGACTTGATACTCTTTAGCGACGGAATTGATCCGTATGGCCACATTGCTCACGGTAAGTTCGTCTCCAGTGTGTCGTCAGAGGACGTTCGCGAAGTGGTGGCGCAATCTTGTGAAGACGTAGGAACCGCTCGCAAGAACGACAGAGGCCATGATCAAAAGAACAACCCATGCATATGGATGCTCGAACCGACCGAAGTACAAGACGTCCTGGTAGCACCATATGAGGTGGCTGAATGGGTTGAGCATCAAGGCATACTGCATCTTCCCTGGAAGCATGCTTGGCAGATACATGACCGGCATGAGGTACACGTTTATCGTGACGAAAACACGAACGAACTCAGACACATCTCGGAAGTAAGGCGTTAAGCTCGACAAAAGTAACGCCAGCCCCCATAGCAATAGCACGTGCATCGCGAACAGGATTGGCAGCATCAGAAACATTGGATTGTAAATGCCGCGAACGATGATGATGTACCCGATCACCGTGAGAAACAGAATGGCCTGGACGAACAATGCCGAGGCCACGGTCTTGGCAATGAGCACCTCTGTCGGAAAGAGAACTTTTTTGACAATCGTCTGGTTCGCGAAAAGAATGCTCGGGGAGCGAGCTATCACATCGGCAGTGAGCAACCAAGGCGCCAAGCCGGCAAACAAATATATAAGGTAGTCGCTGGGACCACCGTCTCCGATACGCACACGGAACACCGCGGTGAAGAGGAACGCAAAGACAAAGAAGAGAGTAACGGGATGGAGGAACAACCAGATGCCCCCGGCGACCTGCGCCGCATGCTGATCGGTTAGTTCGCGTCGAGAAAGCTCTTTTACGAGAGACCAATTCTTGACCACGCTATGGATCAGACGAAATACTCCGAGACCATGCTCGTTCGTCGCTCTCCCGCGTTTAATCAATGCGTCGTCTGTGCCCCGATCAGTCATGGGATACGATTAAGCTCCATTCAGCGAGCTCCGGCCGGCGTCTGTTCGCAGGCGGAGCTGAACGTGTAGGAAATGTCCAGTATCTGGGCTCAGACGTTCAATTTTCTGTTTGGATCGACCGTCAAGCCAATCGGCATGCACCGCATGCTACGTGCCGGACGCACCCGAAACACCGATCGGCCATATATAACGTGCCCGCCGCTTATTCTCCATTCCCCTTCGTTCGCGGGCGCAAAGTGTTAACAGCCTGCTGTCGCATTGTCACGAGCTGGGATGGGAGGTGACGCGGCCGGGAAACCCCGATCTCCGCGGCGGCCTTACTTCCCGGACGTGATGCCAAAATCACGGTCTAAGCCTTACCCGTACCTGCGCAACTGCTGCGTGGAACCTCCCCGCAAGGAGGCTCGGGATGACAGCATTCCTCCCGCACAACAGTACGAGCCTTGGGCGCCTCCGTTACGATCGGAATACAGCCTTGTGCAAAGCGCGGCGATAACGCAACGGAACCAATCTCCACACCCCGCGGACAGCTCGATATGCTAGCGTATGCTCATCGTCCTCAGGTGTCGTTTGCTCTCCTGCGATAGAGGACCCTTGCGCGTCCGCTGCTGCTGCGGCGGCATCGGAGGCTTGCTTCGCGGCCTGGAGCAAACGGTCGTTTAGCACCGCCGCGTCCTGGGGATGAGCCGTCGGCTTCTCATTCAAGGCCCCAGGCGGAGGGGGGGCAAATTTCTGCGCCGTCGACGAGCGATACGCCACCCATCGCGGATCTATCCTTTCTGCATACTCCCGCTCGATCGTTTCGCGAAGCAGGTCCGCAAGAGCGCGATAGCCAAATTTCCCCGACTTCACCAAATGATCATACGCGCGATCAGCAAAACCTTGCAGGTAGTCGATATCCTCTATCTTGTCCAAGACATCGGCCGCATTAGAAAAATCCTTTTCCAACGGGATATAATGAACATCTGGCGTCAGAACATCCGAATAGTTTCCACGAAACAGAACCATCGGCGTCATCATCGCAGCACATTCAAAAACCCGAGGTGAAATCTGTCCCACATTGAACGGCGCCTCGAGTGGAGCGAGCACGTCCTTCATTTCATCATACGTTGGAGCGCGCCCCGTAGCGACCGTGAGGTCCTCGACCATTTTCTCAACAGCCGAATCAAAATCAAATACATTGGAGCCACTTTCCGACCCCAACACCGCCCGACACGATCCCAAAAAATTGTACCACGCATCGCCATAGATGCGGCTTTCATTGTCCATCGCGATATCAGTCGCCACGCCCCGCTTGAGAGCTACTTCTCGAAAGCGTCGCCCGATTTCGTATTTTTCGAATCCCAGGCGGCCGTATCTTGCGCCGATAGCGCGACCTCGGTAGCCGACTTTCACCTTCCGCTCCGCCAGCGGGATAATTGGGTAGCGCCCACGGTTCTCGATGACGCTTTCCGGCATGTATCCGGTGAGACCCTGAACAAGAGTCACGCCTGGAAGCTCCGACCTGGGATAAACGAGCGGCCAAAACTCCTTCTGCATACACGTCAACACAACGTGAAATCCAAGCCGGCGAATGGCACGATGCAGAGTTGCCGTGCGATCATAGTCATCTTGAATCGCTATTATTTTAAGGCCGCGAAATTTCTGCAGCGCGTTTTGATAGTCGTCTCCAACATACCCCTCAAAGCAAAAACGGGTGCAATAATTGTTGAACACGACGTCGTAGTCATTGATATCAAAATCCATCACGGCGTTATGCGTTACATGCACATAGCTAACATCGTAATCTGTGAATTTCTTAAGAGCCGCCAGATACTCAAGGGTTGTCGGCGTAAAAGTCGACCACATCGAATAGGTAACGAGAATTTTCTTGCGCATCAATTGTTCGTCCTCTTTTCCAAGAGGTTGGATTCCATAAGCACGAGGCTCAGGAATTGCTTTTCAACAAGGAAAAAACCAAAATCGCCTATGTAGTTAGATATGAATTGCGCGTTGACGCAGATGATAGGTTTTTTAATGGTTTCCTGTATCCTTTGAATTCTCTCAACCCATCAGCTGTGGGCAGAGAATGCGCGCTAAAAAATTCCACATATCCGGGTGCGAACACGCCGCTGCTCCTCTGAATAATCACCTCTGAAGAGATCCCAACCTTAAAAAGGTTGGGGACCCTATAGAGCGCATGGCGCGAACGTCAAGGCCTGAAGGTGCGTACGTCCCCGCCGTGCACTTCGCCGCCTCATTGCCGCGGAACACTTGTGTTTGGTTTTTTTGCCCCGCCCAATGGCCGCTCAGTGTTAGCTTGCCGCCAGCGCAAATCGAATACCCAAGCGTGCACAAGGTCACACCGGGCGAAACCGATAGCAGCCATCAATGCCGGCGTGAATGCGAGGCCGCGCGAGCGGCAGTTGCTGCCCATCAAAGGTCAAACCGGCGAGAAATCTGCGGCTTTCTGGGGGAAGGCGCTGGTCCATGATGGCCGCAAAACGCTTGTGCAGCAAGGACATCTCCCACGCCGATACCGCAACGCCGAAGCTTTCCAAGGCGAAACCATGCCTAGCCGCGAGTTCCACAAACTGCGCGTGGGTATAGCATCGTGATATCGGGCAATCGGCGCCGTCGGTCGACTTCCGAAAAGCCTCTGGCAAGCTAAGCGCTGCATCGATCCCCTGAACGATTTGTCTCTCGTAGGCAACATAGAGATGAACCCACAAACTGTCCGCGTGATAGACCATGAACTGGGCTGCGCCGTCAGGTTTCAGAACGCGACGCAATTCCGCCAGCGTCCTGTCGATATCCGGCACGTGATGCAACACCCCCGAACTGTGAACCAGATCCATCGATGCATCGTCTAGCGGAAGATTGTCATCCGACACGTCATGGTGCAATAATTCCACGTCGCTGGAATGCAAAGCCAGCCGGTCGCACGCTTCAGCCAGTGAAGATCTAGAGACATCGACGCCGACAAGGCGCGATGGCTTCGACTGAGTGGCAAAGCCAACTAGGTCGTATCCTGGACCACACCCGAAGTCGAGCACGGCCAAGCCATCCGCACCGGATACGGGCATCAGTTCGATGTAACCGAAGTACTGGTCGTTGCGCCAATGAAAGTCATCGAGCGACTCCTTGGCGGAGCTAAACTTCCGGTGAAGAGTCACGTTATGTCCGGTCCAGTACTCTTCAACTGCGCTTGTCTCGGCCTCCGGCTTCTTCCCCCTCGGTGCGGTCTTCAAAAGCCGCTGCGAGACAGACTTGAGACGAGCAATCAAACCGGGTTCGAAAATTCTCATGAAAGATCCATTTTAAAGTAAGCGCGCACCTCGGGCAGATGCTCGGCGTGCTGCATCACGCAGCGCAGAATCCTATCTTGGTTCCCCTTCGTCCACGCAACCGTACGCTTCAATCCTTCCTCATGACCAACGCTGGCGACGAAACCAAGCTGATCGCGCGCCTTGCTCGTATCGGCGAACCGCTGGCCCGAACGATCCCAGTCACGCGCCGGCTTCAGGCCGATCGGCGCTGCGTTGCCGGTCAGAGAATTGACGCGCTCGGCAAGCTGCAGGATAGTCGTCTCCTCACCGGAACCAAGATTGTATATCTCGCCCGGCGCCCCCCTCAGCGCGCAGGCTATCAGTCCCCGCGCCATATCCTCGACGAATATGAAGTCGCGCGTTGCGATGCCGCCGTTTTCGACAGGTAGGGCTTCGCCGTGCAGCGCCTTCCAAATGAAGGTCGGCGTCACGTTGCGCCAGACGGTTTCCCGAGTCCCGCGCCAGCGGCCGGCCCCGAGGATCTCACCCGGACCATAGACGTTTTGAAAGCGGGCCTTAACGAAGGGCAGGCCATAGCGTGTGAAATAGTAGTTGCCGTACATCTCACCGATAAGCTTCGAAATCGAATACGGGCTGTCGTGAAAGAGCGAGACCGGCGCGTCTTCCATTGTTGCCGTGGCGCCATCGAAGGTCTTCGCCGCAACCGCGCACCCTGCCGCCGAGTACACGACCTTCTTGAGAGACTTGATATCCTTCAAACGCTCGAACAACTTCAGCGTCGTCAATGTATTGTTCTCATGATCAGCAAGCGGATCATGAATCGATGACTGGTTGCCATGGTAGCAGGCAAGGTGAAACGCATAGTCGATGTCGTCGTCGAGATCGCGCAAGATGCGATCATCGGTTATTGAACCAATCACAAGGCGCACGGCCGGATGCTCAGGTACGTTGGCCGGATCCGCGGAGAGGAAATTGTCGACGATTGTCACGCGCCGCGGCTGAGCGGCGAGGATTGCGCGCACCAGATTTGATCCGACGAAGCCGCCCCCCCCACGACGAGCACGCTCCGGCCGGCGAAATCATCACCTTGCAAATCAGACATAATCGAGGATCTCCAGAAGTAGCGGCGCAAGGGACTGGCGACGCCAAGAAACGCGAAGCGTGGCCAAAGAACAAGCGCTATTGGCAGGGCAGCCCCAAACCCGCTTCAGTGCAGCGCTTCATAGCGCGCTTGCGAGAACACGGCGTAGCATGTCGGCTGCGTTGTGCGCATCGACAACAGGGCTTCGCGATCGATATCAAAGGTTATGCTTGAAGCGTCTGACAGCGAGAGCTTGCGACCATCGACCTCAAGAGCATCTCCCTCTTCCGGTTTGCAACCCGCTACACCTGAAATCTCAAGCGACACCCGATACCTTCCCTCCGCAACGAAACGCAATGCCGTGGGGTTCCTTTTATGGCTTGTGGTGGTGTCGCCAACATAGTTAGGGACATTATCAAAATTTTCATGCGCTGGCGTATCTGCGGGAACGGCCAGAGTTACGATCCCTTTGCCATTGACGAGAACATCAACGTCTCGCCTATAGAGATACTCCATTGGATCGCCCCTCGCTGCGCGCACGAACATCGACCACACATCGAACGCGTTCTCCATTCGAGTATGGGAAGGATTCCCCCTGATTTCAGAAATACTTTTGAGCATTATACTGCCGTCCTGGGAGACTGCGAACCCCCATGTCACATCGATGAAGCGCCACGCGTTCAGATAGTAGACTTCGGTGGCAATGTGGCTTTCACGCAGTCCGTCGGTGGTATAAAAAAAGCTCACCGGACGCGTTCGAATGCCCAAGGCAGCCATGATATCTCGAAATGCCTCGACGTGGTTTCCGCAAATTCCGGCTCCGACATCCAGACACATCTCAGAGCCAAGAGGAATTTGATCGCGAGCATAAGCCTTAAGATAGGAATATCTTCCTGTGCTCAATGACGAACGAACGACCGTGGCCGCCTCTATCGCGGCAAACGCCTTGAAAACCTCCCGCTTGTCAAAATCGCCGCTTGGATAGTTCTGAGCCACAGCGTGTGCTGCGCTTCCTACTCGGCAAGCGATCCGCATAACCTTCGTTGGCTGACTGGCACAGTCAACGAAGCGTTTGGGGTCGTCTCCCGCCAGATCCGCCATCTCATCGGCTGCGGAGCCCGCGCTTACGTTGCTCGCGTCCGGCTCATTCTCGGCCACACTATGGTTTTCTTCAGTAGGCACGAAGAAAAAGGCAAGCCCCGCACCCAATACTGCAAATGTGAGCACAAGACTCACCGCCGCGCGTTTGCGATTGGTCAACTCGACTCCCTGCTCAGCGAATGGCAGCTCTGGCAACAGAGGTCCGTCCGGAATAGACGTGATCGTCGCCCAAGACGAGGGGAGGGTCAAGCGGGCGCCTTCAGGTGGCTGTAGATGGCGATGACTCCGTGCTCGTCATACCAAGCCAGCATCCGCTGGATAGTCTCCTCGAAAGAGTAGCGAGGTTGCCAGCCAAACGTCGCGATCGTGTGCGACGGGTCGAGAACCATCGACGCCACGTCGTCCGCGCCGGGCTCGACCTCGGGAACAGGTTCCGCAAGATCGACGCCAACGTGCGCTGCGACAAGATCGAAGATCTCCTTGATGGTATGCCCAGTGCCGGTCGAAACATTGTAGACCCCGGTCGGCGCGCCGTCTTCGAGGATCAGATCCATAACTGTAAAGAAGTCTTCGAGGTCGATGAAGTCCCGCACGGTCTTGGAGCAGAAACAGCTCTTGCCGGCCTTGAGACGCGTATAAAACGTCGGGATCGGACCGATGGCGAGGCGCGGCCCGGTCACATTGGCGAGCCGCAGCGACACGAACGGCAGGCCAGACATCGCGATGTAGCTCTCGCCGGCTTGCTTCGATATGCCGTAGCTCGTGAACGGCCGCGCAGGCGCATCGACAGGAACCGGCACCCGATCGGGCCGACCGTATCCGAGCGCGGTGTGGAAGTTGACAAACCGGCGGACGTTGGCGGATTGCGCGGCCTTGGCGACGTTGATGGTGCCCTCGACGTTGGTGCGCGTATCCTCCTGCCAGTCGTCAGGGTCCTTGTACGCGGCTGCCGAATGGATCACATGCGTCGGCGCGAACTCCGCAAATGCGCGATCGACAAGGTCCTTGTCGGCAACCGACCCGGTGACGACCTTCAGGCGCGGATGGCTATCGGGAAGCGAACCGCGATGTCCGGTTGCAAAGTTGTCGATGACCAACACATCATGATCCGCCACGAGATAGCGCTCGGTTAGGCCGGATCCGAGCGTTCCCGCTCCGCCTGTGATCAGTATACGCATGCCGTTTCTGCCTCAGCTTTTCTTGATTTCGCCGCGCGCTTCTTTGAGGTGCGTATAGCCGCCCTCGACGCCGTGCTCGGCCCAGCGGTCGACGGCTTTCCGAGCGATCTCCGAAAGCGGTGTAAAGCTGACATCGCCGAAATCGTCGAACGTGCGCGAGGGATCGAGCAGGATAGAGGCGGCGTCGTCCGGTCCGAGCGGACGCACTTCCGGCTCTGGGTAATCGTTGAACTTCATTGCGGAAACGACGGCGTCGTAAAGTTCGAGAATCGCGACGTCCTTGCCGGACGAGAAATGGTAGGCGCCCTGCCCGGTGCCGTCGGCGGCACGCACGACAACTTTTGCAAGGTCTCCCGCGTAGCAGAAGTCGCGACGTGCAGGCGTCACAAAGCACTTCTTCCCCTCAGAAAGACGAGAATAGAAGATGGGGAGAGGGCCCGACACATTGCGTTCGCCGATGACGTTCGCGAGGCGGAACGAAACCCATTCGACGCCTGAAAACTGCACGTAGTTTTCGCCGGCCGTCTTGGAAATGGCGTAGCTCGAATTGACGGGGCTGATCGGATGATCGAGCCGGATCGGCTGCTGGATCGGCTTCGTGCCGTAGCACAGCGCCGTCTGAAAATAGACGAGACGCTTGGCGCCGTGATCCTTGCACGCCTTGGCGATGTTGGCCGTGCCGCCCGCATTGACGAGTGCGTCCGTGCCCCAGTCATCGGGATCCTTGTAGGACGCCGCCGTGTGGATGACGACATCAGGCTTGAAGTCCGCGAAGAGTCGATCGACCAACGCACCGTCGACAATCGTATCCTCAACCTGGGTCAGGTTGGACTGCGCAAGCAGGTTGTCGCGGCGGCCCGTCGAGAAATTGTCGATGGACAGGACCGTATCACCCCTCGCCAACAACATTTCCGCAACGGTGGAACCGACTTGACCGTTCCCGCCGGTGATGAAGACCTTCATAGCTTGCTGTTCCTCTTCCCTGTAATCCTGTTCAGCGGCGTGGATGACGCTGCGCACTATTGAGATGTCGTGTATACGACCGCTGGCTCTTCCGTGTGCTCATCGCACATCCGCTTGAACTCGTGCGCGCGGTCATGGAACCGCTGGTGCCAGAGTTCAAGACTTAACAACCCCCATACCTTGCGCGAGAACCGCTCCGTCTTCTCGAAGTTCGCGAGAATGGCGTCGGAGTTGAAGAAGTCGCGGTGGCGAGAGCGCTGCGTGTGGAAGATGTCGTGAACGAGATCCTTGAGCTCACCCGAGAACCACTCTTTGAGGGGCACCGGAAACCCCATCTTGTCGCGGCGCCCCGTGAGCTCGCCCGGCAAATCCGAAGCGAACGTCGTCTTGAGGAAGTGTTTCATCTGCCCGCCTGCGAACTTGACGTCCGCCGGGATCGAGGCCGCAAACTCGACGATGGCGTGATCGAGCAACGGGACGCGCGATTCAAGGCCGTGCGCCATGGACATGCGATCCTCAACATGAAGAAGGGCCGGCAGCAGGCACTTGAAATCGAAATGCGTCATGCTGTCGAGATAGGCTTCCTTGCGCACGTTGCGCTCGGAGTTGAAAATTCCTTGAAAGCGCTCGAATACAGACTCGCGATCCAGGGCGCTCCAATCCACCTCGTCGGTCATGTCGGTCGAGCGGTCGATCAGACGGAAGTAACGCTCGTCCAGCGGACCGAACAGACCTTTGGAGAAGAGCTGCTTGATGAGCGGCTTGTACTCCTGCAGCACGGTTAGGTGCGGAATGATCGATTCCGGCGTGACGACGAAATGCTTGCTGTTGGTGTACGTGCCGTCGATCGCAGCCTTCAGCGACTGCTCTAGATAGGCGATCAGATAGCGCGCATAGCCTCCGAAAATCTCGTCGCCGCCTTGACCGCCCAGAACCACCTTAACGTGCTCGGCAGCAAGCTTGGACACCATGTACTGCGGGAACGATCCGGGACCGGCGACGGGCTGATCGAGGTGGTAGATCACGTTCGCGATGTTGTCGCGGAAGTCCTCCGCCGTAATCTCGATCTCGTGCAGCGCGATGCCGCCCATATCGCAAGCCGCATGTGCAAAAGCGCTCTCGTCGTAGCCCGGAAAGCCGGTGAACTTGCCGTGAAAGCCGATGCACGCGGATGACGGCTCGCGCGCGGCGAGAATGCCGATAAGACTGGAATCGACGCCGCCCGAGACGTAAGCCCCGACTGGGACGTCTGAGCGCAGATGTGCGCGCACCGAGTCCTCAAGCAGGCCGTGCATCTGACCGCCGAACCATTCCGGGCGGTGGTCCCAGTCGATGTCGTAGTGCACATCCCAGTATCGGAACGTCCGCACATCGCCGTTCGAGACCGTGAGCGCATGGCCTGGGAGAAGCTGATGGACGTTCTTAAAGAGACTGCGGTCGCCGATCGTATACTGGAAGGTGATATATTCGGCGAGCGCCTCGGGGTCGGTCGCAACCTCGGGCAGAACGGGCAGCAGTGCTTTAATCTCGGAGGCGAAGTAGAACACGCCGTCGACCACAGTGTAGTAGAACGGCTTGATCCCGAAGCGGTCGCGGGCCGCGAACAGCCGGTTTCCGTCCCACAGCGCGAAAGCAAACATCCCGCGCAAGTGCGTCAAGCAGTCGATGCCCCACTTTTCGTAAGCCGCGAGAATGGTTTCCGTGTCGGATGCGGACCGGAAGGTCCAGCCATCCTGCAACTGATCCATCAACTCGACGTAATTATAGATTTCGCCATTGTAGGTGATGACGGAGCCGTTCGGGCCCGCCATGGGCTGGTGGCCGGTTGGCGACAGATCGATGATGGCAAGACGGCGATGCGCAAGACCACAGGAGTCCGCTGCATTCAGCCACATGCCGTGCCCATCGGGTCCCCGATGCTCAATCAGGCGGCTCATCGCGCCCAGGCGACGACCGAGGTCACGTACTGGTTGGCCGTCGAGGGAAACGCAGCCGGCAATACCACACATAAAATCGTCCTCTTAAAACAAGCGATTATTGCGGGAGCTTCCCGAAAAACCGCAACCTTTTAACAATCCGCAAGCCCCTTGTCACACCCTCCGCACATCGCCCAAGCCAGGAGCGCGGCTGCGCGAGCAAAACATCCCAATGAACGCTTGATGCCGCTCATCCGCCCGACTCCTGAGCATCGCCCACCGGCGACGACAATACGGCAAGCATGAACACGCGCTCTTCCCCGAGCCGGGCTACAGCCGCCTCATACATCTTTCGCGGCGCAGCGATGTCCGTCACGATTACTCCGTCACACAACCCGAAAATCTGCTCGAAAGACGCAAACACCGGGAGACGAAGGAAATGCTGCTGAGAAGACTGCGGATCGACAATCGCAGCGATCTCCGTGCGGCTTTCCAGTGCACAAATCATGGCGATCTCGGCAACATCCGAAACGCCGGCGAGTGCAAATCTTTCGATGCCCTTCGCGCGCGCGGCCTCTATCACTGCGGCGCAGTCCAGCTTCGCACGGCGAAAAAGCGAAAAGGAGTGAGAGAGATAATCGACGGTCAGGCGCGATTTTTCCGCAAAACCTTTAGGCGTGAGGTAATAGGCATAGCGACGTGCAGGAGCACGCGCGACTTTGAGCAAGCCCTTCTTCACACACCGGCCGAGGTAGGCATTCACAAGCCCCAGCGCGATCCCGAGTTCGACAGCCAGATGCCTCTGAGACTGAGAACTGTCCCGCTCAATCTGCTCAAGCAGGCCGAGCATGATGCGGGCGTCGTCCAAGCCTTTTTGTCCTGGCGCTTTCGGCACACCGTGCCCCCCTCCCCAACGTCATCGGTCTAGAACGTTCAGAGCGTGAACGTCAACCCGAAGAACGGACGGAATGCCTGAGCTGCCTGTCCAATGTGGATTGTTTTTATTCAAAGCTTTGAATGACTTTTCTAACTTTTTTGCTCCGCGTGGCTCGCTCTGCGGCCACCGTCTTCCCCTTTTCTCCACAGCTCTCTCCCCGCCCGCCAAAGGCTTTCCGCGTGCGGTTTGGCATCAGTCAAAATGACACGGCGCGCGGGGCACGGAGAAGGCCGCAGACTGAGATAACCGCTTTGGTTTCCCCGAGGGGCGCTGTATGCCATGCGACGGTCTCATTCAGCCTGATTGACCCGCGCCTCATGAAGTCCGCCCACATCGCCACCCTGCATCACCGGCATGACACGCGCATCCTGCTCAAGCAATGCGTGTCTCTGGCCAATGAGGGCTATGATGTTGCTCTTTTCGTCAGCGACGGTGACGGCGATGAAGTTTTCAACGGGGTCAACATTGTCGATGTCGGCCGCACGGGAGGGCGCGTGGCGGGTCGATTGGTTCCTATGTGGCGCGCCGCGCGACAGGCCCGGAAATTTAAGCCCGACGTCATCCATTTCCACGACGGCATGTTCCTGCCGTTCGCCATTCTGCTCGCTGCGGCCGGATACCGCGTCATCTATGACGTTCACGAAGACTATCCGCGCGAAGTGTTCGCCTGGCGCTTCTCATGGCCCGTGCGATATGCGGCGAGCGTCAGCTACGCAGTCCTCGAATGGATCGGCGGGCTGATGTTTACAAAAATTCTGGCGGCGACACCGCACATCGCCCGCCGCTTCCCGAAGCGCAAAACGCACACGATCCGTAATTTTCCGCTGCACGAGGAGCTTGTTGCATCCGACGCCACGCCCTACGCGATGCGCGCGCCGCATTTCGCTTACGTCGGAAAAATTACGGTCGACCGAGGGATTCGCGAGGTCGTCGATGCCCTGCCACGTATCGATAAAGCACAGGTCATTCTTGATCTGGCCGGCGCGTTCGATCCCGCGGCGCTCCGCGAGGAGATCGAGCGCATGCCGGGCTGGCGACACGTTCTCGACCGGGGCTGGGTTGGCCGCGAAGATATCGCGCGCATGCTCGGCGGGGCGCGGGCCGGGCTGGTCGTCCTTCACCCAAGGGAAAACTATCTCTATTCCTACCCCATCAAACTGTTCGAATACATGGCTGCAGGACTGCCCGTGATCGTTTCCGACTTTCCGCTCTGGCGGCATCTCATCGGCGATGCGCGCTGCGGTCTTTTCGTCGACCCGCGGGACCCGGCCGCCATCGCCCAGGCCATGGCATGGATACTGGACAATCCCGACGAAGCTGAGGCGATGGGTGAGCGGGGGAGACTGGCCGTAGAGGACGAGTACAACTGGGCGCAGGAAAGCCGGACACTGCTTCAATGCTACCGCGCGCTCGCCGCGTGAGGTTTCACATCGCGACTGGTGCAACTACCGGTCCCGCCTTAGAAGCAGCAGAGAAGAAGCTAGAGAGACAACGGGGCGGCAGGAGGGACCGATTGCATGTGTGGCATTGCGGGGTTCGTTCGCCTCGATGGGGGACCGGCCGAGCGTTCGGTCATCGAACGCATGACGGACGCCGTCCGGCATCGGGGTCCTGACGGCAGCGGTCATTTTATCGATGGCTCGCTGGCACTCGGTCATCGGCGTCTGTCGATCCTGGACTTGAGCGAACACGGCGCTCAGCCCATGCACAACGCGGGCGGCACACAGGTGCTGACGTTCAACGGCGAAATCTACAATTACCTCGAAATTCGCGAGCAGTTGCGCGCCAAAGGTTATATTTTCCGCACCGAGACGGATTCGGAAGTGATCCTCGCCGCCTACGACTGCTGGGGCGATGAGTGCGTGAGCCGCTTTAACGGCATGTGGGCGTTCGCCATCTTCGACCGCGCACGACAGAGGCTCTTTCTTTCGCGCGATCGGTTCGGCGTGAAGCCGCTCTACTACTCCGAGGGACGCAACGCCTTTGCCTTCGGCTCCGAAATTCGCCAACTTCTGCCGTTCGGCGAGGGCGTCTCGGCCGACATGGACGTCATCCGCACATTCCTCGTCACCAGCTTCAGCGACGTCGACGACCGGACGTTTTTTCGGGGCATCCGGTGCCTGCCGGGCGGTCACAGCGCCACCTTCAATCTCACGCACAACCGCTTCACCATCCAGCGCTACTATGAAGTGAGCCCGCGGGAAGACGTGGGCAGCCTGTCCATCTCGGACGCGGCCGAGGAGTTCTCGGCGTTGTTCGAAGACGCGGTGCGGTTGCGGCTCAGGTCGGACGTGAAAGTAGGAACCTGCCTTAGCGGCGGGCTCGATTCTTCATCTGTCGCTGCCACCGCGTCGGAACTTTATCGCCGTGAAGCGGATGGTCGTTTCGGCGCCATCACGGCCGTCAGCGAGCAGGATTCCAACAACGAGGCGCACTTCGCGGAGATGGTCGTCAAGTCGAGCGATCTCGACTGGCATTGCACGAAGCCGAGCTACCAAGATTTCGTTTCGTCGCTGCCTCATGTGGTGCGTGCGCAGGAAGAACCGTTCGGCGGCCCCTCGCTCACCATGCAATATTTTGTCATGAAAGCCGCTAGAGACAACGGAATCGTCGTGCTGCTCGACGGGCAGGGAGGAGACGAGACGCTGCTCGGCTACGAGAAATACTACGCCGCCTATATCGCATCGGCATTCCGTCGCGATGGGATCGGCGCCACCGTCGCGGCCTTGCGGGCATCTGCACGCAACAACGCTAAGATGCACCCCGTCAACATGGCGAAGTATCTCGTGGGTGCGCTGGTGGCTCCCGCGCGATACGCGTTCTACAAGCGTCGCCATCGGCACTTCGACCGCCACGCGCCTTTGCCCGCACCGCTGTCGGCCTTCGCCAAGAGTTGCTTCGACAGTTTTCGCCTGCAAAAGCTGGAAATCGAATCCACGAATCTTCCGGTCCTTCTGCGCTACGAAGACAAGAACTCGATGGCTCATAGCGTGGAAGCGCGTCTGCCCTTCCTGGATTATCGGCTACTCGAACTGAGCCTGTCGCTTCCCGACCGCTACAAAATCCGCGACGGCTGGTCCAAATGGATCTTGCGCAAGACAATGACGGGACGGCTTCCCGAGGCCGTGGCGTGGCGGAAAAACAAGTTCGGATTCGAGGCTCCTGAAGATATTTGGCTGACCAAACACGCAGCCGAGATGCAACGGACGGTTCTCACATCGCCCCTCTTGGGTGAGATGGCTTCCGCAAACGCATTCTCCAAGGCGATGCAACGGCTCGATAAGCGCAGCCGCTGGCGGCTCTATAGCGTTGCGTTATGGGAGCGAGAATTCAAAGTGGCCTCGTAAGCCTTCTGTCTCAACGATGCGGCCACTCGGAGGGCCAGCCTTGAAGATCGCCCATCTGACATCGGTGCACGCCCGTTACGACACGCGGATTTTTCTCAAACAGTGCCGCTCGCTCGCGGCTGCCGGGCACGACGTGACGCTGATCGTTGCGGACGGTGTGGGCGACGAAACGCGCGATGGGGTTCGTATTCTCGATGTCGGCAGGCCAGGCGGCAGGCTGAGCAGAGCGCTCACGACCACGCGGCGCGTGCTCACGCAGGCCATCGCCGCCAACTGCGATGTCTATCACTTTCACGATCCTGAACTGATGCTGGCAGGCAAAGTTCTGAAGCGCCGAGGCAAGCGCGTGATCTACGATGCGCATGAAGATCTCCCGCAGGATATTCTCTCGAAACCCTACATCCCAGTCGCGCTGCGCCGACCCATTTCATCAGGCGCGCGACTGTTGGAGCGCACCGTCTGCCGCCACTTCGACCACGTCGTCGCGGCGACGCCGACCATCCGCGACAAGTTCGCCGCGATGGGTGTGCCCGCAACCGACATCAAGAACTATCCGATCCTCGGTGAACTCGACGACGGCGCATCCTGGACGGCTAAGAACAAGATCGTCTGCTATGTCGGCGGCCTCTCCGCCGCCCGAGGCATTCATGACACCATCGCCGCGATGACCTATTGCCAATCCGACGTTCGCCTCGCGCTGGCAGGAGACTTCGTCGGCACCGGCACGAAGGAGATTGTCCAATCTTCGCCTGGCTGGGGAAAGACGGATCATCTAGGCTTTCTTTCGCGCACGGGAATCCGGGATGTGCTTTCGCGCTCGATTGCGGGCCTCGTGACCTTGCATCCGACACCCGCCTATCTCACCTCGCTGCCAATCAAGATGTTCGAATACATGTCGGCTGGCGTGCCGGTGATTGCGTCCGATTTTCCGCTCTGGCGGGATCTCGTCGAAGAAAACGCCTGCGGCATCTGCGTGAACCCTCTCGATCCTACAGCGATCGCTGTTGCCATCGACCGCTTGGTCAACGATCCGGCAGAGGCGCGGCGCATGGGCGACAACGGCCGCCAAGCGGTCCTTGGCCGCTATAATTGGGAGATCGAGCAGGCACGGCTTGTTGCCCTCTATGCCGACTTGCGCGCCCCAAGCTGAGCACTCGACGTCAACGGCAGCTCGCGCGCGCTGTATTCCTTTGCGGGAGGATTCGGGATAGTAAGCGCTAGATATCACGCGCCATGTGGATTTCACCGGCAATCGATTCCGTCGTTTCACCCCGCGAATAGGTCTCCCGATCTTGGCTTCGACCGTGAATACACCGATCATCGTCACCGGGGCCGCAGGCTTCATCGGCTTTCATGTGGCGCGCCGGCTGCTCGACCGAGGAACGCCCGTTGTCGGCATCGACAATCTCAATGACTATTACGATCCGGCTCTGAAGGAGGCTCGGCTCGCTCTTTTGAGCGCCTCTCCCACCTTCTCGTTCCACCGCCTGGATCTCGCGGCCCGAGAGGATACCGCAAACCTCTTCGCAGCCGTGCAACCGCAGGTCGTCATCCACCTCGCCGCACAGGCTGGCGTGCGTTACTCGCTCGAACATCCCGAGACCTACATCGACGCCAATCTGGTTGGCTTCGGCAACGTTCTCGAAGGATGCCGCCGCAACGGTGTGCGCCATCTCGTCTACGCCTCGTCAAGCTCGGTCTATGGCGCCAATACGCAGATGCCGTTTTCCGTGCATGACAACGTCGACCACCCCGTCAGTCTTTATGCAGCGACGAAGAAGGCCAACGAGTTGATGGCGCATTGCTACAGCCATCTCTATGGACTGGCGACGACGGGGCTTCGCTTCTTTACGGTTTACGGACCCTGGGGGCGTCCGGACATGGCACTTTTCAGGTTCACGCGCGCTATTCTCGCGGACGAGCCCATCGAAGTTTACAACAACGGCCAGATGCGTCGCGACTTCACGTATGTCGACGATGTCGCCGAAGGCGTGTTACGCACCGCCGATCGCTTCGCAGCGCCCAATCCGGAATGGAGCGGAGACGCACCGGATCCCGGCAGCAGCAGCGCGCCCTTCCGGATTTACAACATCGGAAATACGGAACCGGTCGAGCTGCTCAGGATGATCGAGATCCTTGAAGCCGCACTCGGCAAAGAGGCCAAGAAAACGTGGCTTCCGATGCAAGCCGGCGACGTGCCTGCCACGTGGGCCGATGTGGACGACCTCGTCCGCGACACGGGCTACCGCCCGGCGACACCGCTGAAGGAAGGGATCGAGTCCTTCGTCGCGTGGTACCGGGAGTATTATCGCTAAATGTTTGAATGTGGCGGTTCGCGATCTCCCGATCACGGATCGTATCATTTTGTGAGGGTCGCGTAAATTTCCAAACCAACAATCCCAGGATACTTGGTCTTCAACAGTTCGCGGCGGCTCGACCACTTCTGGAATGGCGGCTCAGTATTGATATTTTCGCGCCGATACGAGAAAGAGGAGAACTTTGACGTCATCTTTCGGAGCGAACGGACCGATACGAAATCTGTATGGGGTGCAGCTTGTCCCTTTTCGTTGTGGTCGTAATCCCACTTTTCGGCGTCGCTCAAAGGCTTGACCGGCCCGACATATCCAAACCGCTCCCGGAACCAATAACGTAGCGTTTCGGACCTTGCTTGCTCCCAACGACGGTAAGAGTACGCATAATAGAGCATAACCATAAGCTTCCCGTCCGGACGAAGGAGTCGGTAGCACTCGTCGAGGGCGCGCTGGAGATTTCCAGTGTGATGGAGACATCCAATTGTCACGATCATGTCAAAGCTCTCGTCGGGGAACGGCGCCTTTAATACGCTACCTTGAACTGCTTGCCCCTCCAAACCGGCTTGGCGGATGCGGAAGTTGGCCATTTCAACCGGACCAGAGGCAATGTCTAGTCCGGTATAACGGGCACCGCTCTCCGCAAGTCGCTGGGCGATCGTCCCGTAGCCAAGCCCGACCTCAAGAACGTCTTTTCCCTTCAGCTCTTCGAACGGGATATGCAGGAAGAGGTAGGGATAAAAGGACAGGAACCAGTCATCGAACTTTTTCAGCGAAGCCGGCGAGGCATCTGCAATTCCGAGCACCCGCGCTTGGTTAGACCCGCACAGCTCGTTCCAAAACGCAATATTCTGCTCGTCTAGGTTGGCTGTTTGGGCGGACATCGGCAACCTCGTCTGATGAAGCAACATTCAAATTAGAAGGTGTGGGTCATCCGACCCTCGATCAGCGATATATACTATCCCTCCCTCACGTCGACCTTTTCAAGGGAACGCTCCGTCTGACCTATGGATTCCCTCGGTTGACGTCAGCGTCGATCCCGCTCTTATAGGTGGCAACGTTGACGAATTGAAGCCGGGAATGCAGCCAATTCTGCATGCATGGGCGAACCCTTGATGGAAAAAACTATCCCAGACAGCTATCGCTGCACTTTAATCAAGAAAGAGCCAGACCGAATTCGTTGAACCTCCGACGTGTCCCTGGTTTTCCCGATCAGGGAACGCGCCTTATTCCCTATCGAGCGTTGTAGGCGGGCATAGTCTGCGGCATTGACAGCGAGGAGCGACGGTGGACAGTAGCGCCTCCGCGACCCTTCCCGAACGCGACAAAGGCACTTCAGATGCGTCCAGAACACGTAGCCGAAGCTCTTGAGCGGGCTCGCAATATCGTCGATCAGGAGATCGACGCGCTGAACCTGCTACGCGAAAGCTTCAACGACGACATGATCAAGGCCGTGGCGCTGATCCAGGGCTGTGCGGGCCGGCTCGTCGTGACGGGCGTCGGCAAATCCGGTCACATCGGCACCAAGCTCGCAGCCACGTTCGCATCCACCGGGACTCCGTCGTTCTTCCTGCACGCGGCAGAGGCCTCGCACGGCGACCTCGGCATGATCACGGGGCAGGACGTGGTTCTGGCAATTTCGAACTCCGGCATGACCAAGGAGCTGTTTCCGGTCGCCGAGTTCTGTGCAGCGAATGGCGCCAAGCTCATCTGCATGACGTCCAACGAGAACAGCCGGCTCGCCAAGCAGGCGGACATCTGCCTCAGGCTGCCGAAGGTCAAAGAGGTCTGCCCCAATAACCTCGCACCGACATCGTCCGCCATCATCACGCTTGCAGCGGGACATGTCCTTGCCGTGCTGCTGATGGAGCAGCGCTCGTTCCTGGATGCGGACTTCGGAAAGCTGCACCCTGGCGGGCGCCTCGGACTTCTGCTCTCTTCGGTGCGCCGTTACACCGACGAATTCAAGGACGCGGTGCCGATCGTTCATCCCAACGAGTTGATGGGACATGTCGTCATTCGCCTCGCTGAGGGTCAACGCGGCTGTGTCGTGGTGACGGAACCCGAGACCAACCGCCTCGTGGGCCTCATTACAGAAGGCGATCTCAGGCGCGCGTTCTCGCCCGACATGTTTTCCAAGACGGCGCAGGCCATCATGACAACGCGCCCGCTCACCGTCAGCGTCGACGATCTCATGAGCACCGCCGTCTCGCTCATGAAGGAGCGGCGGATCGCCAACATCGTCGTGGTGGACGACGAGACGGTTGTCGACGTGCTGCACACAAAGGATCTGATGCAGCGCGGCTATATGTGAGCTGTCCGTATCTCGGCTTGCGATCCGATGAAACGAAGAACCCCGGGCCTTTCGACCCGGGGTTTCTCAATTTCCGAATGCGTCGGCCGGATCAGGCCGCGACGGGCGCAGCCAACGCCGCGTCGATCTTCTCTTTGAGGACTTTCTCATTGAACGGCTTGATGATGTAGCCGCTCACGCCCGCGCTCTTGGCGGCGTTGATGTTGTCCTGCTTGGATTCCGCGGTGACCAGAATGAACGGTGTCTTGCTCATGGCGGGGTCGGCCCGCACAGCCTTGAGAAGCTCGTAGCCGGTCATCGGCTCCATGTTCCAGTCCGAAATGATGAGGCCGTATTCCTTGGCCTTGATCTTTTGAAGCGCAGCCTCGCCGCTGGCGGCATCGTCCACGTTCTCGAAGCCGATCTGCTTCAGAAGCTTCTTAATGATCCGAACCATGGTGCTGTAATCGTCGACGACGAGTACAGGCATGTCATTCGCGCTCATAACCCTATCCCCTTAAACCCATACCGTGTGCACGCACCACACATCGTGCGAGCGTTAAGGGCCCGCCAGTCGCTCTGTCGATGCCCTCGAAGTATGGGGCGAGATTGCTTGCGATAGTCTTAACAGGGCCTTTCGGCGCGAATGTTTCGCTTCGGCCGAGCGGCTTGTGACCTCGGCGCGCACCGGGTGCGTGCGTAACCGAATGGAAACTTCTCGCTGTTAACGATGTATCTCAAAGATCAAGAACGGCGCCGTAACAGGCGCGCCCGAGCCCTGGCGGACAGGCTCGTGCTTTTCCGGCGAGGAGTCACATCCAATGTCCCCCCCGCTCATCCGTGTGCTCGTCGTCGACGACTCGCCCTTCATGAGAAGCGTGCTGCCACCGAAAATCGAGGCCGATCCGCGCTTCAAGGTTGTCGGCACCGCCATCGATGGCCGCGATGCGATCGAGAAGACGCTCGCGCTCTCTCCCGATGTCGTTACGCTCGACATCGACATGCCGGTGATGAACGGCATCGATGCGCTCAAGGAAATCGTGAGCCGGAGCAGCGCTTCCGTCATCATGCTTTCCGCGCGTACGGAACAGGGCGCCTCCATCACGCTCGAAGCGCTCGACCTTGGGGCGATCGATTTCATCCCCAAATCTCGCGGTCTCGAACGTATTCACGAGAAGCTTTCGGCTGCCGTCGAGGCGCGTAAGCATCGCATCCGGACACCTGCCACCGGAGCGAAGCCGGCAGCGGCGGTCCGCACACCGCTTCCGCCACGGACGGCGTGCGGCGGACGCGTCAGCGCAAAGATCTGCATCGTCGGCTCCAGCACCGGCGGACCGCAGGCGCTGCAGAGCGTCATTTCGCAGCTTCCCGAAGCGCTCCCCGTGCCCATCGTCGTGGCACAGCATATGCCGCCGAATTTCACGAAGGCTCTTGCCCAGCGCCTCAACGACACCTGCAAGCCGAAGGTGGTCGAGGCCGAAGACGGTATGACGTTGACAAAGGGCACAATCTACATCGCGCCCGGCGGAATGCAGACGCGCGTGACGGGCTCCGAGATCAAGGTGCGGCCGGACCAGGGCGAAAGTCTCTACAAACCTTCGGTGGACGTGCTGGCGGAAAGCGCGCGATCCGCGTTCGGGAAGAACGTGCTCGGCGTCATGCTGACGGGAATGGGGGCCGACGGCGCAGCCGAGTTCGCCAAGTTGCACAAGCTCGGCGCCTACAACATCTCGCAGGATCAAGCCAGCTGCGTGGTTTACGGAATGCCCCGCTCGCTTGTGGAGGCGGGCGGCTCCGACGAGGTGCTGCCGCTCGATCAGATCGGCGGGCGTATCCGCTCGGCGCTTGGCTGTTGACGCTTCGCGCCTCTATGCGCGGGGAGGGCGTCAGTGCGGCGCGTCCGCCGCGACCTTCTCGTCGAAATCCTTGAGTTCCGCTTCGCCGGTCAGCAGCGCGAGTATGAGTGCGTGGCTCTTGTTGGACGCGCCCAGCTTGCGCTTGATGTTCTCGATATGGACGCGGACCGTGTTCGGGCTGATGTCGAGTGCAAGAGCAACCTCCTTTTCGGAGTGCCCGTGACCTGTGAGGATGAGGCAGTCACGCTCGCGCCGCGTGAGCATCTCGCGGCGCTTCGGCGGCGCTTTTCGAGTTGTCGTCTCAAGTACCGTCACCTGCCGCGCCCCCTTGCATCTGCCAGCGCCGGCAGAAGCAAACTGCCCGACACACGAGGGCTAAGGCTGCAGCCTTTCGCGAAACTTTCGCAAATCGCGCGTGTGATCGGGAAGCCTCAGTTCAAGTCTTCCGGCAGGCGCGGGACGGGCAAAAATGGGATGCCATCCTCCGCAAGCTCGCGCGCTTCATCGGAGGAGGCTTCGCCGTAAATGCCACGCGGCGGGCTTTCCTCGAAGTGGATACGCCGCGCCTCCTCCGCGAACTTGCCGCCGACGTATTCCGCTTTGGAATGAATCTCGTCGCGGAGTTCGCGCAGTCGCCGGTGAAGGGCGTGAAGCGGCGCGTTGGCGGGATCATCGCTCTGGTGCGCGGTGCTCGTGTTCGGAGATGCCGCAACGTCCGCGCCACGGCGTGCAACGGCCGGCGCCATGATCGCCTTGTCGATGCTGTGGCTGCCGCAGTGAGGGCAAGCAATCTGCGCGGCAGCGACTTGCGCCTCATACGCGGCGCCGTTCCGAAACCAACCCTCGAACTCGTGGCCGTCGCGGCACTGCAGGGTGAACTTGATCATGACGCGGACTCCGCGGCAACGTTGCCGGCATGGATGACGTCGAATGTCCTGTCATGCCGCAACGACGGCACGCGGGACCGAACATCCGCGATCCGGCTCAAATCTATGTCCGCAAATATGACCGAGGGGTGAACGCCGCCCTCGGCGAGAACCTCGCCCCACGGCGCAACGATGAGGCTGTGGCCGAAGGTTTCGCGACCGTGCTCATGCAACCCGCCTTGAGCGGCCGCCATCACGAAACACTGCGCCTCGATGGCGCGCGCGCGCAGCAGCGTTACCCAGTGCGCTTCGCCGGTGAGGCGCGTGAAGGCTGCCGGGACGGCAAGCATCACCGCGCCCGCGTGGGCGAGAGTCCTATAGAGGTTTGGGAAGCGCAGATCGTAGCAGATGGAGAGACCAAGCCCGCCCCAGGGCAGACCGGCGACAACGGCTTGGCTGCCCGGCTCATAGTTCGCGCTTTCGCGGTACTTCTCGCCGTTGGGCAGATCGACGTCGAACATATGAATTTTATCGTAGCGCGCCGTAACGTCTCCCGCTGGCGAGATGACGTAGGCGCGATTGGCGAGCTTTTCTTCGCTCACCTTCACGACAAGCGAGCCCAGATGCAGCCAGATCGACAGCTCGCGAGCGAGGTCCGAGAACCGCTGAAGCGCGGCGTTCGCGTGCTCGGGCTCGGCGGCGGCGAAGAGGCGCGCGCGGTCGAGCTCCATCAGGTTCGTGGTCTCGGGCGTCTGCACGTAATCGGCGCCGCCGCTTACCGCCTCGCGAATGAGCGCAGTTGCATCGCTTATGTTGTGGGCGACGTCTCGGCCCGCGCACATCTGCACGAGACCGGCACGAAACGAATTCGAGGGACCGCGCGACATGGGGCGCCTACGCGCTCGCGCTCAAGAGAGGATCGAGCTTGCCGCTGCGATCGAGGCACATCAGGTCGTCGCAGCCACCGACGTGGCGGTCTCCAATCCAGATCTGAGGGACGGTGTTGCGGCCTCCGGCTTTGTCGCGCATCTCAGCGCGCAGCTCCGCCCTACCCGTCACGTCTATTTCCTCGAACGTCACGCTCTTTTCGCGCAACAGCTCCTTTGCCATGTGGCAGTAGGGGCAAAGTGACGTCGTGTAGATGGTGACTTTCGCCATGTCTTCGCTAATTCCTCGACGTCCCGACCGGATCTCCGTGCTTCAGGTTAGCCGCTCGCACGCGTTCCGCAAAGCGACGCTCTGCCCCATAACACACCGATTTGGAGCATTTTTCCAGCTTAGGCGGCCCCTCAGGAGGGAACGGTCGCATGATCGGTCACGAGCGCCAACGCCAAGACGTCAACCCGCGCGGCGCCCGCCCGCAGAAGCGTCCGCGCACATGCGCCGACCGTCGAGCCCGTCGTGATGACATCGTCGACCAGCAGGATGTTGGCGCCCGCGACACGAGCCGCGTAGCGGCGAGGGACCGCGAAAGCCCCGGAAACGTTGCGGCGGCGGGCGGCGCGCGACAGTCCCACCTGGCTCGCCGTGGCTCTCGTGCGAGCAAGCGCCATGGGCTCGTAGCGGAGCCCGGTCAAGCGGGCGATCTCCTGGCTCAGCGTCGCGGCCTGATTGAAACGACGCAGCAAAAGCCGCCGGCGCGCCAGCGGAACCGGCACGATCAGATCGGCATCCTCGATCACTTCCCCGCCCGCTTCCACCAGCCAGCGGCCGAGCAAACGCCGGACGTCATGGCGGTCGTGAAACTTGAGCCCGTGGATCAGGGCGCGCATCCCGCCCGTATAGGCGGCGACGGCGCGGGCGCGGCCGTAAGGCGGAGGATCGGCTGCCGCGGCGGCCGAGATCATCGGACCATCGGCGCCGAACGGCGTGATGTCGAATGGCATGGGCAGGCCCAGGCGGTCGCAGACGGGCGGGCGGATAAAATCCACCTCGCGCCAGCAAGCGGCGCAGAGCGCATCGTGCCCGCCGATCGGCGTGCGGCAGACGAGGCAGACCGGCGGCATGACGATGTCCGAAAGGCGGGCGAGCGCGCGGCGGAAGAGGCCCGCTTGAGGCTGCAACGCGCCTCTCAGATCCGCGTCTTCGTCCAGGCCGTGCTCGGACATGAGCGCACACTCCCCAGACCGGCGCCTCGTCGCGCGGTCCGCATCTGCTATAGATGTGATACCACGGCCCGCGCACCGCACCGAAGGACTTCCCGTTTCCCATGTCCGCCGCCCCGCCCCTTTTCGACATCGCGCTTCTGACGTCGCGACGCGAACGTGCCGTTGCGTCCGCCAGCGCTCACGATTTCCTGCTCAAACGGGTCGCGGAGGATCTCGCCGAGAGACTTGCCATCGTGCAGCGCCGTTTCCCCGTCGCGGTCGATCTCGGCGCGCATCATGGCGTGCTCGGGCGCGAGATCGGACGCCTCCCTTCCGTCGAAATCCTGATTTCCGCCGATCCTTCGGCTGGCCTGCTCAGCGCGGCACCGGGACATCACGTGGTCGCCCGGCTCGACATGCTGCCGTTCGGGGATGCGTCGCTCGATCTCGTCGTCTCGGGGCTCGCGTTGCAGTTCGTCGACGATCTTCCCGGAACGCTCGTGCAGATCCGCCGTGCGCTCAAACCCGACGGCCTTCTGCTCGCGGCCCTGCTCGGAGGCCGCACGTTGACAGAGCTGCGCGAAGCGTGGCTCGCGGCCGAAGCGGAACTGCTGGGCGGAGCCTCGCCGCGCGTTGCACCGTTTGCGGACGTTCGGGACCTGGGCGGGCTGCTTCAGCGCGCGGGCTTTGCGCTGCCGGTCGCCGATTCCGACATCGTGACCGTCACCTACGAAACGCCGCTTGCGCTGATGCGCGATCTCAAGGGAATGGGCGCGTCGAACATGCTCGTCGAGCGGCGGCGAACGCCGGTGACGCGCGGCCTCATGCTGCGCGCGTCCGAAATCTATACCGAGCGGTTCGGGATCGAAGGCGGGCGCGTGCCCGCCACGTTCGAGATCCTGACGCTAACCGCGTGGGCCCCGCACGAAAGCCAGCAGCAGCCTCTGAAGCCCGGCTCCGCCAAGGCACGGCTTGCGGATGCGCTCGGCGTGCGCGAGCGGAAGCTTTAACGTTGCTATCAGGAAGGCAGCGTCCGCACCATGAAGCGCGCGTCGGCGTCGTAAGTGAGGAGCTTCGCCGCGAGCGCGAGTTCGGATACGACCTCGAAGCCAAAACGGCTCCAGAACGGCACCGAGCTGTTGACCGCAACCAATGACGCGTTCGCGTATCCACTGTCGCGCGCGTGCGCGAGAATTGCATCCGCCATCGCACTGCCCGCGCCCGAGCCTCGTGTTTCTGGCAACAGGGCCAGATCGTGGATGTAGTAGGTGGTCGCGCGCTCAGGAATGGCCTGCAATCGCATGTTGAGCGACGGCGGCTCGGCATAACGCCACGGATGCGTGAGCGCATAGCCCGCCGGCTTGCCGTCCAACTCCAATAGCGCGCAACCTGCCGGGTAGAGCCGAAGCCGCTCCGCAATTACGGCGTCCTCTTCGGGGTAATTGACGTGCACGACGTCGGCGATGGCGACGATGGCGGCAAGGTCCGCTTCCGCCGCGGGACGCCAGAGACCACGTTCGAGTTCGACCCGCATGCCCTTCTATCCGAGGAGATCGCGCAGCCAGGGAACGAGCGGCGCGTCGGCGGGCGGCATCGGATAATCCGCGAGGCGCTTGGCGCGCACCCAGGCGATTTCCTGGCCCTCACGCGGGATCACGTCGCCTTCCCAGTTCCGGCACAGGAAGAGCGGCATCAAAAGATGGAACTCACGATAAGCATGGCTCGCGAAGGTAAACGGCGCGAGGCACGTGTCGCAGACTTCGATGCCCAGTTCCTCGTCGAGTTCGCGGATCAACGCCTCTTCCGGCGTCTCTCCGGGGTCCACCTTGCCGCCAGGAAACTCCCAGAGACCGGCGAGTTGCTTGCCCTCGGGGCGTTTGGACAGCAACACGCGATTGTCGGTATCGACCAGCGCGGCGGCGGCCACCAGGAGGATGGGCTTCGTCATCGGATGTTTTGGACCTTGTGCGGTGGGGCCGCCCTCTATAGAGGGGGCATGAATACTGGAGACCCGAATATTCGGGACATCGGATCGGCTCTGCTTGCGCTCGGACACTATGCGCCCGAACGGCGTGTGACAAACGCGGAAATCGAGGCGCGGCTCGGCCTAGAAGCCGGCTGGACGGAGAGACGCACGGGAATTCGCGAGCGCCGTTTCGCGCGTGCGGACGAGGCGGTGTCTGATCTCGCCGTCAACGCGGGCGAGATGGCGTTGACGCGCGCGGGGGACGCGTTCGATCGCGCATCTATCGGGCTCGTCGTGCTCGCGACCTCGACGCCGGATCATGTGTTGCCTCCAACGGCGCCGCTCGTTGCCCACCGTCTCGGCGCTGCGGGCGCGGGCGCCATCGACATGGCGGGCGCGTGCGGCGGCTTTCTCTATGCGCTGACGTTTGCGGACAGCTTCGTGCGGCAGACCGGGCAGCCGGCGCTGGTGATTGCCGCGAACATCCTCTCGCGCCGTCTCAATCTCGACGACCCGGTCAGCGCGGTGCTGTTCGGCGACGGCGCGGGCGCGGCGCTGCTCGTTCCCTCCGAGCGCGCGGCAGCGGGCGTGCGGGGCGTTCATCTTGCCTCCGATGGCGCGGCCTACGATCTCATTCAAGTGCCTGCGGGCGGAAGCCGAAGGCCGTTCGCGGATGGACTTCCGGCGGACGCGATGCTCATGCACGTGCGGGACGGGCGCGCGGTGTTCACGCGCGCGGTGCGGATGATGACGGATGCGGCGCAGAAGGCGCTTGCCCGCGCGGACCTCTCTATTGGCGACATCGACTATTTCGTGCCTCACCAGGCCAACGCGCGCATCATCGGCGCGGTGCAGCGCCAGCTCGGCGTCGCGGACGACAAGATGCTGTCGACCGTCGCGCTCTATGCGAACAGCTCCGCGGCGACGATCCCGCTGACGCTCTCCATCGCGAGCGAGGGGCGTGCATTCAACCCTGGGGAGCGGCTTCTCTTCTGCGCGGCTGGCGCGGGGCTGACCGGCGGCGCGGTGGTGTTCGAGGTCTAGACCATGATCGCTTCGGACCCTATCAGTCCGAAGCGTGAATCGTCGGTCTCATCAAAGAGATATAGCGTTTTCTGATCCGATTCCATCGGATCGGAAAACGCTCTAGCGAAAAACCGGGGGGATGGGGTGCGCATCGTCGCGCACGCCTTTATCGCGCGTAGGGCGACCAAAGGCTCATGCAAAAGAGGCGGCCGGAACGCCGCAAGCCAACACGAAACGACGTTCTACGGTCACCAGAACGGGCCGCCGACGTCACATCGTATTGAGCAGCACGAACAGGCCAACACCGACAGCCGGGCCAAGCAGCGTGGCCACCACGAGCATCAAAAACGATTTACCAAGCATAACACGACAAACCCCGCACTTATACGCAAACTCCGCGAAGCCGCCCACCTTCGCAGATCCTCCGTTTGTCTCGCGGAGACCCCTCACCCACGAAACATGAGGATAATACAATAAAAAATATATTCTCTCAGCTGCTATTCCCAATTTCGCCACATTATCATCTCGCGAAAGCGAGTTGATCTCGTTGCGCCGCAGCAGGGTTTCCTGAACGCCGAATTTTTCCTATTTCTTTCAAATCATTCGATCCCCCGACGGATGAATTTTAAGCTTACCCGCCCTGTGGATATCTCGCATTCCGCGAGGCCTACGACCGCAGGAGACGAGCGGTTTGTTGCCATCCGGCCACAGACCTTTCGTCGAAGACGAGAGGATTCCGGGGATAACGCGCTCCGGCGTCCGCGCACGATTTTAGGCCGAGCGGAGGTGTCGTTATCGCGAGGCCGTGGCAGGCGCGCCCACTACAGGCGGCGGGCGAGCGAACGCAGGCCATCGAACAGACGAAGCTGGCGCTCGTCCTGCCCCTTGGTCTCGTTCGCCAACTGCTCGATGCGGTCGAAGGGCACCTGCTCCGCCTCGATCAGCGAGCGCGTCGCCTTCATGGAGCGGACATGGGCTTCCTGCACGAGGTGGAATTCGCCCACCGTCTGGCCCGGGAGCACGGCAGCCGGATCGAGACCGCTCTCGGACTGGAACGCCGCCTTGAGCTTCCTGAGCGCCGTGTCCTCGCGCACGCGGCCGATGAACCAACTCGTGATCTGATCGCGGGACTTGTAGTCGAGGTCGCCCGGCGACTGCGTAGCCAGCATGATGCCAAGGCCTGCCGAGCGGGCGCGCTTCAGGAGGCTCTGCAGCGGCTCTGCGGTTGCAGGCTTCGCGTTTGCGGGGATGTAGAGATCGGCTTCGTCGAACATGACGACCGCCTGCAGCTCGTCGTTCGGGTTGCGTTGACAGAAGCGCAGCGCTTCGGAGAGGAACTGCGAGACCCAGAACAGGATGTTCTCGTTGTCGCCCAGGAAGCCCGTGTAGATGATCGAGAGACGCGTGCGGCCGTCGCGGGCGTGCGGGCCGAGCCCGAGCAACCGCTCCATCTGCAGGCTTTCGCCGCCGCCTTCGAACAGCGCCGAGTTGCGGTGGCGCAGGCTGTCGAGCTGGGCCACGAGGTCGCGCCGAATCCGGCCCGAGGGGTCCATACGCTGCGTGAGATCGGTCAGCTCCGGATCCTCGTCCTCCAGGAGGTCGATGAGGTCGCCGAGCGTCACCTCGCGGCTGTGACGCGAGCCGAGAATGCGCAGCGCCACCGACAGCGTGCCCGACTGCTTCTGATGCGTCGCCGAGTTCTTCAGATGCAGCATGTCGCCGAGCGCGGCCGCGGAAAGGTTCGCCAGCAGTTGCTGCTCGTGCTCGGGCAATTCGTTAATGCCGTTCGGCAGCAGCGTGATCGAGATCGGGCGGCCGGACGAGCGACCCGGCGTATAGACGGCAACGTCGATCGCATCCGCGAGGCGTTCGCGTTCGCCGCGCCGCTCGGTGTACTCGTCCTCGTTCGCGCGCCAGACATCCGGATTGGCGTAGCTGCAGAGATCGCCCTTGCGGTCGATGAGGATCGCCGGAATGCCTTGCAGCAAAAGCTGCTCGATGATGCAAAGCGCGAGCGTCGTCTTACCGGAGCCTGAGCCGCCGAGCACCGCGCTGTGGCGCTTCAAGACGTTCTTGTTGAGGCTGATCGGCTTGTTCAGCACGCCGACCTCACGGCCCGCGACGATGCTCGATCCGCTGGTGCCGCTTTCGTCGAGGATAACGGAGAGCGGCAGTTCGTCGTCGTTGGCGGGCCGCTGATCCGTTGCGTTCGCGCCAAGCGACCAGGGCGGCGGCAGCGCAGACTGAGAGTGATCCGGCAGCGTCTGATCCGGGGCGCCCGGCGCGAGTTCGCCCTGAGCCGGCGCGATATCGACGGGAGGCGAGAATGGCGCGGGCGCGTCGGCGACGGCTGCGGCTTCCGGCTCCGCGCGGGACGCGGCGCGCGGCAGGGCTCGCCCCAGCAGATCGAGCCGCAGCACGCTGATGATCGAAATGATGTTCGAAAGGAGCTTGGCGTCCTCGAACCATGTCTGGAAGCCGGGATCGTTCCTGTAATGCGCGTGGAACTCGCGCACCATCATCATGCGCTCCCACTCGGGAATCGGGATCGTGAACAGGCGGCCGCCACCTTCGCGGAATTTGCGGAACGCCTGCGCCGTCTGGTTCTTCTTGTTCGACGGATAGTCGCTCGCGCGCAGCATCACGCAGTTTTTGCCGGCCGTCATCGGCAGCACCTTGTCGAGCTGACGCTTTAAACCGCCGCCCTGGGTGGGGCGGTTGCAGAGAAACACGCGCAGATCGCTCATGTGACCCGACTTGTGGCTCACGCGCACGTCGAACGCGGGGACCTCGTCGGACACTTCGAGGCGGCCGACACTGAGCTTGATCGCGCTGCCCCATTCGTCGCGGGCGAGCGAAAGCGCCGACGTGAAGACGTCGAGCAACTCGTTCTCATCGGACGGGATCTCTGCTTCCGACGCATTCTGAAAACGCTGCCATGCGTCGCGATAATCGACGGACGGCGTGAGCGGCCCCGCCGTGTCGGCGCTGTCCGGACTGCCGAAGATGCCGCCGAGCGCGGAGGCGAGCGTCGACGTCCAGGAGCCCATGTCGGGCGCTTCGTCGTCGTCGGCCTCGGCGGGCGCCGTCTTGTCGCGAAGGCGGCTCTGCGCATGTTCGAGCAGGCGGCGCGTCGAGAGACCGCCGAACTCCTCGAAGAAATCGGGGCCGAAATACTGCGCGGGATCGGGGAAGGCGAGCCCGCCCGCTTCCTCAGCGATGTACTCCAGGCGTTTTGCAATGATCAGACGCGCTTCATCTTGCGTGCGGGATTCGAGAAGCGGCACTGGGCCGGCCTTCTCGATGCGGTCGATGTAGGATTGCGCGAGCACGCCGCGCACCTGCCCGTAGAAATCCTCCAGACAGGAAATGATGATGATGGCGTTCGGCAGCCGGTTCGCGATCTGAATCAGGTCGCGCGCAGCACGCTGGAAACGCTCCTCCGCGTCGTCGAAGAAACGCAGATCCTCGACCTGATCGATGGAGAACACGAGAGAGGCGCGTTCCACCGTCCACATCAACGTGCCGAGAGCGGAGATGATTTCGAACGCGCGATCTTCGCCCGTGTTCGGATCGAGAGCAGCGACGGCCTGATGCGCGAGCGGCGTCAACTGGCGGCCGAACAGATATTGGCGCACGCGCTGATCGATGCGCGGATCGTGGCGCTCCAGATACAACATCGCGCGGACGATGTTGATGTCGAGCTCAAGCTCGCGGAACTTCGGGCTCGCGACGACCTCGTCGGCCAAGCGCAGCACGAGAGACGCCAATTGCTCGTCGGAAAGAGAACCGTCGCGAAGGTCGGCAAGATGCGCCTTCGACAATACTTCGGAATCGCCCACGAGACGCTCCGTGAGACGGGCGAGGCCGCTCTCGCCATCGGCCGGACCGTCGGGATCGTAGGCCTTCTCAAGCGAGTGCACGAGACGGCGCAAGTAGTAGTCGGCATAGTTGGAGACGTCGGGCGTCATCTGCGCATAGCCGAAATAGGCGCGGCCCTCGCGATGCGCCGCCGTGCGCAGCGCGCGCAGAAGGTGCGTCTTGCCCGCGCCGGACTGGCCGTGGAACAGCAGAATGCGCGACGGCCCGGCCGCGCCCGGCCGGCCGTTCGTAATTTCAGCGAGCAGGTCGGAGAACTTGCGGCGCGCTTTTGCATGCACCGCCGGCACATCGACGGGGTCGGCCCGCCAGATGTCATCCTCCCAGGTGATGGAGTGCTCAAAGGCTTGGGACAGCTTGTCCGCGGAACCGGCCTCGACAACGTCCTGCTGCATCAATCAACGGTCTCCAACGCAAGTGGTCTCCGTGAACGGGCGATCTATTCCTCGACCCGCACGAAGTGCCACACGGTGTTTTTGTAAGGGACGGCCGAACGCTCGATGTTGTCCGCGTTCCGCTTGTCCTTGAGATCGGCGTTCGCCAGCACCAGCGCTCCCGCACGGTGCGCTTCAGCCAGCATGCATTTGAATTCGATCTCGGAGAGGGCCCACGCCGGTTCGCTTGCGCGAATCGCCTCCCATACGTGGGAAATATACGCCTTGCGGCTGCCGGACCAGCCCTCCGCGCGAGAGGCCGCAGCCTTCTTCACGGCGAAGGCAAACTGAGGAAGATCCGGCCGCAGCGCCTTGGGCGGATCGACGGCGACAGGTGCCGAATCGTTGGCCGCGGTTGGCGGTGCTGCGTCCGGCGCGGGCACGCGCAGCGGCATCTGCGGCGGCGCATCGGGTGTCGGGATGATGTCCGATCCGGCGTCCAAAGCCCGGGCCCCGAGGCCGCGCAGCACACCTACGCGCAATGCAGCAAGCGTCGAATCCTTTGCGCCCGCGCGTTCAGCCGCGAGCTCCGCAATCAGCTTGGCATCGGTCGCGAACGCGCGCGGGTTCTGCGAGAGCTGGCCTGCCAGCAAACGGCCAGCCTTCGCGGAGAGCGCCGACCCCTTGCCGATACCCGCCTTGATGCGGTTTCCGAACGCCCGTTCCAGCGCCACGACCGCGAGTTGCGCCCTGAGCTTCGTCGGCGCGGCGTTTTTCTTCACCGACAGCCCGAAGGCCTTCTGCACGATGAGCGTACGCAGGCCTTCGACCCGCGCCAGCGGCTTCACGCGCGCCGAGGTTTCCTTTTCGAGGCCGAGGCCCTTGGCGATGAGGCCGATATCGCGCAGTTCCGCCCAGGGCTTGGGATCGACGGTCTTTTGCCCGAGGTAATGGGCTGCGGCGCGCGCGCCGTCGCCGGTCGCCGCAAGGCGTCGCTTCTCCTCGACCGCAAGTCCGTTCGCGAGGAGATGGCCGATTTCACGCTCGGCGAGGCGGCGCCAATCGGCCGGCGACAGCTTATGAGTAAAAAGCGGTGCGAGATCGGCCGCCACCTCAGCGCGCGTCGCGCCGCCGGCCGCGGAAATGCGGACAAGGACCAGGTGTCCGGTCGCCGACGCACCCGTGCGCCGCGGCCCGGCAAGGGTGGCACCGCTGCCAAGCGCCGACATTTCGCACGCCTCCTTCCCTGCACCTCGATTGTTGAGAGCCGTACGCGCGAATCACCGGCCTGATTCCGGACAGTCTGGGAGAGACGGCCTTGCGTTCCAAGGGATTCGCTCCCGGCTTCTGTGCTTTTTTGCAAGGTTGTAGCCGCGATGCCGCTCTTGCGAACGCAACTTGCCCGCCGATCCGGCTTTTGCCGCCTCCTCGCCCAAATGGCGTCACCTTCATTGGCAAAATACCGAGAGGGCATCGGGGGATGGACGGAGGCGAAAGCCAGTCCGTTGATGGCGCAACTCTTAATCTTTCCGGCAACCCGGCCTTAGTGTTAACGGCGAGTTAACCGCTTATTGCGATGGTCGCTCTCTGTCACCGCGCGTCCATTTGCGGGAGTTAAGGAAATGTTGCGCGTCGTCCTGCTTGCCGTTGCCGCCGCTTCGCTGGGCCTCGGGGCCTGCAGCATGAACACCGCTGGGCTCTCGTCCGGCTTCGCCCAATCCGACACGGCTTCGTCGACGTCCACCGGCTCTCTCGGCGGCAGCCCCAGCACGCGCTCCTCGCTGACCGGAAGCGGCACGCAGGTGGCCGCCCTCAATCCCGACATGGCGCCCACGGGCTCCTACGAGAAAGCCCCGCGCGGCGCGCTTGCCGACCGGAACTATTCCGCAACCGCGCTCAATCCCGAGCGGGCGCGCGACCTCGTCAACCAGTACCGCGCCGAGAAGGGCTTGAAGCCGCTCCGCCTCAACGCCGCACTGACCGAAGCCGCCAAGGCGCACAGCCGCGACCTCGCCAAATGGGACCGCATCTCGCATTACGGCTCCGACGGCTCCAACCCGTGGGATCGCGTCAAGCGGACAGGCTACAAGCCGAAGCTCGCGGCCGAGAACGTCGGCACGGGGCAGGTCTCCTTCGACGAAGTGCTCGTCGGCTGGAAAGAGAGCGAAGGGCACAACAAGAACCTTCTCATCGGGGATGCCCGCGAGATGGGCCTGGCGCTGGTGCAGGACCCCAAGACCGAATTCAAGTCGTTCTGGACGCTCGTGATCGGCGCGCCGATGTAAGCGCGCGCGGTTCGCGCAACCTCACCCCCTGCGCGATCTTCAGTTCTTCTCCGCTTCCGACAGCGCACTTTCCGCGTCAGCCGTCTCCCGCTCTTTCAGCGTGAACTGGAGCAGCACCGTGCGTTGCAGGAAACGGTTGAAGTTGTCGTCGGAGATCATCGTGATCACCGTTTCCCCGGACGAGCCCCGGCTCACCGCCAGCCCTTCGAGGTTGTCGATCTCATGGCTGAGGTCGGCTTCGAGCAACAGTTCGCCGGTGACGGCCGCGCCAGGGCGGATGCTGCCCGCCGCGATATGGCGCAACCTGATGCGCAAGCCTTCGAGCCATCGGAACCGGCGTTCGAGCAGGAGTACGCTTCCGTCCTCCAGGCTCGCCGCATCGGTGATGCTGAAATCACCGATGCCCTCCATGGTGAAGCCCTTGGGCACACCCTTGATCCAGATCCAACCGCGCTGAACCTTGTCGCCGCGCAGAGGGTTCTCCGTGAAGGCGACGAGCGCGCCTTTTCTCGGTCCGCCCTTGAGGACGGTCAGCGCTTCGATGCCGTCGAGGCGCATCCGCCGCTTTTCATCCGGCATTTGAATATAGGCGCGCGGGGGGCCAAAGCCTTTTTCGCTAACGTCGAAAATTCCGATGCGGTCGTTCTGCTCGAAAGCAATGTAGGCGGTGCCTTTTGAAATCGTGCCGCTTGCAAGCGCGAGCGCTTCGGCATCGCGATCGCGCATCCGGCGCAGCGGCTTGCCGTCGAGCGCGAGCAAGGGGCCGATGCGCGTTTCGCGCAATGCCTTGGGGCGTTCCTGCTCGTCGTAGGCGAGTGCGCCGGTCATCCAAAGGCCTGCATCGGAAATCGCGACGAAGCGCTTTCCCTCCGCATCGAGCCGCAGCCCCGACCAGCCGCCGAAATACTCCGAAAACGACGTAAGAACGAGACCGCCGCGCCATGCGAGCCTGCCCTTCAGGATCGCGTCCGTCTCGCCGCGCGCAAAGTTCGCGATGGGTGTGGCGCGCACCTCGATGTCGTGCGGCGTGAGCTTGGACGTATCTTTCTTGAGGAAAGCCGTCGCGGGCCCCGCCCCGATGACGACGAGCAGGCCGACAGCAACCGCAGCGACCCAGGATGTGCGCACGAGGCTTGGTCCTTTCGCTCCGCTTAAAGCATGCGTCGGCGCTTTACACCCGTCGGAGCGGCGGGCGCCTTCGGCGTTTCCTCGAACAGCTCGACGAGCTTATCGGTCATTGCACCGGCCAGCTCGGTCGGATCGGAAATCGTTACGGCGCGCTGATAATAGCGCGTCACGTCGTGGCCGATGCCGATGGCGATCAGCTCGACCGGCGAGCGGTTCTCGATCTCGTCGATGACCTTGCGCAGATGCTGCTCCAGATAGCTCCCGGAGTTGACGGACAGCGTCGAATCGTCGACCGGCGCACCGTCCGAAATCATCATCAGAATGCGGCGTTGCTCGGGCCGCGCCATGAGGCGGGCGTGCGCCCAGGTCAGCGCCTCGCCGTCGATGTTCTCCTTCAGCAGGCCTTCGCGCATCATAAGCGCAAGCGCACGGCGTGCACGGCGCCAGGGGGCGTCGGCCGTCTTGTAAATGATGTGGCGCAGGTCGTTGAGCCGGCCGGGCGTTGCGGGCTTGCCGGCCGCGAGCCAATCCTCGCGCGATTGGCCGCCCTTCCAGGCGCGCGTCGTGAAGCCCAGGATCTCGACCTTGACGCCGCACCGCTCCAGCGTGCGCGCGAGAATGTCCGCGCAGCAGGCCGCCACCATGATCGGGCGGCCGCGCATGGAGCCGGAGTTATCGAGCAGCAGCGTCACCACCGTATCGCGGAAATCGGTATCGCGCTCGCGCTTGAACGAGAGCGGCTGCATGGGATCGGTGACGATGCGCGACAGGCGCGCGGCATCGAGCGTGCCTTCCTCAAGATCGAAATCCCAGGCGCGGTTCTGTTGCGCCAAGAGGCGCCGCTGCAAACGGTTGGCGAGGCGCGCAACGGTGCTTGCC
This sequence comes from Hyphomicrobium nitrativorans NL23, assembly GCF_000503895.1. NCBI lineage: Bacteria > Pseudomonadati > Pseudomonadota > Alphaproteobacteria > Hyphomicrobiales > Hyphomicrobiaceae > Hyphomicrobium > Hyphomicrobium nitrativorans. The sequence continues at coordinate 132,518 of NC_022997.1, forward strand.
AGCGCTTTCAGCTCCTTGTCGAGGAACGTACGCAGACGATCCAGCTCTTCGGGTGTGGAGATCGTCTCGGCGGCGACCTCTTCGTCGTGCGCGCGGGTGAAGACCTTGTAGCCAAAGGATTCGGGATCATCGAGAACGGACTGGTTGGGCCGCCAGGGCTCGGCCGATTCCAGCGCGTCGGGCTCGTCGGTTTCGGAATCGAGCTCGTTGCTTTCCGGCCGCTCGGCATCTTCCATGTCGTCGCCGGCGTCGCCCTCGGTCTCCTGCTGCTCGCGCTGTTCCTCGCCGCCCTCGCCGCCGTCATCCTCTTCGCTCTCGGATTCCGCTTCTCCGCCCTGCGGCTCGGCCTCGGCTGCCTCCTCGCTCTCGTCGCTCTCGGCATCCGAGATGTCGTCCGCCAATTCGAGCGCTTTCAGGAGATCGCGAACCAAGCGGCCGAAGCCCTCCTGATCCTCGGCCAAACCCTTCATGCGGCTGAACACGTCGTCCGCGCGCGGCTCGATATGCGGACGCCAAAGATCGACTAACGCGCGCGCGCCTTCAGGCGGGGTGCGTCCCGTCAGGCGTTCGCGCACGAGCAGCGACAGCGCGAGGCCGATGGGCGCGTCGTTGCGATCGGTGATGTGATCGAAGCGGCCGTCGGCATATTCGTCGGCGCATTTAGCGTCGAGGTTCTCGGCCATGCCGTGCATGCGGTTCGCGCCCACGGCTTCCACGCGCGCGCGCTCCATGGCCTCGAATACATCGCGCGCGGCACCAGCCGACGGCGCGATACGGCGGTGAACGGCTTTGTCGTGACACGCGGCCGTCAGTGCGAGGCTGTCGGCCCATCCGCGCAGCACCGCAATCTCTTCCGCGCTTGGGAGCCGTGACGGCTCCGCCAGGCGCATGACATGGCCTTCGAGAGCGGGCTGGGACGACCCGTAGACGACTTCCATCTCGCGGTCGGCGGCGATGGCGCGGACGGTGAGGCCCAGAGCCCTCTTCAAAGGTTCGGACGGCGCTTCCCGGCGTTTGGAATTCTGCGACATGCGCTATTTGCCATGATGGCGCCGCATATAGCGCCGCCATTCCTTGTCTTCGAGATGTTCGAGCGCTTCGAGATTACCGCGCCGGACCTTGAGCACAGCAAGCGACACGCCGATAAGCGCGCCCAACACCGTGCCCACGCCAACCTGCACCGTCTCGGAAAGCTCAGGGACGAGCGCGCCCACGATCAAGGCGAACACAACGGAGCCGAACAACGCACCGATCACCGTCATGATCACCGCGAACGCCACCGCACCGCGAAAGCCGGTGTATCCGGCCGCGGCGAGAGCGTCGCGGTCCTCGCGGAACTCGTCCATGACGCCTGCGCTCGTGTGCTCCATATCAGGCGAGTGCGACGTTGGCCGCGCTCTCGGGCAGTTCCTCGCCGAACGCACGCTGATAGAACTCGGCGACCAGCGGCCGCTCCAACTCGTCGCACTTGTTGAGGAACGTCAGCCGGAAGGCGAAGCCGACATCTCCGAAGATCTCGGCGTTCTCTGCCCACGTCATCACCGTGCGCGGGCTCATCACCGTCGACAGATCGCCGTTGATGAACGCCTGACGCGTCAGATCGGCCACGCGCACCATGCTGGAAACGGCCTTGCGCTTGGCTTCCGTCTTGTTCCAGCTCTTGACCTTCGAGAGCACGATCCGCGCCTCGTCGTCGTGGGGCAGGTAGTTCAGCGTCGCGACGATGGACCAGCGGTCCATCTGACCCTGGTTGATCTGCTGCGTGCCGTGATAAAGGCCGGATGTGTCACCGAGACCGATGGTGTTTGTCGTTGCGAAGAGACGGAACGCCTTGTGCGGGCGGATCACCTTCGACTGATCGAGCAGCGTCAGCTTGCCCGAGACTTCGAGCACGCGCTGGATCACGAACATCACGTCGGGCCGGCCGGCGTCGTACTCGTCGAACACGAGCGCGGTGTTGGTCTGCAACGCGTAGGGCAGGATGCCTTCGCGGAACTCCGTCACCTGCTTGCCGTCTTTCAGGACGATCGCGTCCTTGCCGACGAGATCGATGCGCGACACGTGGCTATCGAGGTTGACGCGAATGCACGGCCAGTTGAGGCGGGCCGCGACCTGCTCGATGTGAGTCGACTTGCCGGTGCCGTGGTAGCCCTGCACCATCACGCGGCGGTTGTATTTAAAGCCCGCGAGGATGGCGAGCGTGACCTCGCGGTTGAACTGGTAATCCGGATCGAGATCGGGCACATGCTCGTTCGCCTTGGAATAGGCCGGCACCTCGATATCAGAATCGATCCCGAAAACCTGGCGAACCGAAAGCTGCATATCGGGCAGCCCGTTGCTCGTAGTCGACGTCGTTTCAGCGCGCATGAGACCTTTTATCCGGAAAAACTGGCGGCCGGGTTCAGATCCCAGGGCCGGACTTCGTGGCAATCGCTGCCCTCGCGAGGGGCGGCGATGATCGGGGGAGGGTGACGCCAGGGACCACGCTCGTAACGCGGCTCAGACAAGGCCCGCCTTCTTCAGATAGTTATAGGCTTGGATTATCTCGCGCAACGTGTCCTCGGATCGCGCGTCGCCGCCGTTGAGATCGGGATGGTGGCGCTTAACCAACTCCTTGAACCGGGCTTTGATTTCTTCCTTGGTGGCGGTGCCCGGCAAATGCAGGGCGTCGAGGGATTTCTTCTCCAGCGGCTTCAACTGGCGGCGATTCTCCACCGGCTCCGCGCGGGATTGACGCGCGCGCTCGGCGAACAGCCCATGCGGATCGTGCTCGCGAAAGCCGCCGACCCCGCCGGGCGCGGCGCCCGACACGCGGTCGTTCGTGCCATGAGCCCAGGAGTTGGCGCCCACCTTCCACGTCGGGCGGTGGCCGGTCATCGCATCCTTCTGGAAATCCGTGACCTCGTTGTCGCTCATGCCGTCGAAATAGTTGTAGGAGGCATTATATGCGCGCACATGGTCCACGCAGAACGCGAAATACTCGCCGTCGCGGCCCCGTCCCTTGGGCGCGCGATGGGGCGCCGGGCGTCCGCACCCCTTCCACTCGCAGGGCGGATGCTTCTGCCGCGATTTCTCGTCGGTGGCGCGCTTGGACGCGACCCTGATCGAATCGAAGTATTTCGAATTGAGCTTCATGGTGTGGATTATGGTCTGGCGGTCACGGGCAGACAAGACGAACCCTCGGGCAGTACGCCGCAGGGCGATTGCGAGCCCAAAATTTTCACGGAGGTTACTTCATGTCGGCTGAGGCACGGTTGCGCGAAAAGCTCATGGTGGCGCTCGAACCCACGCGGCTCGACGTCGTCAACGAGAGCGAGTTGCACGCAGGCCACCGATCCTCTCCGGGTACCGGCGAGAGCCATTTTCGCATTCTCATCGTCTCCCCCAAGTTCGCGGGCGTGTCGCGCGTGGGCCGCCATCGCATGGTGAACGACGCCGTTGCCGACGAAATCGCAGGCGGGCGCATTCATGCGCTCGCGCTGTCGACGTACGCGCCCGGCGAAAGTGTCGGCTAAAAACGCGCGGCGGATCGTTCGCGTCAGACAGTCGCTCGCGATTATGGCGCGGTGACGCCCGCACTGCCGCAATACTCTTAAACCCGGACCTTAAATATTCGTTCGCACCGCCGGGCGCGCAGCAGCACGCGAAAGCGTTTGCCGTCCGCCCTCCGCGAGCCGCTGGATGCGCACGGCCGTGATCTTGTTGCGGGCGCGGCGCAGGATCTCCATCCGGTAGCCGTGGAACGTGAACACCTGGCCTGGCTCTGGAATCAACTGCGCCTCGTGCACGACGAGGCCGGCGATGGTTGTCGCCTCGTCGTCGGGCAGATCCCAATCCATGTGACGGTTCAAGTCGCGGATCGGCACGGTGCCGTCCACATTGACGGTGCCGTCGGCCTGCGGACGAATGTGGACCTCTGTCGCGTCGTGCTCGTCCGTGATCTGGCCCACGATCTCTTCGAGGATGTCCTCAAGCGTCACCAATCCCTGCACATCGCCATACTCGTCGACCACGAGCGCCATCTGCGCCTTTTTCTTCAGGAACTGATTGAGCTGGTCCTTCAGCGAGGTCGTGTCCGGCACGAACCAGGGCGTCGCGGCGATGCCCGTAATATCGATCTTTTCGACGTCCCAGCCGACCTGCGCCAATGCGCCGAGCAGATCCTTTGTGTTCAGCACGCCGACGATGTTTTCCGGCTCGTCCTTCCAGATGGGGACGCGCGTATATTGAGAATGCAGCACCTCGGCGATGATGTCGCGCGGCGCATCCGCCACGTCGAAGGTCTGCATCTTGGTGCGGTGGACCATGATGTCGGAAACTTCGAGCTCGCCGAGGTCCAGCACGCCGCCCAGCATGTGTGCGTCCGTGCGTGCGACGGCACCTTCCAGGGTCTGGAGTTCGATGGCGCCGCGGATCTCGCGGTGGGCCGCGAGAATGTTGGCCTCGTCGTCCAGCCTGTTCGGCGTAAGCTTCAGCGCCTGGCGCACGAGAAACGCAATCGCATTCGTGACCGGACCGAGCGCGGCAACCGTCACGCGCATGAACGGCGCAACCAGCCGGGCCGTGCGCTCGGGATAGGCCAGTGCGTAGGTCTTGGGCAGAACGTCCGTGAAGATCACGATCGCCAACGTCATCGCGACGGCTGCGTAGAAAATGCCCGCCGGACCATACAGCCGAACGAACAGCGCCGTCATTAGAGCGGCAGCCAAAATCCTCACCAGTGTGTTGGCGAAGAGAACCGTACCGACGATACGCTCCGGCTTTTCGAGCAGCCTGTCGACGGCGCGCGCACGTTCGCCGTTCTCGGAATCGAGGGCGTGCAGACGCGCGCGGCACGCGCCGGTGAATACGGCTTCCGATGCCGACAGAAGTGCCGATAGGAGCAACAGGAACAGGACGGCCGCAAAGATCAGCATCATCTCAACCGGCTGGCTTCAGCTTCAGTGGGAATGTCTCGATGCGCTCGCCGCCCTCACCCCGCAATCTCGCGGGCCAGGAAGTCGCGCACCTTTTCGGGCGGCACATCGTGCGCGATGAACGCGTCACCGATGCTGCGCGCGAGAATGAACGTCAGTGTGCCATCGCGCACCTTCTTGTCCTGACCCATCAGCGCCACGAGGTTGTCCGCGTCGGCCTTGCCGCCCGGGATGTCCGAGAGCTTCGTCGGGAGGCCCGCCGCCGCGAGATGACGGGAAACGCGCTCGGCCGTGCCTGCCGGGCAATGACCCAGGCTCTCCGAGAAGCGGAACGCGAGGCACATGCCGATGGAAACGCCCTCTCCGTGCAGCAGGCGGTCCGAGTAACCCGTCCAGGCTTCGAGAGCATGACCGAAGGTGTGGCCGAGGTTGAGAAGCGCGCGGTCGCCGGTCTCGTGCTCGTCGCGCGCGACGATGGCGGCCTTGGCCTTGACGCTCGTCTCGATGGCCGTGACCAGCGTCTCCTGCTCGTAGGCGAAGAGATCCTCGTAGGCCGCTTCCAACCACGTGAAGAAACCCGCGTCGCCGAGAAGGCCGTACTTTGCGATCTCGGCGTAGCCCGCGCGCATTTCGCGCGGCGGCAACGTTTTCAGAACATCCGTGTCGGCGATCACGAGCGAGGGCTGGTGGAAGATGCCGATCAGGTTCTTGCCCTGGGGCGTGTTGATGCCCGTCTTGCCGCCCACGGAGCTGTCCACCTGCGCGAGGAGCGACGTCGGGATCTGCACGAAGCGCACGCCGCGGCGCAGGATGCCGGCGGCGAAGCCCGCGAGATCACCAATCACACCCCGCCGAAGGCCACGACGAGGTCGCCGCGCTCAAGTCCCATTTCGAGCAGTTGCTCGGAGAGCGGGCCCAGCGCCCGGAAGCTCTTCGTCGGCTCGCCGGGCGGAAGCACGATGGAGCCCTTGTGACGGCCCTCGGCCTTCAGGCTCGCTTCCAGCGTCGCGAGGTGGTGGCGCGCCACGTTTTCGTCCGTCACGATCCCGCATTTGCCTTTGCCGAGGCGCCCCGCAATCAGGCGGCCCGCTTCCGACAAAAGATCGGGCCCGATCAGCACGTCATAGGACCGTCCGCCGAGCGGCACGGAGACCGTGCGGGCGGCGCGGGTCGTTGCGGCCATGGAATGGGCAAGGGTCGGCATCGGGCGGCGTCTCGTTTCGTGCGTTGGTGTCGAAAATGACGCGTTAGACGTATCAGATCGGGGGCGTTTGCGCCAATGCCGGGTGCTGCGTCAGAGCGTTCACGATCTCGCTCACAATGGCTTCGTGGGGCACATCGCGGCTCTCGACGGTGATGTCGGCTTCCGCATAAACGGGATAGCGGGCGTCCATCAGACGGCGCATTACCGCCTCGGGGTCCGTATCCTTGAGCAGCGGGCGCGTGTCACGCTTGCCGACGCGGCGCATGAGCACGGGAAGCTCTGCGCGCAGCCAGACCGAAATTCCCGCATCGCGGATTTGCGCGCGCGTCTCCTCCGTCATGAAGGCCCCGCCGCCCGTGGCCAGCACCTGAGGGCCAGCCGAAAGCAGGCGGGCAATTACCTTTGCCTCCCGGTCGCGGAAAAACGCTTCGCCGTGGTCGGCGAAGATCTCGCTGATGGACTTGTGCGCCACCCGCTCGATTTCCTCGTCGGCGTCGATGAACGGGAGACCGAGCCGGGTTGCCAGCCGCCGGCCGATGGACGACTTCCCGCAGCCCATGAGGCCGACCAGCACGAGCGAGCGCGTCCCGAGCGCCGTCCGCACCGTTTCGACGATGTCCTTTTCCTGCTGCATCGGGTCTCCCGGCCCCGGATTCGCCGGGGGGCGTCTTCTCATAGCGCAATCGGACGTCCAAACGCGAGCGCGGGCAGGAAAAGGAGGGGAAGCCTCTAGCCAAATCAGTCATAATCGCGCCACCTTAGGCCGGACATAGTTGAAACCCTTCGCGTTTCTTTTCACGATCCGGCTGTCCGCGGAGTATCCCGGCGGACCGCGACGGGCCGCACCACAGGTCACACCACGGCTAAATCACCCTGGGGGCGAACGCCTTTTCATGCCGAGCCTTTTTCGCTTTCTCACTGTCACAGGCACACTGGCCGCCGTCGTTTGCGGCACCCTTTACTTCTTCGCCACGCAGTTCGAGCCCGATCAGAGCGAGGTGGTGAAAGTCGTGCCCGGAGTCAAAGTACGGACGCCATGACCGTGTCATTCCGCACGCGTTGCCTCCTGGTGCTGCTCGTGGCATCGGTCTGCGCGATCACTCCGCAAAGTTCTTTTGCCCAATGGTGGCCGTGGCAATCCCAAACGTCCTCCGAAACCCCAGCCGACGGGGCCGAGGCTGGCGGAAAGGATACGGCGCCGCCCGCCGGCGTCGCAGAACAATGGCGGGGCGCTGCCGGCGTCGAGCGGGAAGAGCTCAATCCCATCATGTCGCAAAGCGGCTCCGGCCTTCCGCACGAGCTCTGGAGCGGGCTTTCCGCGGGGCAACTGGCGGAGGCCATCTCGGTGCTGGCGCTGCCGCCCCGCTCGCCCGCCCTTCACGCCTTGTGGCGCCGCCTCATTATCTCGGACGCCCCGGCTGCCGACGGCGCGAGCCAGGCCCGCTTCACGGCGCTGCGCGTCGAGGCGCTCGACCAATCCGGCATGATCGCCGAGGCCGCAGCGCTGCTCGCGCGCGATCCTGCCGCGACGCGCGACCCGCTGCTCACCACGCTGGCGGCGAAAAGCGAAATCGGTCTCGGTAACGTCGAACACGGATGCGATCTCGCGCGCGGCCTGGCCCAGGCGCACGCGGAGCTGCCAAAGCCGATCCAGGCGGATGCTCTGCTCATTACCGGCTATTGCGCCGCCCAGCGCGGAGACATGGATGCGGCTGCCCTCCAGGCTCGCCTGATCCGAGGGCTCGATCTGGGAGACTTGCCGGGGGTGGATCTGCTCGACCGGGTAACGGCGGGTCTCGATCCCGAACTTCCAGCCGGACAGAAGCTTACGCCCCTCGACTTCCGGATCGCGTCTCTTAAAGGCAGCTTTCCGCGGGATGCGCTGATTAGAGTCGCGTCGCCCGCCCTTCTCGCCGCGCTGGCCCACGATCCGCGAAGCCCGGCCGACGTGCGGCTTCAGGCGGGCGAGGCCGCCGCGCTTTTCAACGCGCTGCCGCCGCGCGATCTCGCGCCTCTCTATCGCGCGCAGGGCGCAGGCGGTAAGGGGGACGCCGCCGAGCGCGCAGGACTTTTCCAGGCGGTCGAACAGGAAATCACGCCGGAAAACAAAGCGCATCACGTTCGCGCGTTTCTCGATCACGCTCGCCGCGCCGCGCTGACTTGGCCCGCGCTTGCCGTGATGTCCGCCCCCGTTCAGCAGCTCCGGCCGAACCCCGATCTTGCCTGGTTCTCCGAGACGGCGATCGAAGTGAGCCTTGCCGCCGGCGACTTCGAGACCGCGCGCAACTGGGCGCGGCTGACGGCCCCCAGCGGCGCGTGGAACCCCGATGCGTCGAGCCACGCCCACGCCCATTGGATGGCGCTGGCCGACATCGCGGAGCCCACGACGGGCGTCGATCGCGGGCGTCATCTGGGGGCGGTAGAGGCTCTCGCGCGGCAGGGGCGGCTGAGCCCGGCATTGCTGCACCGCCTCACGACGGTGCTCGATGCGCTCGATATGACCGTGCCGCCCAGCCTATCGGACTTGAGCAGCCAAACACCGCAACCGGCGGGCGGACACCTTCCCGACACCGGCGTGCTCACGGACCTGACGGACGCCTCGCGGAAAATGGAGTTCGGCCGCACGGTGCTGCTCGTGATGCGCACCATCGGTCCCGGCGGCGCGGAGCAGGCGCACGTGATTGCGCTCGGCGACGCCATCCGGGCGCTGCGGCGCGCCGGTCTCGAAACGGATGCCCGGCGGCTCGCGTTCGAGGGCCTGTTCGGGGCGTGGCCTCGCGCCGTGGCTCAGTGAGGCCCGCGGCCATGTCCAGCGGCGACGACGGCTCTAATGGCGACGACCGGCGGCACATTACGGCATTTCTCGAAATGATGGCGGCAGAGAAGGGCGCGGCCGCCAACACGCTCGATGCCTATCGCCGCGATCTGGACGACTACCTGCGTTTTCTTTCCGGACAGGACCTTTCCGTCGTCAGCGCGGCGCGGGCAGACATTGTGCGCTATCTGCATGAGCTCTCTGCGGATGGGCTCAAGCCTGCCTCCCGGGCGCGGCGGCTCTCGGCCGTACGCCAGCTCTACAAGTTTCTGGAAGCCGAAAGCGTCGTCGCCGAAAGCCCGGTGACGGGTGTCGAGCAGCCAGCGAAAAGACGCACGCTGCCGAAGACGCTATCCGTCGACGAGGTGGACCGACTGATCGAAACTGCGGCGCGCGCTGCCGACGGGCTCAAGGCGCGCGATCTCGTCCGGGCTCTGCGTCACCACTGTTTGCTCGAAATGCTCTATGCCACGGGCATGCGCGTCTCCGAGCTGGTCTCGCTGCCGCGCGCCGTGCTCAAGGCCGATCCCCGGCTGATCGCCATCCGCGGCAAGGGCGGGCGCGAGCGTCTCGTGCCGCTCAACGCGGGGGCGCGCGCCGCGCTCGATCGCTATCTCTCGCTCGGCTCCGCACCCGACGACGGCGTCGCGCCGATGATCGCGACGCGCTATCTGTTCCCCTCTCGCGGCGGGGCCGGGCACCTGACGCGGCAGCGCTTCGCCCAGGACCTCAAGGACACGGCCGCGCGGGCCGGGCTCGATCCCGAGCGCGTCTCTCCGCATGTGCTACGCCACGCGTTCGCCAGTCATCTCCTGGAACGCGGTGCGGACTTGCGCGCGGTGCAGAGCCTGCTCGGGCACGCCGATATCTCGACCACGGAAATCTACACGCACGTGCTCGAAGAACGTCTCAAGCGGCTGGTGACGGAGCATCATCCGCTCGCGAAGAAGGCGCCTTGAGCGTTTCGCGAGCGGGCTCGCGCCGGAGGATTGCAACGCCCCTTTCTCCCCCATCATGCCGGAGGCATGTCTGCGACATGACGTGGGGGGAGGCTAGGAGGGAGGATACCAGACCGCCTGCTGTCGGGCTTCCCCCCACCCCTGACCCCTCCCCACAAGGGGGAGGGGAATTGGGTCGCCCTCCGCGTTTACGAAGATCGGGACGGGCCTTGACAGGCAGGAAAGCGCAAGGCCAACGTGCGCCCAAATCCCTGCACTCCCCCACGAACGCCGCGTTTCCCCAAGCGGCAGGATGAGGCCAAATTGGAACCTACGCAGTCCGAACGCCCCGTTGCCGTCCGCACCTACCTGGATTTCGAGAAGCCCATCGCGGAACTCGAAAGCAAGGTGACGGAGCTCAAGACCCTCGAAAGCGGCGAAGGCGTCTCCATATCGGAGGAAATCAAGAAGCTTGAGCAAAAGGCCAAGGCTGCGCTCGTCGATACGTACGCCAAACTCACGCCTTGGCAGAAGACGCAGGTCGCCCGCCATCCCGACCGGCCGCACACGCTCGATTACATCACCGCCCTGATCGACGATTTCACGCCGCTCGCGGGAGACCGCTATTTCTCCGAGGACGAGGCCGTGATGGGCGGGCTCGGACGCTTCCGCGGAAAGCCTGTCGTCGTTATCGGCCACGAGAAGGGCTCGGATACCGAGGGGCGCATCCGGCACAACTTCGGCATGGCCAGGCCCGAGGGATACCGCAAGGCGGTCCGTCTCATGGATATGGCGGACAGGTTCAACCTGCCCGTGATCACGCTCGTGGATACGGCCGGCGCCTATCCCGGCATCGGCGCGGAAGAGCGCGGGCAGGCGGAGGCCATCGCACGCTCCACCGACAAGTGCCTGGAACTCGGCGTGCCGATCATCGCCGTCGTCATCGGCGAGGGCGGTTCGGGGGGCGCTGTCGCCATTGCCACCGCCAACCGGATCCTCATGCTGGAACATTCGATCTACACGGTCGCCTCGCCCGAGGCTGCGGCCTCCATTCTGTGGCGCGACTCCGCCAAGGCCATTGACGCGGCCACCAACATGAAAATCACGGCGCAGGACCTCGATACGCTGGGTGTCATCGATGTCATCGTGCGCGAGCCTGTGGGCGGTGCGCATCGCGACCGGGCGCTGGCCATTCAGACCGCGAGCGATGCCATCGCCAAGGCGCTGGCGGAATTCGAGGGTAAATCGCCCACCGAGATCCGGCGCCTGCGGCATGAGCGCTTCCTTTCCATCGGCCGGCAGTTGTAGGGGATAACGCTTCTCGCGCCGTACGCGTGCCGTATTCCACAGAGAGACTTGACTCTCGCGGCTCGGCGCTGAAAATTCACGGGAATCCGTAACGTTAATGAAATCTTTACGGTTTCGGTCGGATGGTCTTTCGTATGCGCCAGGGGGAAAAAGCGTGTGCGTTTAAGCGTCCTCAATCGCAGTGAAGGTTTTCCGCGCGGGCTCAGGCGGCTCGCGCCAAAGCTCGTGGCTGGGCTTTGCGCCGCTTTCCTTGCTGCGTGCTCGTCGATGCCCGAGATCCTCCATCATTCCGAGAACCCGCTTTCGCCCGAGACGGTGGCCCTCATCGGCCAGAAGGGCATGCAGCCCGGCGCGCCGATCTTCGTCCGCATCTTCAAGGAGGAATCCGAACTCGAAGTCTGGAAGATGCGCGACGACAGCCGCTACTATCACTTCAAGACTTACCCGATCTGCAATTGGTCGGGCGAACTCGGGCCCAAGCTCAAGGAAGGCGACAAGCAGGCGCCGGAGGGCTTCTATACGGTCTCGCAGACCCAGCTAAACCCGAACTCGAAATACTACCTCGCCTTCAACCTCGGCTTCCCCAACGCCTACGATCGTGCACACGGCCGCACGGGGCAGGCGCTCATGGTGCACGGCGACTGCAAGTCGGCCGGCTGCTATGCGATGACGGATGCTCTCGCGGAAGAAATCTATGCGCTCGCGCGCGACTCGCTGCGCGGCGGGCAGGAGAGCTTCGAGGTGCACGCCTATCCGTTCCGGATGACGCAGGAGAAGCTCGACCGCTTCAAGAAGCATCGCTGGTACGGCTTCTGGCGCACGATGAAGGAAGGCTACGATTTCTTCGAGGTGAACCGCGTGCCGCCGGCAATCGCGGTGTGCGAGCGTCGCTACGTCGTGAATGCGCTTTACGAGCCCGGCGTGCAGCTCGATCCGGCTGGGGCCTGTCCGCGCTTCAAGCGGCCGCAGCTCGCGCCGTTCTCGCCGCGCCCCGCCGAGTGGCAGCTTGCCAACGAGCGCTTGACGATGCCGGGCCCGCGCACGCGCGTGGCGAGAGAGGTTGCCGCTGACGCGACACGCGCTCAGTCGATTTTTGCAACCACGACCGGCTCGCTCGGCGAGTCTCGCGGGATGCCGCCGGGCGCGTCCGCTCTCGGCTTCGTTCCCCCATAGCGCGGCTCGTGGGCGAGACACCCAAGTCCGATCCGGCAACCTCAGCCGACGCCGCATCGCCGCCCAAACGGCGCACGTCGCGCGTCTTGCGGGGTTTTTATGCGCTCTTCCGCCTCGGCGTTCTCGCGCTTGTCGCCGTCGTCATTTCGGGCGCGGTGTTCGCGCTCGTTCGCCCCGTCGAGGCCGAGCGGCTGTGGATCGCCTTCCAGCGTCACGTTCGGATGGAGTTCGCGGCTTTCGGCATGGCGCTTCCCGGCACGCCGGATCTCGCCGATCTCCACGGCCGTCTCGCCGCGCACGGGCTCGCGCTCGGCAATCCGATCTTCATGCGCATCTTCAAGCGCGAGTTCGAGCTCGAACTCTGGATGATGCGCGACGGCCGGTTTCACCGCTTCGCCACATATCCGATTTGCAAATGGTCCGGAGAACTCGGGCCGAAGCTGCGCGAGGGCGACCGGCAGGCGCCCGAGGGCTTCTATACCGTCGATCAGACGGCGCTCAATCCAAACAGCGCCTGGCATCGCTCGTTCAACCTTGGGTATCCGAACACCTTCGATCAGTCACACGGCCGCACCGGCTCGTTCCTGATGGTGCATGGCGGCTGCGGCTCCATCGGCTGCTATGCGATGACCGACCCCGTAATCGACGAGATCTGGCGGATCGTCACGGCTGCGCTCAGAGGCGGGCAGCCGCGCTTTCAGGTGCAGGTCTTCCCCTTCCGCATGACGGAACGGAACCTCGCGCGTCACGAGGCTTCGCCGCTCGCACCCTTCTGGGCAAACCTCAAGGCCGGTTCCGATCTGTTCGAGGCAGGTCACATCCCGCCGCGGGTGAGCGTCTGCGACCGGAAATATGCCTTCGAGGCGGGGCAAGAGGGCTACGACGGCAGCGGCCTCGTCTCAGCGGGGTGCCCAGGAGCCCGCTCCGTCTTTCCATCGCCCTGACGCGCCCACCGCGTGATGCCGCGACGCCACGCGGGATGCTGGTTTTCCACATTCGGAAACCTCGATTTACCCTGCGGGCTGAAACCGGGCCCAAGACAGGGTAGGATTCGGGATCGGCTGGGCGCCTGCCGCGTTTTCGATCCGTTGGCGCCTTTTCCGCAGGAGTGGCGTGCATGTCTGGCGTTCGGCCGGAATGGTGGCGATTTGCGGCTGTGCTGGCGCTTTGCGCCGGCCTTTTTGCGGTTCGCGACGCCGCCCACGCCATCAGCATCGAACTCAAGGACGTGGCGCCGGATCGCATCGAGCGCCAGAGAGCCCACGAGGCGGGACAGCTTGCCCTTCCCGATACGCCCGACGTGAGCCGCCTTGAAGCGCGCCTCGAAGAGGCCGGCGTCAAGAGCGGCTCGCCGATCCTGATGCGCGTGTTCAAGGCGTCGAGCGAACTCGAACTCTGGATCGAGAAGGATCGTCGATTCGTTCTGTTCGCGACCTATCCCATCTGCCACTGGTCAGGCACGCTCGGCCCCAAGCTCCAGGAGGGCGACAAGCAGACGCCGGAGGGCTTCTACACGATCACCCAGCGGCAGACACGCCATCTCGGCCGCTGGCGTAGCGCCATCAACCTCGGCTTTCCCAACGCGTTCGACCGCGCGCAGAACCGCAACGGCTCCTTTATTCTGATGCATGGCGGGTGCTCATCCGTCGGATGCTTCGCCATGACGGATCCCGTCATGCGCGAGATCCACGACCTGACGAGAGCGGCCATCGAGCGAGGGCAGCGGCATGTGCCGGTTCACGTGTTTCCGTTCCGCATGACGGAGCGCGCGCTCGCCGAGCACGCCGGCCACGCGTGGCATCCGTTCTGGACGACGCTGAAGGCCGGCTACGATTCCTTCGAGCGCACGCGGCGGCCGCCGCGCATCAGCGTGTGCAAGCGCGATTACTATATCGAGGATGCGGGCACGGAGACGGCGCTTGCGGCGCCTCCGCAGAGCCGGCGCGACCGCAGCCGAAACCGCAACAGGTTCCGCAACGATGCCGGCGGTCCAGGATCGATCCGCGTGGCGTGTCCGAAGCCGGTCGTGGCCGAGGCGGACGTGAAAGCGAACGATCACATCAAGACGGGCGAAGCGAAGCCCGCCGACGCACAGCTCGCGACGCAGTAGCGCTGCGGGCGCACCCGCTCGGTATGGAGCTCGTTCAGGCGACGCGACGCGGTTTGCGCTTGCCGATGAAGGGCAGCAGCGCTTCCTGCGGGCGCGCCTTGCTGAACAGATACCCTTGGCCCTGTTCGCAGCCGATCATGCGCAGGCACGCCAACTCGTCGGCCGTCTCGATCCCTTCGGCGACGGTTTTCTTACCGAGCGTCTCGCCAAGGCCCACGATCGCGCGCACCACCGCCTGCTTCTCGACGTGGGTCTCGATGCCGGACACGAAGGAGCGGTCGATCTTAATCTTGTCGAAGGGGAAGCTCGTCAGGTAGCCGAGTGCCGAATAGCCGGTGCCGAAATCGTCCATGGCAATGCACACGCCGAGCTGGCGCAGGTCGGCCAAGGCGTCGAGAACGACGTTCGACCTCTCAAGAAAGAGAGATTCGGTGATTTCGACTTCAAGACGGTCCGGCGCGAGGCCCGTCTCGTCGAGCGTTTCCTTCACCAGTTCGAATACGTTTCCGCAGCGGAACTGCATCGGCGAGAGATTGACGGCCACGCTCACATCCGCGGGCCAAGCCGTCGCATCGCGGCATGCGCGGCGCAACACGCTGCGGCCGAGTTGCCAGATGAGACCGGCTTCCTCGGCCAGCGGAATGAACTCCAGCGGAGGGACGACGCCGCGCTCGCCGTGATGCCAGCGCACGAGCGCCTCGGCGGCGACGATGCGGCCGGTCGAAAGCGAGACCAGCGGCTGATAATGCACATCGAGGCCATCGCTCTCGATGGCAATCCGCAAATCCTGCTCCAGGCGCCGCCGCCCCTGTGCGCGGGCGTGCATTTCCTCCTCGAAATAGCAGAACGATCCCTTGCGCGTGAGTTTGGCCTGAGAAAGCGCGAGGTTCGCGTTCTTCAGAAGCTGAGTGGCCTCGTCGCCGTCCTGCGGTGCGACGGCAATGCCGATGCTCGCGCCGATGGTGGCGTGCTGGCCCTGAATCATGTAGGGCGCGCCAATCGCAGACACGAGGCGCAACGCGACGCGATTGATTTCCTCGGGATCGGCAACGACCCGGCAGGATGACGCCGAATTCGTCGCCGCCGACACGAGCCGCGGTCGATCCTGCCCGCAGCGTGTTACGGATGCGCCGCGCGACAGCCTGCAGCAGCAGATCGCCGGCAATCGGCCCCATCGTTTCGTTCACCGATTTGAAGTTGTCGAGCCCGATGCACAGGGACGTTCCGCCGTGGCCGGCAGCCAGCATCTCGCTGACCCGTTCGAGATGACGTGCGCGATTGGCCAGGCCCGTCAGCGGGTCGTGGTGCGAGAGATACGCAGCCTGTGCCTCGGCGCGGCGACGCTCGGTGATGTCGACGGCCGCGACCAAGAGCGCGGGCGTCCGGTCATGCACGATCGCCTGCGAGAACAGTGCAACCTCGATCTCGGTTCCGTCCTGTTTCAAATGGCGCCAGATGCGCTCCGCCAAACGGCCCGGAGCCGGGCTATAGAGCCGATCGATCTGTTGACGATCTTCACCCGGATGCAGCGAATGGACGTTTCTGCCGATCAGTTGATCGCCGGGATAAAGATAGTGATCGCGCGCAGCGGCATTGACCGAAAGAATCGTTTGGGTGTTGCGCGCCACGACGAACATCGGAACCGGGTTGGCCTCGAACAGAAGCCGGAACGAAGCCTCGCGCTCCTTCAGCTCGGTGATGTCAATGCGAAGGCCGATGACGCCGCCATCGGCGGTCGCGCGCTCGTCGATCAGAATGCAGCGTCCATCCGTCAGCCACTGTTCGTGCCGCTCCGCGGGACGCGTGAGCTTTTGCAGACGCTCGGCAATCCATTCCTCTTCGCGGCCCTCGGCGTCCGGGTAATCGCCCCGCGTCACGCCGACGCGCAGCGTGTCCGCAAGCTTGACGCCTACTTTGAAGAGGTCGGCCGTGCGATGATAGATTTTGGCGTATTGCTCATTCCACAGGACGTAACGACCTTCGGAATCGAGAAACACGATACCCTGTGGAAGGATCTCAAGCGCGTCGCGAAGGCGGGCGTCCGCGGTGCGGGCTTCCTCCGTCGCCCCGCGCGCCATCGCGAGAGCCGCTTCCAGCTCGGACATATCGACGACCCTGCGCCCGCCGTGACGGGCGGCGATGTCTCCGGTCAGCACCTTGAGAGCTGCGCGCAAGGGTCTGCGGCTTGGCGGCACGCACCGCTTCACAGACGCTCCTCGCTTCAAACCCTTCCGCATAACATCCTCGTGGGCGGTTACCCGTGAAGCATGGCCAGCAATAACTTAATTAGATCTTTCAACGTGTTGATCCCATCTCTTCCTAAGATCCGTGCGCGGCAGGCGTGCTCAAATCGTTGGCATGCGCACCGTGTACTTTTGGGACATCCGCTAGCTCATCGTCCACGAACCGCCGATACCGGATCGGCTTCGATGACAAACCGGCGGTATTGAAACGCGTCTCGACGCAAAAAGAAGCGAGGCCGCGCCGCGGCTGCCCAAAAAGCGTTACCTTTGACTCAATTCTGCGCATCAAAGTTTATGGTTAGCGCTTGGTTACTCTCGGAAAGCTGCCCGGCATGCCCCTCCATGATCGTTACCCAATTCTGATCGTGGGGGGTGGCGGCGCATTCGGCGCGAGGCTCGCCGAATTGCTCGCGCGCGCCCCCGGCATCGATCTCGTTCTCGCGGGGCGGCGTCTCGCGCCCCTGGATATGCACGCGGCGGCGCTTTTCGCTACGACAGGCCGGCCGGTTCGCGCCGTCGCGCTCGACGCACGCGGGGCGACGGCTGACGACATCGCCCGGCTTGGCGTGCGCACCGTCATCAACGCGTCAGGGCCATTTCAGACCGGCTCCTACGATCTGGCCAAGGCTGCGATCGGTGCGGGGTGCCATTACATCGATCTTGCGGATGCGCGCGCGTTCGTGACCGGGTTTTCGGAACTCGACGCGGCGGCCCGCGCGGCTGGCGTTCTTGCGGTGAGCGGCGCCAGCTCCGTGCCCGGATTATCGTCCGCGGTCGTTGCGCACTATGCGGGAACATTCGCCAGCGTCGATGAGATCGATATCGCCATTTCGCCCGGCAACGCGTTCGATCCCGGCGTGGCGACGGTTTCATCCGTGCTCGGCGGCGTGGGACAGCCAATCCACGTGCTGGACGGCGGCGCGTGGAAGACGGTGTACGGCTGGCAGGGTTTGCGGCGCGGAAGTTTCGGTCGCGCAGGCCGGCGGTGGCTCGGCTACGTCGACGTGCCGGATCTGGAGCTTCTGCCGGAACAGATCCACACGGCTCGGACCGTTCGCTTTCAGGCGGGGCTCGAAGTCTCCTTTTTCCACCTGGGCCTGTGGGCCGCGTCGTGGCTCGTGCGGTCAGGCGTGGTGCGAAGCCTCGCGCCGCTTGCGCCTGGGCTCCTCGCGGTCAAACGCCGCCTCAGCCGGCTCGGGACCGACCGCGGGGGCATGGTCGTCGCGCTGCGCGGCATCGGGCACGACGGCGCGCCCAAGGAGCTGACCTGGCTGCTCGAAGCCCTGAACGGTCATGGCCCCTATGTGCCGGCGCTGACTTCGGCCGCGCTGGCGAGGCGGCTTGCATCCGGCGCCGAGACACGAACCGGGGCGTTTGCCTGCCAAGCCATCGTGCCGCTCGCGGCCATTCTGGCCGAAGGCAAACACCTCGACATCCTTTCGGCCGCCCAAGAAAAAGCCCTCCCCTCCAGGTTCACGTGAAGGGAAGGGCTCTCGTGTTTTACGTGCGGTAACGGATCAGGTGCGCCAGGGGTGCTCCGGAAGGTCGGAGACGCCGCAGACCTTCACGCCGGCCGCCGCGACCTTGTGATCGTTCTCGACCGAGCTTCCCGAGACGCCGATGGCGCCGACCAGCACGCCCTCGTCATCCACGATGGGCAGGCCACCGGGGAACGTGATCAAGCCGTCATTCGAATGCTCGATCCCGAAGAGCGGGCCGCCCGGCTGCGAGAGCTGGCCGATGGCGCCTGTCGGCATTCCGAAGAACACAGCCGTCTTCGCCTTCTTGATCGCGATATCGATGGAGCCGACCCACGCGTCGTCCATGCGATGAAACGCCTTGAGGCTGGCACCGCTGTCCACGACCGCAATGCACATCTTCGTTTTGGTCTTCTCGGCCTCCTTGCGGGCGGCGTTGATGATTTTCTGGGCCTGGTCGATCGTTACATGCATGTCTTTTTTCCTCCAAGGCGCGAGGCGCGCGGCTCGTCATATCGGTCGGACGTGAACGGATTTCAATGGGCGGGGCGCAACGTGATTGCGGCATATTCGAACGGTCCGTGGGGGGAAAGGTTCCCGGCGCGGGCCGAAGCGTGCCGTGCGCTAGCTCTGACCGGGCGCGGCGTCCTGACTGAGCCTGTAGAGGTTCGAGAGCAGGGCGTCGAGGCCGTTCGCGCCATTCCCCGCGTGGAGATCGATGCGGCCCACTTTCTCGACCAGCTTCTCAAGCGCTTCGAGCTCCTTCAAGCGCAACAGCAGCGGATTGTTCTCCATCAGCTTCGCGGTGTTCAGCAGCGAGCGGGTGGCCGCCGTTTCCTCCTGGCGGCGGATAACATTCGCTTTTGCCAACCGCTCGGCTTCGACCACCTTGTTCAAAAGTTCGCGTACGTCGCCCGGCAGGATCATGTCCTTCACGCCGATCTCGCCGATTTCCGCACCGAGCGGGCCGGCCCGGTTCGTCACATAGGCGCGCACCTCGCCATCGACGGTGTGGCGCGCGGCGAGAATCTCGTCGAGCGTGCGCCCGGCGACGGCCTCGCGGATTGCGAACTGAACGAGACGATAGAGCGTGGCATTGACGTCGCCCGATGCGAGGGCCGCCTTCTCCGGATCGACGATGCGCGTGAACGCAGTCAGCGTCACGCGGATGCCGACGCGATCCTTGGTGAGGATTTCCTGCGCCGTCACTTCCAGCGGCTGCGGCCTCAGATCCACCTTGGCGATGCGCACGTTGCGGCCCACGGACCAGAACGCATGGCGGCCGGGGCCGAGACGCTCGGTCAGCACACCATCGACGAAGAGGAGGCCCGCTTCGTGCGCATCGACGACGGCGGTCGCAATTGCACCGCCGGCGCGCGTCGCATCGAGCTTGTCCAGATACCGTTTCTCGACGCGCAGCTCCGACGTGGTGTCGATCAACTCGACATCGACGGCAGTGACCGTCTTCCAGAACGCGCGCGTGGTGTTGGGCAGCACGAGGTGCTTCGGCTCGCCGTCGAGCGAAACGATGGCGACTTCGCCGGGACCGGGGCGCACGATGGCGAAGTGCTCGTCCGCGAGATCGGGCTCGGCCCTCGCGAACAAAAGCGCCGTCTCGGGCGCGATCTCGGTCCGCACCACCTTGACGATTTCAACCGAAGACTGGCCGAGCGGATCGAACTCGGTGAAGCGGCCCGGCGGAAGCAGCTTGGCAAAGCGACCGTCACGACGGAGAAAACCCCGCTCGTCGTCCCTTACGATGGCGGTGGTCCAGAACGACAGTCGCGACATTGAGACTACTCCACAACTTCGGGCCGTTGCCGACGCCGGCATGGCCCCCTCATTTCTTTTTACCTCCGGTGCCTGCCCAGGCGGGCAAGGTCGCCGGCCGCTGCACCACGACGGGTACGCGGGCCTTCGCTTAAGCTCCGCGGATCGGCCGTTCGCCTCGCACTCAGCCGGCACCCTCCCCGAAAGCAGGATGAAAGCGTGAGCACACGGCTCCGGCTCTGCCGCGAAGCGGTATCCGCGAAGGCGCGGAGCGCTTCGACGCTTGCCTCCGCTCCCCCTTCTCGGCCGAAGCTTCGAAGGCGGAACATCGGCAGATGCAGAGGCCGGCTTCCCCAGACGTTTGAGATCGCTCCCAAAGCGATTGGCGTAGGATTCGAACCCACAACAGCGAGATTAACAGTCTCGTGCTCTACCTCTGAGCTAGCCGGTTTTGGAGAAGCCAAAGGGAATCGAACCCCCTACCTCCCAGCATCGCTGGGCGCTCTGCCACTGAGCTATGGCCTCATTTTACTCCCGAAGACGCGGAACACGCTCTCCGCAGAGCGGCGCGCGCCAGCCGGGTCTCAACGAGCCCGGACACATGGCGTCTGGCAGGAGATGGTGAGTAAACAGCCGATTTGGGCGAAAATCCACGTGCCTCCCGAAAATGCTCAACCATGGTTATGAACGGCAGCTCCCACCCTCCTCACGCCGCATTGCGTTCGGCGGTCTGCCGCGGTACGCCTCGGGCTTCAAACGCAACGCGCCTCCGGGGCGTGTCCGGCGTTTCAGATGGGGGAAGCGAATGTCTCGGCTGAGCCTTCCGCGTGCCGCGCTCAAGCCGCGCTACGACGTGGTCGTCGTGGGCTCGGGATATGGCGGCGGGGTGACGGCCTCGCGGCTCGCGCGGGCGGGAAAGCGCGTCGCCGTCATCGAGCGCGGGCGGGAAATCCCGACGGGTTCTTTCCCGCAGAAATTCTCCGATCTTCGCCACGAGTTCCGGGTCACGGGTAAGAACTTCCGCAGCGGCTCCGAGCAGGCGATCTACGACGTGCGGCTCGGGCGCGACATGCACGTGCTCGTGGCGTGTGGGCTCGGCGGCGGATCGCTCGTCAACGCCGGCGTGTCGCTGGTTCCGGATCGCCGCGTGTTCACCGATCACGCGTGGCCGGGGCAAATCGCGCAGGACGGAATGCTCGATGAGGGGTTCCGGCGCGCGGAAGCCTGGCTGCGGCCGGTGGCCGATCCGCGTGCGCGGGAGATGACCAAGTTCAAGGTGCTGGAGCGCGCGGGACGGGCCATGGGGGCCGAACCTGTGGCGTCGCGCATCGCCGTTACTTTTGAAGATACCGTCAGCCCTGCCGGCATCGCCCAGGCGGCGTGCACACGCTGCGGCGATTGCTGCGCGGGCTGCAACGTGGGCGCCAAGAACACGGTCGCGCTTACCTATCTTCCGGACGCTGTGAATCACGGCGCCGACGTGTTCACCGGCCTCAAGGCAGAAACCGTTCGCAAGGGCGCCGATGGCGTGTGGAAGGTCATGCTGCGCGCCAGCGCGCCGGAGCCGGGCGAACCGGACGAGACGACCATCGAAGCGCCCGTTGTGGTTCTGGCCGCGGGTACGCTCGGCTCGACCGAAATCCTGCTTCGCTCGCGCGCGGCCGGCCTCCCGCTTTCCGACAAGATCGGTCATAGATTTTCGGCGAACGGCGACATCATCGCTTTCGGCTATGGCGCAAAGACGCCCGTCAACGCGGTCGGCGTCGGCCATCCTGCGAAGGTGGACGGGCTCGAAATCGGCGCGTCCGTCTCCGGCCAGATCGAATTCCGCGACCCGGAGACGCTCTCGAACCAACTCAACGTGCAGGAGGGTGCGCTGCCGTCCGCGTTCGCGTCCGTGCTGCCTGTCATGTTCGTGCCCAACGGGCGCCTGCTCGGTGCGCTGCAAAGCCTGATCAGCGGCGTTTACAAAGGTCCGTTCGCGAGCCTGCAGACCTTCTTCGCCGTTTCGCACGACAGCGCCTCGGGGCGCTTCTCGCTCGAAGACGATGCGTTGAGCCTCGCCTGGGAGAACGCCAAGGACGAGCCGGTCTATGCGCGGCTCGACGCAATTCTCTCCAAGCTCGTCGCGGAGAGTGGGGGAGCCTACGTCAAGAACCCGCTCGCGGGCACCGTGATGGGCCACCAGCCCGCGACCGCGCATCCGCTCGGCGGCTGCGGCATGGGCCGCGACAGAACGGACGGCGTCGTCGATCACAAGTGCCGCGTTTTCAACGGGGCTGCTGGCGCGGGCGACACGGACGTTCACGACGGCCTCTACGTGATCGACGGGGCGGTGATCCCGCGCTCGCTCGGCGTCAATCCGCTGCTCACCATCACGGCGCTTTCCGAGCGCGCCATGCTGCACTTTGCGCGCGATCGCGGCCTCAGCTACACAACGGCACCGGCCGCACCCGCCGCGGCCTGACCGAGGTTCCATGCGCATCGAATACCATCGCACGCTGATCGCCGACCGCGTTCGCAACCAGGCGTTCCACGACGCGCTCGCCCGCACGATCCGGAAGGGCGAGACGACGGTCGCCGACATCGGCGCGGGAACGGGTCTGATCGGGCTCATGGCCGCGAAGCTCGGCGCGCGCGACGTCATTCTCTACGAGGCGGCCGAGGTGGCGGGCGTTGCGGACGCGACGCTGCGCGCCAACCGCGCGCGCGGCTGCCATCTCATGCCGTGTCATTCGACCGAGATGGAGGACCCGCCGCGCGTCGATCTCGTGGTGTCGGAAACGCTCGGCAACTATGCGTTCGAAGAAAACATCATCGCGACGCTTGCCGATGCCGAGCGGCGCCACCTCAAGGACGGCGGCGTGATCATTCCCTCACGCATCCGGCAGTTCGTGGCGCCCGTCATCACCGACCGCATTCAACGCGAGCTCACAGTGTGGGACGATGTCGGCTTTGGGCTCGATCTTTCGGTCGCGCGCGAGATGAGCCTCAACAACGTCTATGTGCGGACCCTCGCGGCGGACGAGTTGCTGGGCGGCAGCGGCGCGGCGAAAGTGTGGGACGAGGTCACGCTTGGCTCCGACACGCGCGGCGCGCGCAAGGGCGAGGCGTCGTGGACGCTCGATCAGGCGCAGACGGTCTATGGTTTCGCCTACTGGTGGGAGGCGGAGCTGATCTCGGGCGTCACGCTTTCAACCGCGCCGGATGCGCCGCGCACGCATTGGGAGCAGCTCTATTTCCCGCTGACGAAGCCCATGACGATCGACGCAGCCGAAAGCGTGCTGATCTCGCTGCGTTCGAAGTCATCCGAAGAGGAGGGCACGCATCTGGGCTGGACGGCGGTCCACTTCGACCGCGACGGCGCATCCAAGGCACGCCAGGCGATGGATCTCGATAAAGGCTGGATCCCCTAAAGCACGTTCAGGTCAGACGGACTCGCGTTTTTCCCCTCCCACTTGTGGGGAGGGGCTAGGGGTGGGGGGAAGCCCAACACCAGATGGTGCTCAATCCCCCCCTCCTAACCTCCCCCACAAGGGGGGGAGGGACAGCGTCGAGTTCGTTTGAAATGAACACGCTCTAGAGTTTTTCAGGTTTGACTACCGCTGCATCAGGATCGACGGGCGCGACGTCGTTGGCCGGCGCGAACGTGAAGGCGACGGAAGCGGGATCGTAGTTGCCCGCGACAGACGGGGCCGCGACGCGCGACGCGGCAGGACGCGTCGGGATCATCTCTGCGCGCGGATCGAACGAGCGGATGAATTGCGCGACGGCGGGCGCGATCTCGGCGCGGAAGCGCGAGCCGTTGAAAATGCCGTAGTGGCCGACCTCCGGACATTCCAGATGCAGCCGGCGTGCGGCCGGCAGGCGCGTGCAAAGATCGTGGGCCGCTCGGCATTGGCCGAGGCCGGTGATGTCATCCTTGCCGCCCTCGATGGTCATCAGCGCCGTGCGCCGGATCGCGCCCGGAACGACGCGGCGGCCCCGGTGGGTCATCGAGCCGTGGGGCAGCGCGTGCTGGACGAACACCCGCTCGATGGTGTCGAGATAGAACTCGGCCGCGAGATCCATCACGGCGAGATACTCGTCATAGAACGTGCGATGTTTCTCGGCGGAATCGCCATCGCCGTGCACGAGGTGCATGAACAGCTCCTTGTGCGCGTTGGCATGACGGTCGAGGTTCATCGACATGAACCCCGAAAGCTGCAGGAAGCCCGGATAAACCTGGCGGCCCACGCCCTGGTTCGGCCAGGGCACATTCGTGATGACGTTGCGGCGGAACCACTCCGTGCCGCGCTCGACCGCCACGCGGTTCACGGCTGTCGGGCTCATCCGCGTATCGATAGGGCCGCCCGCGAGGATCATGCTGAGCGGCAGTGCCGGATCGTCGTCCTCCTCCATGAGAGACACCGCGGACAGCACGGGCACTGCCGGCTGGCATACGGCGAAGACATGCACGTCGCCGCGGAAACCCTGCAGCATGTCGCGGACGTAATCGATGTAGTCGTCGAGACCGAACGTGCCGGCCGAAAGCGGGACCGCGCGGGCATCCTGCCAATCGGTGATGTAGACCTCATGGCTCGGCAGCAACGCTTCGACGGTGCCGCGAAGCAGCGTCGCGAAGTGCCCCGACATGGGCGCGACAAGCAGCACCTTTGGATCACCCTCCCGCTCCTCGACCGGGATGTCGCGGCGGAAATGAACGAGCCGGCAGAACGGGCGCTCCCAGACCGATTGCTCGGTCACCGCCACGCTGCGGCGGCCGACCTCCGTCTGCGAGATCCCGAACACCGGCTTGTCGTAGCGGCGCGTCGTGCGTTCGAACACTTCGCAGGCCGCGGAGGCGTGCCGCCCCACGGGCGTGTGCGCGAATGGATTGAGCGGGCTCTCGACGAGGTAGCGGACGGATTCCGCGACAGCCCGCGCCGGCTTCAGAGCGACGTGGCTCATTTCGTACCAGTGATAAAGCACAATCGATGCTCCCCGCTCGTGTGCGCTCACTGGACCGCAACCGTTGTCCGATGGTCCCGCTCCGCTTGTGGCAAAGCCCGGATCGCGAACGGCCAGGTGCGGCGCGTTGGCCGCAAGACACGGAAGTTCGTTGATTTTCTCGCGCGTCCCCCGCCGCTCAGGATGCACTGATTCGCGAGGCTTGACTCGTGCGCGCCTACAACACCTTGGCGAGTTCGGTGGCGAGCGTATCGGCGTCCACCGTGTGGGGGAAATGTCTGATGAACTCGCCGTTCTTGTCCATCAAGTAGAGAAAGGCGCTGTGATCGACGTTGTAATGATCCGGCGTCTCCGGATTCTCGACCTTCTTCGCGTACACGCGATAAACCTTGATTGCGCCTGCGACGTCGTCGGCCGGGCCGGAAAGCCCGACGATGGCGGGGTGGAAACTCTTGACGTACTGGCCCGTCACTTCCGGCGTGTCGCGCTCGGGATCGACGGTGATGAAGATGGGCGTCAGGGCCTTCGCTTTGTCGCCGAGCTGATCGAGGGCTGCGGCAATGATCTGAAGGCCGGAGGGACACACGTCGGGACAGTTCGTGAAGCCGAAGAAAACCAGCATCGGCTTGCCGGAGAAATCCTTCTCCGTTACGCGCGCGCCCTCGGCGTTGACGAGGCTGAACGGGCCGCCGATCAGCGCCCGCCCCGTCGATGCCTCACGCGGGTCACCTGTCTGGCCGAAATCGGCAAGCAACAGGACCGCCGTCACCACGCCGGCCAGAAGCCCCATCAACAGCGCAAGCAAAAGCGTGCGCCGCGACGTGCCCGCTCTTTTCGCCTCACCCGTATTTCCCGCCATGGCGCGTCACTCTCGTTTTTTTATCGATGCGTTCGGCATTCGGGATGCGCTGAACGCTCCCGCCCCGCGGGTCTAGCCTAAAGGACACGGAGCGAGGCTGCGGTGCGCAAGGTATACAAAGATGACTGGAATTTCCCAGGCCATATGGTCGCCCCCGCTGGGGCCGCGGCCACGCTCATCCACCCTTTCGCTCTTGCGAAATCGCACTTCGGCGGTTTACCGGACCGCAGAAGCCCCTATCTTCGTGTCAGGGTTTCCCCCGCCCGGGCCGTCCGCTGGCATAGGGGCGGGCTGGGCCCGTATGCTAATACTCAGGGCTCACCACACGCCCAAATCGGAAGCCGTCACCCGTGCCTGGAAATCTACTCAAAGACGTCGAACGTAAAATTCTCACCGGCAGCGACAGCCGGCTGAGGCTGCTCACCATCGTCCGGCTGAGATGGCTCGGCGTGTTCGGGCAGATTATCGCGGTCAGCATCGTCTACTTCGGGCTCGGCTTCGACCTGCCCGTGGGACCCTGCCTGATCGTGATCGCGGTGTCGGCGTGGGTGAACGTCTTCCTCGGGATCCTCTATCCGGCGCGGCACCGGCTCTCCGTCAACTTCGCCACGACGCTCTTGGCCTACGACATCATCCAGCTTGCCTCGCTGCTCTATCTGACGGGCGGCATCGACAATCCCTTCACGATGCTGATCGTGGCCCCCGTCACGGTGTCGGCCGCGACATTGCCGTTCACGCGCACCATCGGGCTCGGGGTGCTGGCGGTGGTCTGCGCGACGTTTCTCGCCTTCTACGGGTTGCCGCTCCCATGGATGCCCGAGGGCGGGCTTTATCACCCGCTGGTCTACAAGCTCGGCGTTCTCGCCGCCGTCGCGTCGTCCATGCCGTTCCTCGCGCTTTACGTCTGGCGATTGACGCAAGAGGGTCAGAAGATGTCGACGGCGCTCGCCGCGACGGAACTCGTGCTCTCGCGCGAGCAGAAGCTGCATGCGCTGGACGGCCTAGCCGCGGCCGCGGCGCACGAGTTGGGCACCCCGCTCTCCACGATCACCCTGGTCACCAACGAACTCGACCGTCAGATCGAAAAGAACAGCCCGTATCGCGAGGATATTCTGCTTCTGCGGAGCCAGGCTCAGCGGTGCCGGGAGATCCTGCAGAAGCTCACGCGCCACCCGCGCGACGAGGACCCGCTGCACGCGAGCCTGAACGTGAAGGAAATGATCCACGAGGCGGCATCGCCCTACATGGCGTCGGGGACGATCCTGGCCATTCGGGCCGCACCAGCCGCCTCGGCGGCTGGGCCTGACGCACGCGTGCCTCTCGGCGTCCGCAGGCCCGGCGTCATCTACGGTCTCGGCAACATCATCGAGAACGCGGTGGATTTCTCGAACACCCGCGTCGACATCAGCGCGGAGTGGGACGGCGATATCGTCTCCGTGCTGATCGCCGACGACGGGCCCGGCTTCAAACCGGAACTTATCGAAAACCTGGGCGAACCTTATGTGACAGCGCGTGCGGCCGTGCGCCGGAACCGTAGCAATCCCAAGGTTTCGGGGCTCGGGCTCGGGTTCTTCATCGCCAAGACGCTGCTCGAACGCTCCGGCGCGCGGCTCCATCTGGACAACCGGCCGGCGCCCGAGCATGGCGCCCGGGTGCATATCATCTGGCCAAGAGCCGCCTTCGAGGCGGCACCCGAAAGCCGGGAGCCGATCCACCCAAGGGCCCAGCTCAGAGAGCCTCCCGGTCCGGGCGATCCGATTTCCGATGCGATATAAGGTGCTAGGACAACAGAAGAAACGAGGAACCCGGTGTATTCACCATGTTCTGGACTCCGCAGATTTGCGCGATGTCCCGGATAAAACTCGTGATAAAAGGTTTGAGTCTATCCCTGACGAAGCATAAGCCGCTCATATAAAGAAACTCGGGAGGTGCGCGGTGGAGACCGAAGACCTATCATTCCAGAAAGACGAACTGCCCGAGGATCGCTCACTGATCATCGTGGACGATGATCGTGCCTTCCTGCAGCGGCTTGCCCGCGCCATGGAAACCCGCGGCTTCGATGTTCGCAGCGCTCACTCGATCGCCGAAGGCATCGAGCTGATCCGTGCCCATGCGCCGGCCTTCGCGGTCGTCGACATGCGGCTCGAAGACGGAAACGGCCTCGACGTCATTGCGGAACTCACGCGGACGCGGCCGGATTCACGCATTATCGTGCTGACCGGCTACGGTAACATCGCGACCGCCGTGTCGGCCGTGAAGCTCGGCGCCGTCGATTATCTCGCAAAGCCCGCGGATGCCGACGACGTGACGGACGCGCTGCTTGCCCCGCCCAATACGAAAGCCGCGCCGCCGGACAATCCGATGTCGGCCGACCGGGTCCGGTGGGAACATATCCAGCGCGTCTACGAACTGTGCAACCGCAACGTGTCCGAGACGGCGCGGCGGCTCAACATGCATCGGCGAACCCTGCAGCGCATTCTCGCCAAGCGCGCACCGAAGTAACAAAGCGGGCCGGCAGCGGCCCGTTTCTTTTTATACATCGAAGATGTCCCGGCCGATGGCGGCCGGGAGTGTCGGGTCTAGCAAGACCGAAAGCCGAGACGCGGATGCCCGCGCGATCCGGAGCGTCATGGCCTTGCGCCTCGGTGCGGCGAGACGGTGATCGGGTGCTGGGCGCAGGATTTCCCCGCCATAGCGATCGGCGACGATCAGGCCGGTTTCGCCCGGCAGTACGTCGAGCGGGAATACCGGCAGCACCGCAAAAAACAGGCGATCCGAATACTCCCGGTATTCCGGCCACTTGTGATCGGCGCGGAAGTCCTCAAGGCAGGATTTGATCTCGACGATCCAAATTCCGCCGTCGGGCGCGATCCCGATTACGTCCGCGCGGCGGCCGTTCGGAAGCGGCATTTCCGAAATCGCAGCGAGGCCATGGGCCGCCAACAGCCGCACGACACCGCGACAGATCTCTCGCGCAACGTCCGACTGCGGACCGCCGAGGCTCGGCGAGGGAATAGAGCCCCCCAAAATCCCGTTATCTACAATGTCGTTCATGCCGGTCACGGATCTGCCATGCGGGACTGACACCAGATTGCCTTGATGTCCATCATAGTCCCGCACTCTCCTTCATCTCGTTCGTCGAGGCCATTCTACATGACAGGCACGCGGCAATCCGCCCTTTCCGGGCCGGATGGCCGTGCTCTCCACTTCGAGTTCTCGTGAGGCCCACGCGATCCATGTTCTTCAAGAGGCGTAACAAGGAGAAACCGGCCGAGGCGGCGGATGCGTCCGAGGCCGAGAAAAAGGGCGATGTGCCGTCCGCCGAGAGCGCGGGCGCGCCGTCTCAGGGACAGGGGATTCCCGCGGACGCGCTGCGCCGGGGCGTCGACGCCTCCGCGCTCGGCTTCAAAACCACCGCCGACCTCGAACCGGACGATGGGCCGTTCGGCCAGGACCGCGCCCTCGCGGATCTCGATTTCGGCCTCAAAATGCGCGGGCGCGATTTCAATATTTTCGTACTCGGGCCGCCGGGAGCGGGAAAGCGGACAGCCATCCTCGCTTATCTCTCGAACGCCCAACGCGGCACCGCCACGCCAGCGGACTGGGCTTATGTTCAGAGCTTCGAAGATCCGCATCGACTGCGCGCGCTCAAGTTCCCGGCCGGGCGTGCGCCTTTTCTCGCGGAGCGTGTCGCTGCCGCCGTGCGAGAGCTTCGCGCAACCCTTCCCGCCGCATTCGCGGCGGAAGACTATCGCGCCCGGCACCGCGCTATTGAGGAAGACTATCGCAACGCGCACGACGACGCGCTCGATGCCCTCCACGCCAAGGCCGCCGAACAGAACATCGCCGTGCTACGCACACCGCTCGGCTTCGGCATGGCGCCGATGCACGACGGCCAGGTGGTGAAGCCCGAAGTGTTCAACCAGCTTCCCCAGGTCATGCGGCGCGACGTGGAAAGCCGCGTCGTGACTTTGCAATCGGAGCTCGAAGCGATCCTTACGAGCGCGCCCGCGGTCGATAAGGAACGGCGGCGCCAGCTTGCCGCGCTCGATGTCGAGACCGCGCGCCATCCCATCGAGGCTGCACTCGACGACGTCTCGCAAGACTTTGCGGACGTCCCGGAAGCAACGGCATTTCTGGCGGATCTGGAGCGCGATCTCGTTGCCAATGCGCAGGCGTTGCTCTCGTCCGCGACGCAGGACGCGTGCCTCGGCCGCTACGTCGTCCATGTGGTCGTGACGCACGCGAAGGATGCAGGGGCGCCCGTCGTTTACGCGTCCGATTTCACGCCGGAGAGCCTGATCGGCTGCATAGCGCCCGCAGATGACACTTTAACACCCGCAACCGCCACACACCGCATCCTCGCGGGTGTGCTTCACATGGCGAACGGCGGTATGCTGGTGCTCGATGCGCGGGGCCTGATCGCCACACCGGAAACCCGGAACGCGCTCAAGCGCGCCCTCAAAACGGGAGAGATCCGGCTTGGTCCGGCGTCGCAGGACACCGATCCGATCCCGCTCGATGTCAAGGTGATCCTGCTTGGGACGCACCACGACGCCGAGCGTCTCGAAGCAGCCGATGCGGACTTCGGGCGTCTCTTCAAAGTGCGGGCGTGCTTCGAGCAGGCAATGCCGCGCAGCGCCGTGAACGACAACCGCCTGGCGCGCCTCATCGCGTCGATTGTGAAGACGCACGCGCTCAAGCCGTTCGACGCGGGTGGGGTCGCGCGGTTGATCGAGGATGCAAGCCGCATCGCCGGCCACCGCGACAAGGTCACGCTCAACATCGGGCGGATCTCCGACCTCGCGCGCGAAGCCGATTTCTGGTCCAAGCACGCCGGACGCGACGTTACGACTGCCGAGGACGTGGCGCGTGCGATGAGCGAGCGCACGCAGCGGGCGGATCGCGTTCGCGAGCGGACGGGCGCACCGAGCGCAGCCGCCCCCATTCCCGACAATGCGGCTGGAAAAAAGTCTGGACATACGATTGCGCTCAGCACCATCGAGGCAAGCGGCGTTCGCTCCGGACAAGCGCATCGCGTTGCCGCGCGCGCCCATATTGGACGGGGGCGCGTCACGGACATTGTGTGCACGCAAGCGCCCGACGCGATTCACGGGGAGATCGTGCGGAGTTACCTCGCCGGGACATTCGCGCGCGACATTCCCCTCGCACTCGCTGCGACGCTCGCCGTTGATCCGCCCCTTCGCGGTGCTGCCGAAAACGGCATAGCGCTCTCCAAGCTTCTCGCGCTCCTCTCGGCGCTTGCGGATCAGCCGTTGCGGCAGGATATGGCCGTGACAGGCGCGGTCGATCCATGGGGCGACGTGCAGCCGGTGGACGGGATCAACGACCAGATCGAAGCTTTTTTCGATGCCTGTCAGGCTCACGCTCTTTCGGGCACGCCGGGCGTTCTTGTTCCGGACGCCAATCGCGCGCATCTGATGCTGCGCGAGGACATCGTGGAGGCCGTGCGGAACGGGCGCTTCGCCGTTCACGCCGTCAAGACCGTGGACGAAGCGCTCACGCTCATAACGGGTTGCGAGGCAGGCGTGCGCGGCGCCGACGGAAAATTTGCCGCCGAGAGCGTGAACGGACGCATCGAAGCCAAGCTGCGGGCGTTCGCGGACGCCCAACGCACATTCGAGCGCGGCGCGGACAAGTCCCCGGGCGCTCGGGAGGGCCGCGCATGATCACGCATGTGGCGGAGGCCGGAGAACAGCGGGGCCGTGTCGTGCTGTGGATGGGGGGCGCCGACGACCCGCAACAGACCGCAATCGAGGCTGCGTTCCGCCTTGCGCAGGCCTTCCAGGCGGAGGTCGAGAGCCTGTTCGTGGCGGACCATCAGCTTTTCGATTTCGCTGCACTGCCGTTTGCGCGCGAGGTCCCGCTTTCAGGCCGAGGATCTCGAAAGCTTACGGCCGAGGCGCTTGCTCGGCAGATGAAGGCTCACGCGTCGTCGCTTCAGCGCCGCGTGCTCGCGCAGGCGAAGGCCGCAGACGTGAGAGCGGAAGCGCACATCGTTCGCGCAGAGCCCGTGCATGCTCTCGCCGAAGCCTGCGCGCGCAACGGCCCATGGAACGTGGTGACCATGGGTATGCCCATCCGGCGAGGCAACGGAATGTCGCTCACAAGCGTGTTCGAGACGGTGCACGCCACGACCGGGGTCGTCGTCGCCGGACCCAAGGCCCAGCGCACCAGCGGACCCGTCATCGCCATCATCGACGACCTCGACCGGACGATGCCCATGATGCGCGCCGCGCGCCGTATCGCGGCGGCGACGGCGAGCGAAGCGCGGCTCTGCCTTCTCGATGAAGCGCACGGCCACGACGCGTGGCTGGAAGGACAGGTGCGGCTTGCGCTCGGTGCAACACCGGCGGTGAAGCTCGACGTCGTGGACATGGGCCTCGAAAGCCCGCGATCGGTGGCGCAGACACTGCGCCGGGAGGGCGCGGGATTCGTCATCGCGCGCTTCGGCGGCCATTTCGTGCGGGACGAAGAGGATGTGGCACCGCTGGCGGAGATCCTGGAAGGTCCGCTTTTTCTCGTGCGCTGAACGGTCTCTCACCTCGCCCGGCCCAACTCGGGATCGTTCTCGCGGAGCAGCGACCCTATTGGGGACTTGTCCGCCCGCGAGGCAGAGATTATCAGCTCCTTTCGGGGACGACCGCCGACGCTTTTCGCCGTGTTCCCTCACTCCAAAGATGGTGACCGACCGCTCGTGAGCGACCGGCCACGAAAGGCCTCACCATGACCTGGCTGGATGCACTCGGGATCGATACCGCCTACGCGCTTCAGATCCTCAAGATTATCGGCATCGACATCGTGCTCGCGGGCGACAACGCCGTCGTGATCGCCATGGCGTGCCGGATGCTCCCGCCCAAACAGCGCATGATGGGCATCCTGCTCGGGGCAGGGGTGGCGATCCTGCTGCGCGTCGTCTTCACGCTCGTGGTGCAGCAACTGCTCGACGTGCCGCTTCTGAAACTCGCTGGCGGATTTCTGCTGGTCTGGATCGCGCTCAAGCTCGTCACAGCGAGCGATCCTGAGGATCATAACGTCAAGAGCGGGACGAGCCTGTGGGAAGCCGTGCGCATCATCGCCATCGCCGATATCGTGATGAGCCTCGACAATGTGCTTGCTATCGCGGCGGCCGCGCACGGGGATCCGATGCTGATCGTGTTCGGCCTCGCGCTTTCGGTTCCGCTCGTCGTCGGCGGTGCGACGCTCATCACCTCGCTGCTCGTGCGCTTTCCCATTCTTATCTGGGGCGGGGCGGCGTTGCTCGGTTGGGTCGCGGGCGAGTTGATCGCGACGGAGCCGCTGCTCGCAGGCGTGATGCACAGCGTGGGAGAGGCGCTCGGCCTCACGGCCAAAGGCGTCGCGCGGGTGTTCGAGGTGCTGGGCGTCATCGTCGTCGTGTCCATCGGACTCGCGATCCGGCGCTCGGCGGATCCGGCCCGCAGCGACGGCACAACCTGAGGATCATGGCGCGTCATGCCTGAGCTGCCCGAGGTCGAAACCGTTCGGAGAGGCCTCCAACGCGCCTTCGTGGGCCAGGTCATCCGGCGCATGGACGTCCGCCGTCCTGACCTGCGGTTTCCGTTTCCCGAGCGCTTCGCCGAGCGCCTCACGGGCGCGCGGGTGCTCTCTCTCGACCGGCGGGCCAAATATCTCGTCGCACGGCTTTCGACAGGCGAAGCCCTTCTCATGCACCTCGGCATGACGGGGCGGTTCCACGTCAAGAACGCGGACGAGACGGATGCGCGGCTGATGGGCGATTACGCCTATGGCACGGCCGCCGAAGAGCGGCATCTGCATGCGCTCTTCGCGCTCGCGGATGGCGCGGAGGTTGCGTACTTCGACCCGCGCCGCTTCGGCTACATGCTGCTGATCCCCGATGCGGAATTCGACGCCCATCCGATGATGCGCGGACTTGGCGTGGAGCCGCTGACGGCAGGCCTGGACGCGCACTATCTCGCGGCCCGCGCGCACGGGGCGCGCCGCGATCTCAAGGCGTTTCTTCTCGACCAGCGTATCATCGCCGGGCTCGGCAACATCTACGTGGCCGAAGCCCTGTTCCGGGCCGGGCTCAAGCCCTCGCGGCCAGCATCCGTCCTGGCAACGCCGGGCGGAAAGCCGACGCGGTACGCGGAGCGGCTCACCGGCACCATCAAGGCTGTTCTGGAAGACGCAATCGCAGCCGGGGGATCGACACTTCGCGATTACCGCCATGCCGACGGGCAAAGCGGCAGCTTCCAGGCCACGTTCGAAGTCTACGGCCGGGAAGGCGAGCCTTGCGTCCGGCCCGGCTGCCGGGGCATCGTGCAACGCAGCATCCAGGGCGGCCGGTCGAGCTTCCATTGTCCGGTCTGCCAACGCTGATCCTCTAGAACGCCCGATCCGACGAGATCGGATCGGACGCTCTAGATCTTTGATGAGACCGATGATTCACGCTTCGGACTGATAAGGTCCGAAGCGATCATGGTCTAGCGAAAGGCGGCACGGCATGGCGGGAACGGAGACGACGTTCGAGACGATCCTGGTCGAGACGCGCGGGCGCGTGGGGCTGATCACGCTCAACCGGCCGGGCCAGCTCAACGCGCTCAACGATCAGCTCATTGCCGAGCTGAACCAAGCGCTCGACGTTTTTGAAGCGGATGAGGGGATCGGCGCCATCGTCGTCACCGGATCCGAAAAGGCATTCGCGGCGGGCGCCGACATCAAGGAGATGCAGGCCAAGACCTACATGGAGGCCTACAAGGGCGACTTCATCGCGAGTTGGGACCGCATCTCCCGCGCGCGCAAGCCCGTGATCGCGGCGGTGGCGGGCTTCGCGCTCGGCGGCGGTTGCGAGCTTGCCATGAGCTGCGATCTCATCCTCGCCGCCGACACTGCCAAGTTCGGGCAGCCCGAAATCAAGCTCGGCATCATGCCGGGCGCCGGCGGCACGCAGAGGCTTATCCGCGCGGTCGGAAAATCGAAGGCGATGGAGCTGTGCCTCACGGGACGGCTGATGGATGCGGAAGAAGCGGAGCGGGCCGGGTTGGTCGCGCGCATCGTGCCGGCGGCGGAATTGCTCGACGATGCGCTCAAGACCGCGGAGACCATCGCGTCGATGTCGCTCACCGCTGCGATGATGACCAAGGATTGCGTCAATCGCGCCCACGAGACGACGCTGGCGGAAGGCATCCGCTACGAGCGGCGCACGTTCCACGCCATGTTCGCCACCCACGATCAGAAGGAGGGGATGGCGGCCTTTACCGAGAAGCGCCGTCCCCGGTTCCGGAACGCGTGACGCGGGTTTGCGTCATCGCGGACATGACGCACAATGCGATGATCGCGATCCCGCCCCACAGGAACACCTCGTTGGCGGCCCAGTCGCCTCTCAAGGTCGCGAGCTTCCCGTCCCCGATCATGTAGGCAAGGCCGAGACCGACCGCGCCGCCGTGGGCGATGGTGAGGATCAGCGGCGGAACGGGCCAATTGCGGGCGTTGCCCAACAGAATTCCGTAGATCCCGAGCGACGCTGCGAAGACCGCAGCGCCCGTGGCGTATTGAAACGCGTGGCGCCAGACGAGATCCGAGAGCGTGTACATGGCGAACAACGCAGACGCGCCCCATGCGTAGACGAATGCGGCGAGCCAGACGTTGCATCTCAGCGCTTCCTTGACGACCGCTGGCCCTTCCTGTCCGGCAAGGGGGTGGCTTCCACGCGACCACAACGGCGCGTTGATGCCGAGCCCGGTGCCGACGACCAGCGCCACCAGGAGGCCTGCCGCCAGCGCCGGCAGAAAGCGATCGCCGCGTCCGGCGCCCAGCACCATCATCGTGATGCTCACCGCGGCCGCCAACAGCAGCCACGGAAGAAGCGGCCGAAGCGAAATGCCCGGAGCGAAAGCCCGCCCATGCTGATTGATGCTCATTCCGGAGACTTGCCTAGGAAGATTTCTTGGGCGCGTCAATCAACGCGTGTGCCGAGATGACCGCGAGACCGAGCGCGCCGAAGAGGAAGATGGCGTTTCCGGCCCAATCGGCCTTGCGCGTGTAGAGGAACTCCTTGTTGGGGTCGATGCCGAGGCCGATCATGGTGACGATCATGCCCACGAGTTGGCCGATGCCGAGATACCGGCCGATCTTGAGCATGGTCTCGTCTTCACGGCCTTGCGCTGCGTCCTTGGACAGCATCCAGGAAAAGCCGAGGCACAGCAGGCCCACGCCCACGAACGCGGCAGAGAAGTGCGACCACTCCCGCCAGTACATGACCAGCGTATAGATCAGGATCAGCGCCGCACCGCCCCAGAGCCAGATCAAGCCCATGTAGCGGGCGGTCGTGGCCTCGATCAGGCTCCGCTTTGCGCCCGCGCGGGTCAGGCTTCTGCGCTCGGTGACGCCGACGGCCGCGAGAAGCAGACTTACGAATGCGGTCGTCGCGAGCAGCGCCACCGGCTCCTCAGCCTGCGCTGAATAAACGGCGGCGGCGAGCCCAAGGCCGAGGATCAGCCCCCAGCCAATGATGGTGTGAATGCTCATCGCGGTGTTCCCCCTGCCCTGATCCAGCGTGTTCGAACGCAGATGCTCTTACACCACTTTTCGAAAGGCTGGGAAGCGCGCTGCGAGCAACTCTCTTCTGTCATCCCGTCCGAAGCGAAGCGGAGCGCCGGGACCCAGCGCTAGAGCCGTCGAAGACGCGATATTTTTGCGATAGAAGGTTTTGCTAGGTCCCGGCTCGGCGCTCCGGCTTCCGCCGTCGCTTGGCCGGGATGACATTTCAGACGGCGCCCAGGCACCAGGCGAGAATGGCCTTCTGGGCGTGGAGGCGGTTCTCCGCCTCATCGAACACCACCGATTGCGGCCCTTCGAGCACGCTCTCCGTCACCTCGTTGCCGCGATAGGCCGGCAGGCAGTGCATGAAGATCGCGCCTTTCGCGGCCTTTGCCATCAGAGCCTCGTCGACCATGTAGGGCTTCAGAAGCTTCTTGCGGCGGGCTTCGTCCGTGTCGCCCATCGACACCCACGTATCGGTCACGATGCAATCGACGCCACTCACGGCTTTCGCCGCGTCCTTCATGATGGTGACGTTCGCCTTTTCACGGCGCACCCAGTCCACGATGTCTTCTTTCGGCCGCAACTCGTCGGGGCAGGCCACGCGCAGCTCGAAGCCGAACTTGGCCGCAGCATGCATCCAGGAGGCCGCCACGTTGTTGCCGTCGCCGACCCAGGCCACCTTGCGCCCTTTGATGGGCCCGATGCTCTCCTCGAAGGTCAGGATGTCGGCCATGATCTGGCAGGGATGCGATTTGTCGGTCAGGCCGTTGATCACCGGCACCGTGGAATTCTTCGCAAGCTCAAGCAGCGTGTCGTGCGAATTGGCACGCAGCATGACGGCATCCGCATAGCGCGACAGCACGCGCGCGGTGTCGGAAATGCTCTCTCCGCGCCCGAGCTGAAGGTCGTTCTGGTTCAGCATGATCGTCTGGCCGCCGAGCTGACGCATGGCGATGTCGAACGACACACGCGTCCGCGTCGACGGTTTCTCGAAGATCAGCACGAGAACGTCGTCCGCGATGCCTTTCGGGCGCAGTTTCACGGGCACGCGCTTGCCGGCCGCCTTCATCGTGTGGGCGGCGTCGATGATGCGACGGAGCGTGCGGGCGTCGATCTCGTCGAGATCGAGGAAATGTCGAATAGCGGAGGGTTTGGCCATGGCGCTTGGGCCGGCTCCAGGTTCCGGGGTTAAGATTTCAGGTTTGCGATTTGGAAACGGCGGCGAGCGCGCGTGCGAGGCGGTCGAGACCCTCGCTGATTTCGTGCTCTGCGACGTTGAGGGGCGGGATGACGCGCACGACGTTGTCGCCCGCGCCGACGACGAGAAGTCCCTCGGCAAGGGCTGCCGTCACGACGTCGCGCGGCTCAGCGTTCACCTTGATGCCCGTGAGCAGCCCTTGGCCGCGGATCTCGGTGACGAGCGCGGGAAACTGGTCCTGAAGCCGCGCCAAGCCCTGGCGCATATGCTGGCCCTTCTGCTCGACGCCTTCGAGAAAGCCCGGTTCGAGCATGATGTCGAGTAGCGTCGTGCCGACGGCCATGGCCAGCGGATTGCCGCCGAACGTGGAGCCGTGGGTGCCGGGCGTGAGGCCAGCCGCTGCCGCTTCGGTCGCGAGCACCGCGCCCACCGGGAAGCCGCCGCCGAGCCCTTTGGCGACCGCCATGATATCGGGCGCGATGCCGGCCCACTCGTGCGAGAAGAGCTTGCCCGAGCGGCCCATGCCGGTCTGCACCTCG
The DNA here is from genome assembly GCF_000503895.1 of Hyphomicrobium nitrativorans NL23. Lineage (NCBI taxonomy): Bacteria > Pseudomonadati > Pseudomonadota > Alphaproteobacteria > Hyphomicrobiales > Hyphomicrobiaceae > Hyphomicrobium > Hyphomicrobium nitrativorans. Next base: position 170,564 of record NC_022997.1, read on the forward strand.
TCGAGCACCAGCAGGATGCCCGCCTCGTCGCAGAGCGCGCGGAGGCCTCTGAGGTAGTCGGCCGGGGGAACGTGGACACCGCCCTCGCCCTGCACGGGCTCGATCATGACGGCGGCCGTCTCCGGGCCGATCGCGGCGCGAACAGCTTCGAGATCGGCAAACGGCACGTGATCGAAGCCCGGCGCTTCGGGGCCGAAGCCTTCGAGATATTTTTCGTTGCCCGCCGCCGCGAGGGTGGCGAGCGTGCGGCCATGGAAAGCGCCGCGGCAGGTCACGATCCGCCACCGCTCCGGCTGCCCGGAGACGAAATGATAGCGCCGTGCGGCCTTGATCGCGCCTTCGCAGGCTTCCGCGCCCGAATTGCAGAAAAATACCCGGTCGGCGAACGTGGCCGCGACGAGCCGCGCGGCCAGGTCTTCCTGGCCCGCGACGCGGTAGAGGTTGGATGTGTGCCAGAGCTTGCCGGCCTGCTCGGTCAGCGCCGCAACGAGCCGGGGATGCGCATGGCCGAGCGCATTGACGGCGACGCCCGAGCCGAAATCGAGATAGCGCGCGCCGTCCTCGGTTTCGAGCCAGGAGCCCTCGCCCCGGGCGAACACGACGTCCTGGCGCGCATACGTCCCCATGACGGCAGGCGGCGCGGAGCGCGACGGGCCCCGAGAGGCACCCGCATCCTGGCTGGACGAGGCTCTGAGGGGTTTGGACATGGCGCCCATCCCACTCCCCAAAATGACGAAAGCCGCCCTTCCGGCGGCTGCGCGAAGCAGGCGTGATACGCCGCTGTTGCTCTCGTGTCAACGGATCGAAGGCCGGCGGGCGGGGCTCGTCCGGTCTCGCCATGAGCCAGGCTCGCCCCATCCAGCGCGGGACGTTATTCGCTGCAATTAATTCCGGGGAAAGGTCGGGAAAGGCCCGCATTACAAGGGACGGCGACTCACTCTGTGGCGAGCGAGCCACTCATTCGCTGTCAATACCCCTAGATCAACTAGGCGCGCCTTGTACAAGAAAAACAAGTTATTGTAGTTTGAGCGGGTCCAGACACGACATGTCGCTGAGTTTGCAGCATGTCCCGCGTACCTCGTCTGGCCTGCGTTCGGACCTTGTACCCTAGCGGCTTTCCGCCCGCCGGTCCGCCCTTAGTTCCGCGTCATCATCAGTTCGCGTTGCGAGCAGCATTTGGCTCTGCTCACGCTTGGCGTGTGTTCAACACATCGCCTCGTCGTGTCCGCCATCGCTCCGTTCGCGCGCCTGCCTGTCCGGGTTCCATGACCCGGAGGCGTTACGCTTTGAGGAGCACCGATCCATGGCTTGGAACGACGAACGGGTTGAGCTTTTGAAGAAGCTGTGGTCCGAGGGGCTCTCTGCCAGCCAGATCGCAGGACGCCTTGGCGGCGTCACGCGCAATGCCGTCATCGGCAAAGTTCACCGCCTCGGCCTTTCCGGCCGCGCGACCACGTCGCGGATGAAGTCGCATCGTCCGCGCACCCGCACGGCCGCCAACGCGCGCCGGGTCCAGCAGAAAACCCGCTTTGCGCCCCAGGGCAATCCGGCGCTTCGCGCGCTCTATCAGCCCGAGGCCGAGCCGTTTACGCCCTCGGTGGAAGAACTCGTGATCCCGCCGAAGGAGCGCCGCACGATCCAGACGCTCACCGAGTGCAGCTGCCGCTGGCCGATCGGCGATCCGCAGGCCGCCGACTTCCACTTCTGCGGCAAGACCAAGGTGGCCGGGCTTCCCTACTGCGAATTTCATGCGCGCCGCGCGTTCCAGCCGCCGCAGCCGCGCCGCCGCGAGCGCGAGATCCAGGAACCGCGCATTCCCGCACTGGCTGCCCAGGGCTCGGAAGACAAGGAATCCGCCGACGTTTGAGGATATCCGCCGCTTCACGCGGCAACCGTTTAGACGGGGGGAAAGGCCGGGCGCTCCGGGGGGCGCGCCCGGCCTTTCATTTGTCGATGACGGATGCCCCGCGTCAGGCGGTGAAGGTTGCGCGGGCGTCGTTGAGGGCGCCCGTGAGAGCACGCGCAAAATCGGCCCGTTCCTCGTCATTCAGGAGGCGCGCGAACTCGAATTCCCGGCCGTGAGAGGCGAGCTTCAGGCGATTGGCGCCGTCGTGACGCTCGCTGAACAGGACGCGAACCCAGTAGGGGTTGAACTCGAAGCTCTCGGATTTGCCCGATGCGGCAACCTGCGTGAGCGTCAGCGTTCGGGGCGTCAGCTCGACCAGCTCGTAAGCGGCGGCGGCGCGATAGTTGAGCTTGAACGCGATATAGACCAGCAGCACGTCGAGCCCGAAGAAGCCCATCACCGGCCAGGCCCCCATGAGCACGAAGGCCATGCCCATGACGAAGCTCGCCGCCCCGATCGCAACCATCAGGATCAGGAAGCCCTCGGGGCTGAGCGAGCGATGGGGGTGGAGAACGGCGCGAAACACGCTCGCGTCGGCCGATGCGGGTCCGGTATCATTCATGCGGTTAGCCTACTCGTAGAGTCGGGTTATCCTACTTTCAGGGTCAGAATTGTCAAAGCGCATGAGCACCGCACCCCGTTCCTCCTCCGCAAACCCGCCGCGCAAAAAGCCTGGAGCCGCCAAGGGGCGGGGGCGAAATCGCGGACTTACGCCGGCTGAGGTCGCGGAGGTCTTTCGGCGGTTTCAGGCGGCCGATCCAGAACCCAAGGGCGAGCTCGAGCATTCGAACCCTTACACGCTGCTCGTCGCCGTGGTGCTGTCCGCGCAGGCGACGGACGCAGGCGTCAACAAGGCGACGCGCGCCCTGTTCCAGAAAGCCGATACGCCGGAGAAGATGGTCGCACTCGGCGAGGACGTCGTGCGCGAGCACATCCGAACCATCGGGCTTTTCCGCGCGAAGGCGAAAAACGTCATTCTGCTCAGCGAGCGGCTGATCCGCGAATTCGCCAGCGAAGTGCCGCAGGATCGCGACGCGCTCGAAACGCTTCCGGGCGTCGGGCGCAAGACGGCGAACGTGGTCATGAACGTCGCATTCGGCGCGCCGACGATGGCTGTCGATACGCACGTGCTGCGCGTCTCGAACCGCATCGGGCTTTCGGACGGCAAGACACCGCTCAAGGTGGAAGAGGATCTACTCGCGAAAATCCCGCAGGAGTACGGCGTGTTCGCGCATCACTGGCTCATCCTGCACGGGCGTTATGTGTGCAAGGCGCGCAAGCCCGAATGCCCCCGATGCCTGATCCGCGATCTCTGCCGATATCCGGACAAGACGCCGGGGTGAAACGGCCAGAGGCCCCGCTCCCGCTGTCATCCCGGAAAGGCGGAGGCGCGTCTATGCTTCCGCGCTTTCAGCACGACCCGAAGCCCTATCCTGGACCCAGCGCAATGCTCGTCGAAGACGCGATATTTCGCGATAGAAGCTTTTCCTAGGTCCCGGCTCTGCGTTCCGTCATGCTGGAAGCATGCCTCCGGCATGACGCTCCACTTGGCCGGGATGACAGGTGGTCGTCGTGTCAGGCCACAGGGCGGTCGAGGCGGACGGCGATGCCGGCGTCGGCCATGTGCTTCTTCGCTTCGCCGATGGTGTAGGTGCCGAAGTGGAAGATGGACGCGGCGAGCACCGCGCTCGCATGGCCGTCGCGGACGCCGTCCACCAAGTGGTCGAGATTTCCAACACCGCCCGACGCGATGACAGGCACAGGAACCGCATCAGAAACAGCTCGAGTCAACGCGATGTCGAAACCGGCCTTGGTGCCGTCGCGGTCCATGGACGTGAGAAGGATTTCGCCCGCGCCGAGCGCGACGACCTCTTTCGCATAGTCAATCACGTCGATGCCGGTGGGCTTGCGTCCGCCGTGCGTGAAGATCTCCCAGCGCGGCGGCTCGCCTTCCGCCGACACGCGCTTGGCGTCGATGGCGACGACGATGCACTGCGCGCCGAACTTCTCGGACGCTTCGCGCACGAACTCGCGGTTGAACACGGCCGCCGTGTTGATCGAGACCTTGTCGGCACCGGCTTCGAGAAGTTTTCGGATGTCGTCCACGGTACGCACGCCGCCGCCGACCGTCAGCGGCATGAAGCAGCGCTCGGCCGTGCGTTCCACCACGTCGAAGATCACGTCGCGCGCTTCGTGCGACGCCGTGATGTCGAGAAAGCAGAGTTCGTCCGCGCCCGCCGCATCATAGGCCGCGGCGGCCTCCACGGGATCGCCCGCATCCACCAGATCCACGAAGTTCACGCCTTTGACGACGCGACCGTCTTTCACGTCAAGGCAGGGGATGATGCGAGTTTTCAGCATGGTGTCTCTGCTCATGTCCCGACGGAAGCGGGCATCTTATTTTCGCGCTCCCGGTATCATAGTCTCCGTACCCGCCACAAGGATATGAGGGTGCAGTATGTTCGTTACCGCTTCGAGCGACTGGATGGTTCTTTTGGCCGCGGCGTGCGCGCTGTCCGTGCTTGCGACCCTCGTCATCCGACGGCGCAGGACTTCGAGGCATCGCGGCGGACAGCATCCCACAAACCACGACCAGAGTTACGCGCCCCACTGGGGTGGCGCAGATACGACGTCGCGCTCCAAGAATTCGGATTCGTCCACGCGTTCGGATTGCTCCGACAGCGGGGGAGGCAGCGATGGCGGCGGAGGAGGCGGCGACTAGCGCGCCAGTGCATCACGCCGCCGCGAGCAGTTCCAACGCTTCCTTGGGGTCGATGCGTCCGTCGTAGAGCGCGCGGCCCGTGATCGCGCCCTCCAGAATGCTGTACTCCGGCGTCAGCAGCGCCTTCACATCCTCGATGGACGCAAGGCCGCCCGAGGCCACGACCGGGATCGAGACGGCGCGCGCGAGTTCGGCCGTTGCGGGCAGGTTGAGGCCGGTCAGCACGCCGTCGCGGTCGATGTCGGTGTAGACGATCGCCGCCACGCCCGCGTCCTCGAAGCGGCGCGCCAGATCGATGGCCGTCAGTTCCGACGTTTCGGCCCAGCCTTCGACGGCGACTTTGCCGCCGCGCGCATCGATGCCGACGGCGACGCGGCCGGGAAAGCTCTTGCAGGCTTCGCGGACGAGGTCCGGATCGCGCACGGCGGCCGTGCCAAGAATGACGCGGCGAATGCCGCGCGCGAGCCACGTCTCAACGGTTGCGAGATCGCGGATACCGCCGCCGAGCTGCACGGGCATCGTGGTGGCCTTCAGAATCGCGCTCACCGCGTCGGCGTTCACGGGGCGGCCCGCAAAGGCGCCGTTCAAATCGACGATGTGGAGATATTTGAAGCCCTGGCGCTCGAAGGTCTGGGCCTGGTCCACCGGGTCGTCGTTGAAGACCGTCGCCTCGCTCATTTCGCCGAGCTTGAGGCGGACGCACTTGCCATCCTTCAGGTCGATGGCCGGAAATAAAATCACACTAGGCCCCCTCGTTCTTGCCTTCGCGGGGCGGCTCGTTCCGCCATATGTTTGCTATGATATTGCCCGATCAATAGAGTTTGTCGCCAAGCGTCAAGTCCGTGTGTTCACATATGCCAGCCGTTTTTCACGCGTTATCGCCGCAGCCCGGGGCCGCCGCGCCTCTCACGGAGGATCATGCGATCGAGATCTGGATCGCCCGCTGGCTGCGTGTCCGGCGTGTCGATCTCGTCCGGCGCTATGGCTGCGACGCGCGGCGGCTCTACGAAATCTGGCAAGAGGACAGATTCGCGGGAAGCCGCGACAAGGCGCTCGAAGCCTTCGCTGCGCGCTTTCCTTCCCTCGTCGACCGCATCGATGCCGGGCCGCATGTGCGCGTTTCACGCACACCTCATCCCGATCAGCTTCATATGTTCGATTGAGAAAATCCGGTTAGCGCTTTGACGTCGCCGCGATTATCCATGTTCGGTGTGTTGCGGACATGTTCGTCATGCGCGCTCCGTTCGCCACTGTCTCTCCATAGCCGCACCGCGATGAGAACAAAATTCGAACGGACTCTAGACGCCCACAGCGACTCATGACACGTTCTCTCTACGTTCTCACCGCGTCCCCCACACTGCTCCTTGCCCACGGAGAGCCCCTCATGCGCACCTACCTCATCTCTTACGATCTCGCGAAGCCCCACCTCATCAAGCACGTCGTCGCCCAGGCGATCATGGCTGCCGGCCAGAGCTGGGCCCGCCCCCTGGAACAGACCTGGTACGTGCGTTCGGAGGAGAGCGAGGAAGCGATCGAAGCGAAGATGATGCGCATCCTCGAAGCCGAGGACGGCCTCCTGATCCAGCGCGTGAAGGACGAGGCCGTGCTGACGAACACCTCGATCCGCTGGTTCAAGCAGCGCCAGGCCGGCGTCGAGGCCGGTGGCGACAGCAACATCATCGCCTTCCCGCCTCCCGCCCCCGGCGCGCCGGACGAGCCGGAGCTGCCGTTTGCGAAGGCGTCATGATCTCAGAATTTGGCGAGTGGCGCGGGGTTTCCCCATCTCTCCCCGCCCCCCCAACCCCGCTCCGCTCGCCCGGAAGGGAGGCTTTTGGCCTCCCTTTTTTCTTGTCCGAAGCGGCGGGCTAAGAAAAATGTCGGAGCCAGCCGCGGCGGCTCGTCGTTCCGTCATGCGGAGCCCCACGGCAACCGCGCAGGCACGGAGCGGAGGACAGCCCATGCGTTACATGATCCTGATCAAGGCGACGGCGGACAGCGAAGCAGGCGTCATGCCGACCGCGGACGCGATCAGCGAAATGGTCGATTACCACGAGGAACTGGCGAAGGCTGGCGCGCTCGTGAACGCCAACGGGCTTATGGCCACGTCGCACGGCTGGCGGCAGAAGTACGAGGGCGGCAAGCGCGTCGTCACCGACGGACCGTTCGCGGAATCCAAGGAATTGATCGCGGGCTACACGATCATCGAGGTCGCAACGCCGGACGAGGCGCTCGACTGGTTCAAGCGCTTTCCGAACCCCTACTACGGGGCTGACGGGGAGATCGAGATGCGCCGCGTCTTCGATCTCGACGATCTCGGCGACAGCGAGGGCGTCGAGCGGTTCCGTAAGCTGGACGCGCAGGGGAAGAGCGGCAGCTAGAGCGTTTTGATGAAACCGATGATTCACGCTTCGGACTGATAGGGTCCGAAGCGATCATGGTCTAGCGGTCGAGGAAATCGCTGGCTTTGAATAGGGAGGCGAAGGGGATGCCCGCGTCGGCGTAAAGTTTCGACGCGCCTTCCTCGCGATCCAGGATCGAGATCACGAGCACGATGTCCGCGCCCGCTGCCTTGAGCGCTTCGACGGCCTTCATTGCGGAGCCGCCGGTCGTCGTCACGTCTTCCACGATGGCAACGCGCTTGCCGGAGACGTCGGAGAGGCCGTCGATCAGCTTTTTCGTGCCGTGATCCTTCACCGTCTTGCGAACGAAGAAGCCGGGGAGCGCGCGGCCTTCGCGGCGACCGACGATCGAGACCGGAGTGATCAGCGGCACGGCGCCCATTTCGAGGCCGCCCACGATGTCGGCGTCGGTCTCGGCGATGCGTGCATAAATGAGTTCGGCCAGAAGCTCCGCGCCTTCGGGATCGAACATGGTGGGCTTCATGTCGAAGTAGTGGTCGCTCTCCTTGCCGGAGGCGAGCACCACGTGGCCCTTCACGAACGACTTCGTGCGGACGATTTCGTAGAGGCGCGCTTGCGCGTCGGTGGTGGTTGTCATACTGGCCCCGCCTTGGACAATGCCTGCTCATAGATGCCGCGCCACCCGGCGTCCACACCCCCATTGTTAAATAACCAGCGCATTGCACTAGACGTGGGAAAGTTTTTGATCTCTATTTGTTCTCAATCGAGTCGCGATCTGAGGAAGGAATTGGTCATGGCCAACCTTGTCGTTTCGTACACTCTTCGCGGGAGCGAAAACTACGCGGTCATTGCTGAAGTGATCCACAATCTTGCGTCGCACTATGCGCACACCGACGAGAGCGAATATCGGATTATTACGCCGTATTCTGCGGAATCGGTTGAAGCGATGTTGACGAGCGTCATGGCAACGGACGACGAGCTTCGAGTATACACAGTATCAGATGCCCGCACAGTGAATGCTGATCCTGAATGGCATTACGGCGCGCAATGGTATGCAGCATCTAAGAGCGCTGCAAATTCCCTTCTTCGAAAGCTCCGTAACGCCGGCCGCCTTCGTCGGGCAGCCCGGCGTTCCATGGTGGTCTCTACGGCTTCCACCTCAGGAAGTTGGCGATGAGGGCGAGGCCGAGGGCCTGGCTCTTTTCGGGGTGGAATTGCGTGCCTGCCACGTTGTCTTTCGCGATCATCGCGGTGACGGGGCCGCCGTAGTTCGTTTCGGCGACAACCGCGCTCCTGTCCTCCGGGACGTAATGGTACGAGTGCACGAAATAGGCGTGCAGCCCCTTTGCGCCGGTCGGGATGCCATCGAGCAGCGGGTGGGGGCTTTTCACGTCCAACGTGTTCCAGCCCATGTGGGGAATCTTCAACGTAGGGTCGGATGGCTCAATCGCGCGCACCTCGCCCGCGATCCAGCCCAGGCCCGGTGTGGTTTCGAATTCGAGGCCGCGGCTCGCGAGAAGCTGCATGCCGACGCAGATGCCGAGGAAGGGGCGGCCACGTGCGTGCACGGCCTCTTCGAGCGCGTCGTGCATACCCGGCACAGCTTCGAGCCCGCGGCGGCAATCGGCAAACGCGCCGACGCCCGGCAGCACGACGCGATCCGCGCTCCTCACATCCTCGGCGCGGGCGCTGACGACGATCTGGGCATCCGCTCCCGATTCACGTGAAGCGCGTTCGAAGGCTTTCGCTGCCGAGTGCAGGTTCCCGGAGCCGTAATCGATGATGACAACACGCTGCATGGAGGGGTCAGTTTCCGATCGGGGATTTGCGGGTCAACCGCGAAGACAGGCGACGAAGTAGCGTCTCGGCGCGCGAGACGGCATCGGGATGCGAAGACATGGACGCGGCAGTTGGCGGCGACGCCCACGGGAACAACGGCGCTTCGGCGGGTTTCTCCGCGTTCAGCGTCGGCAGCCACGCGCCGAAGAAGCGGCGTTCGGCTTCCTCGACGTTGCCGCCGCCGACGCTGCCGAGTTCTTTCCAGCCGGCGCGAACGAGCGAGGCGCGCTGCACGCTCGCCGCTTCGAAGCCGGTGATCACGTTGAGCAGAATAAAGCCCCACGTGATCCATTGGCTTCCGGTGTCCAAGGTCTGCAACGCGTGAACGAGGGCGACGGCTGCGACGACGTACATCAGAAGTCCGATCCATTCGCGCTTCACCGCGAGATAGAGCGGACCGAAGAACAGCGCGCGCCAGGAGAAGCCGTCCGCCACGAATACGAGGCGCTCGGCGCGCTCCAGCGGCAGGCCGGCGTTGTCCTCCGGCTCGTAGACCGAGAACGTTTTCGAGCCCGACGCGGAACCAAAGGGCCAAATCCGGATCATCAGGCGAGCATTCCTTTCGTGGAGGGAACACGGCCGGCCTGGCGCGGATCTGCGGTGATCGCGGCGCGCAATGCGCGGGCGAGGCCCTTGAAGCACGTCTCGGCGATGTGATGGTTATTGTCGCCGTAAAGCGTGGCGACGTGCAGCGTGATGCCCGCGTTCTGGGCGAACGCCTGGAACCATTCGCGGAACAGCTCTGTGTCCATCTCGCCGACCTTCGGCTGCGAGAAGTTCACCTGCCAGACCAGGAACGGACGGCCGGAGACGTCAATCGCGACGCGCGTTAACGCTTCGTCCATCGCGAGGTGCACGTCCGCATAGCGCGTGATGCCCTGCTTGTCGCCGAGCGCCTTGGCCACCGCCTGGCCGAGCACGATGCCCGTGTCCTCGGTGGTGTGATGGAAATCGATATGCAGGTCGCCCTTGGCTTCGAGCTTGATGTCGATCAGCGCATGGCGCGCAAGCTGCTCCAGCATGTGATCGAGAAAGCCAACGCCGGTCGAGATCTCGTAGCTGCCGGTGCCGTCGAGATCGACGGTGGCCGAGATCTGCGTTTCCTTGGTCCTGCGTGTGATCGTCGCTTGCCGCTTCACGGGGGATCCTCGCCGCGCCATTATTGCCTTGGAGAACCCAAGCGTCTATCAGCTTCGAGGGTCTGGGGCCAGTAGAGCCCCAGTATCACCCATGGCGGCAAACACGCGCTTAAGGCTGGCGTCCCTCCCTGGAATTCAAGGTAAAATGTCTCAAATTCCGCAGAACACCGCCGACGGCGCCTCGTGGCACGCCACCACCATCCTCACAGTCCGGAAGGATGGGCGGGTGGTGATCGCGGGCGACGGACAGGTGAGCCTTGGCGCGACCATCATCAAGTCCAACGCGCGCAAGGTGCGACAGCTTGGCAAGGGCGGCGTGATTGCCGGTTTTGCCGGTGCAACCGCGGACGCGTTCACCTTGTTCGAGCGCCTGGAAGCGAAGCTCGAACAGTATCCCGGCCAGTTGATGCGGGCCGCCGTCGAACTTGCGAAGGATTGGCGCACCGACCGTTTTCTCCGCCGCCTCGAAGCGATGATGATCGTGGCGGATGCGGATGTGACGCTCGTGCTCACCGGCACGGGCGACGTGCTCGAACCCAAGGACGACGTCATGGGCATCGGCTCGGGCGGCATGTACGCGCTGGCCGCGGCGCGGGCGCTCCTGGATCAGCCGCTCGATGCGGAAGCCATTGCGCGGCGCGCGATGGGCATCGCGGGCGAGATCTGCGTCTATACGAACAGCAATCTCGTCGTCGAAAGCCTGCCGTCTTCGAAATAGCCGGGCGGCGGAACGGTCGTAGCCGAAAAAAGCGCGGAACCAGCATGATCCGGAACGAGCACCTCGACCTGGCGGTGGCGCAGGGCATCCTCACGGCGGACCAAGCCGAGCGGCTTCGCACGCTGGCGAAGGGCGGCGATGCAGACGCGAACAACGCACGCGATCACGCCAATCCGGACGACGAGCGCTTCCGGCTGATCGGCGGCTTCAACGACGTGTTCGTCACCATCGGCATCGCGCTTCTGGTGAGCGGCCTTTTCACGCTTTCCAGAGCGTTCCATTTCGAACCGGGATTCGGGGTGTTCTGCGTCGCGGCGGCGTGGGGCCTGTCCGAGTTTTTCGCACGGAAAATGCGGCTCGCGCTGCCGTCCATCGCGCTGGCCCTGATGCTGGCGCTCGGTTCCGCCTTCGGCGGCGGCGAACTCGGACATCTGATCTCGTCCGAGTTCGCACCCATTGCATCCGCCCTCGCGGTCGTGCTCGGCGCCGTGCTGCACGAACGGCGCTTCGGCGTGCCGGTGAACTGGGCGATTGGCGCCGTGGGGCTCTCCTTCGCTCTTGTCTACACCGCAAGCTTGATGGTCGACCACGCCTGGTACCTGCTCTTCGCCCTGCTCGGGCTTGCGATTTTCGTTGTCGCGTTGCGCATCGATGCAACCGACATCACCCGCGAGACGCGCCGGAGCGACATCGCGTTCTGGCTGCATCTCGTCGCCGCGCCGATGATCGTGCACGGGACGATCCCTCTCCTCATCGGCGCGCCGGAAGGCATGAACGTCGCGCAGGCGGTTGCCGTGCTCGGCATTTATGCGGTGCTCGGTCTTGTCGCCATCGTCATCGACCGGCGCGCCCTTCTCGTTTCGGGACTTCTCTATGCGGGCGTCGCGCTCGGCTACCTCTTGAACGAGAATGTCGAGACCAGTTTCGGCTCGTCGCTCACGTTGCTGGCTCTCGCCGTCATCGTGCTCGGACTTTCTGCCGGCTGGCGGACGATCCGGCGCGCTCTGATTCCGCTTCTGCCGCTCGGCGCGCTTAAGCAGTCCATCCCTCCGGCACATTGACCGGCTTCATCTGACGGATCCCACATGACCACTTTCTCGCCGCGCGAAATCGTCTCCGAGCTCGACCGCTACATCGTCGGTCAGGGCGACGCCAAACGCGCCGTCGCCATCGCGCTCCGGAACCGCTGGCGCCGCCAGCAGATCGAAGGACCTCTGAAAGACGAGGTTTTGCCGAAGAACATCCTGATGATCGGGCCCACCGGCGTCGGCAAAACCGAGATCGCGCGCCGCCTCGCCAAGCTCGCGGGGGCGCCGTTCCTTAAAGTCGAGGCGACGAAGTTCACGGAAGTGGGCTACGTGGGCCGCGACGTGGAGAGCATCATCCGCGATCTCGTGGAGGTGGGGCTCGGGCTCGTGCGCGATACGAAGCGCCGCGAGGTGCTCGCGCAGGCAGAGAAGAACGCGGAGGAGCGCGTGCTCGACGCGCTCGTCGGGCCGGGCGCGCAGCCCGCCACGCGCGATTCCTTCCGTAAGCGGCTGCGTGCGAACGAGCTCAACGACAAGATCATCGAAATCCAGGTGACGGATACGGGCGGCGGAATGCCCATGCTCGACATCCCGGGAATGCCCGGCGCCTCGATGGGCGCCGTCAACCTTGGCGACATCTTCGGCAAGATGATGGGCGGGCGCACGAAGCCGCGGCGCGTGACCGTCAAGGACAGCTATCCGCTGCTTATCGCCGAAGAGAGCGACAAGCTGATCGACAATGACCAGATCACGAGCGAGGCCATCCGCGCCGTCGAGAACAACGGCATCGTGTTCCTCGACGAGATCGACAAGATCTGCTCGCGCGGCGAAGGCGGGCGCTCGGGTGCCGAAGTCTCGCGCGAAGGCGTGCAGCGCGATCTGCTGCCGCTGATCGAGGGCACGAGCGTCTCCACCAAGTACGGGCCGGTGAAGACCGATCACGTGCTGTTCATCGCGTCGGGCGCGTTCCATGTGGCGAAGCCTGCCGACCTGCTTCCCGAGCTGCAAGGGCGGCTTCCGATCCGCGTCGAGCTGAAGGCGCTGTCGCGCGAGGACTTCCGCCGCATCCTGACCGAGCCCGAGGCAAGCCTGATCAAGCAGTACATTGCGCTGATGGCAACGGAAGGCCTCAGTCTCGTGTTCACCGAAGACGCCATCGATGCGCTCGCGGACGCGGCCGTGCTCGTCAACTCGACGGTCGAGAACATCGGCGCACGGCGGCTTCAAACCGTGATGGAGCGCGTGCTCGACGAGATTTCGTTCGAGGCCTCCGATCGGAATGGAGAGACGTCGACCATCGACGCGGCTTACGTGACGTCCCGCGTCGGCGAGCTTGCGAAGAATACGGATCTTTCCAAGTTCATCCTGTAACGGCCGCGAACACGCGGGCCGAATTCTTGGCGCTTGCCGGGAGATTTTCCCATTCGCCATGCAATCGGCTGCGCGCGTGCTGCCGAATGTTCTTGCGAGCCGTGCCTGGGCGGATCAATACTGACGATATAACAAAACATAATTCGGAGGCGCGCCCCATGGCCCAACACGCGCGCGGCATCGCCAGTGCTGCGGTCGCCTTTTCGCTGTTGCTCGCGCTCGGCGCAACCGCGCCATCCGCCGAGGAGGCCACCCCGAAGCTTGCATCGTCGCTTACGCTTAAAGGGCACACGGCCGACGTCTGGTCCGCCACCTTCAGCCCGAACGGCAGCCGCATTCTGACTGCCTCCGCCGATCGCACCGCACGGGTGTGGGACGCCAAGTCGGGCGATCTCCTGCTGACGCTCACGGGCCACGAGGAAGGCGTGCGTCATGCGGCCTTCAACGCCGATGCGAGCCTCGTCGTCACGGCCTCGCGCGATATGACGGCGCGGCTTTGGGATGCCAAGACGGGCCGCGAAATCGCCGTGCTCGGGGGGCACGAGCAGATGCTCGAACAGGCCGAGTTCAGCCCCGATGGCGCACGCGTCGTCACGGTGCCGCACGCGAACACCGGCAAGCTCTGGGACGGCAAGACTGGGCAGCTCATCGCGGATCTCGCGGGCCACGAGGGCTACATGACATGGGCGGCATTCAGCCCCGACTCGAGGTTGCTCGTCACGGCGTCGGCCGACAAGACGGCGCGGATCTGGGACGCGGCGACGGGGAAGCCGGTCCTGACACTCAACGGACACACGAGCCTCGTCAGCTCCGCAACGTTCAACAGCGATGGCGCCCGCATCTTCACCACGTCCTCCGACAAGACGGGACGCATCTGGGACACGAAGACAGGCGAGCAAATCCGCGCCTTCGCAGGCGGGCATACGCGCGCCGTGCTGCGCGGCGAGTTCAGCCCCGATGACCGGCGCGTGATCACGGGCGGCGCCGATCGCATCGCGAACGTCTGGGACGCCGAGACCGGCGAGAAACTCCTGACGCTCGACGGCAAGCACCGGCGCAACCTCTCGACGGCAATGTTCAGCGCGGATGGCACGCTCGTCCTCATCTCGTGCCACGACAGCAGCGCGAGGCTGTGGGACAGCACGACGGGCGCGTCGATTGCCTGGCTCGCGGAACATGGCAAGGCTGTCGAGGCAGCCGAGTTCAGCCCCGACGGACGGCAGGTGATCACCGCCTCGTTCGACGGCACGGCCAAGGTATGGGATCTCCCCCTCGGTACGACAAACTCTGAGAAATGATCGTCTTCTTCTGGCGTTCGGCGCGGCAACGCGGCTAAGTTGACGCAACTTGCGTCTGCCTCATGCCGTTCTCGCGCTGGACCAATCCATGAAATCATTCATCGTCATCGCCATCGGCGGCATCGTCGGCCTGCTCGCCGGCTGGATTGCGACCGCCGCCGCTGTCGTCATGTTTGGCGAACAGCTCGGGCTTTCGAACTTCGAAGGTCAGCGCGACCTCATGGCGGCCTTCGGCTATGGTCCGGCTGGCGGCCTGGTGGGGCTCATCATCGGCGTGTGGATCGGACGGCGTCTGTCCCCCGCCTGACCGCGAGACGCCCGCAGGATCGGAGCGGTCTATCTCGCCGCCGCGTGCATCTTCGGGCACTGGGCACTGTGGCGCTCTTCCTCGTCCGCTGCGACAGGCGCACCGCAGGCCCGGCACATCACGTGCGAGCCAGGCGTTACGCCATGCTCAAGCGCGACGCGCTCATCGAACACGAAGCACTCGCCCCGCCACAGGCTTTCCTCAGGCGGCACGGTCTCCAGGTATTTGAGAATGCCGCCTTCGAGGTGATAGACCTCGGGAAAGCCCTGCGACAGCAGATAGGCGGATGCTTTCTCGCAGCGAATGCCGCCTGTGCAGAACATGGCGACGCGGGTGTGCTTCTCGGGGTCGAGATTGGCGGCGACGAATTCCGGAAACTCGCCAAACGTGCGCGTCTCGGGATCGACCGCATCCTTGAAGGTGCCGATGGCGACCTCGTAGGCGTTCCTCGTATCGAGGACGAGCACGTCAGGATCGGCGATCAGCGCGTTCCAGTCCTCCGGCTTCACATACGTTCCGACTTGCTTCGTCGGGTCGGCCTCGGGGCGCCGCAAGGTTACGATCTCGCGCTTGAGCCTCACCTTGAGGCGTCCGAACGGCGGAGCATCGACGTAGGATTCCTTGCTCACGAGATCGGCGAAGCGAGGATCGGATCGGAGGTTCGCGAGAAGATTGCGAATGCCCCCATCCGATCCAGCAACGGTGCCGTTGATGCCTTCCGGCGCGACGAGGATCGTGCCCGTGATCTCTTCCGCACGCGCAAGATCCAGCAACCGCTCGCGGAGCGCGGGCGGGTCGGAAATTGCAACGAACTTGTAGAATGCTGTGACGGTGACGGACATGGCTCGCGTGGCTTACGCCATTCCCGCAAGGCTGTCGACGGCGCGCTTCATCGCCTCGAACACGCCCGGTTCCGTCATCGCGTGCCCCGCCGACGGTACGATTTCGAGCCGCGCCGACGGCCACCGCCTGGCCAGTTCATAGGCGGCGCGCGGCGGACAGAGCAGGTCGTAGCGGCCTTGCACGATCACACCGGGAATTCCGGCGAGCCGCCCGGCGCCGTTCAAAAGCTGATCCGGCGCGAGAAAGAAATGGTTGGCGATGTAGTGCGCTTCCATGATCGGGGTCGGCGGCAGTCGTCCGGTTCGCGGCATATCGTCTGCAAGAACGGTTTCTCCCGGCGCGAACTCCGACAT
Organism: Hyphomicrobium nitrativorans NL23; assembly: GCF_000503895.1. Taxonomy (NCBI): domain Bacteria; kingdom Pseudomonadati; phylum Pseudomonadota; class Alphaproteobacteria; order Hyphomicrobiales; family Hyphomicrobiaceae; genus Hyphomicrobium; species Hyphomicrobium nitrativorans. The sequence continues at coordinate 186,448 of NC_022997.1, forward strand.
GATGCGCTCGAAGCGATTCCATCGATGGGCCGCGGGATCGCGCACGGTCGGGTCTGTATCGGTGAGGCGCGCGACGTAGGCCGCAATCGGATCGGCGCGCTCAGCTTCCGGCAGCGGGGCTAGGAAGCTCGCATAGAGATCGGGTCGCAACTCGGCCGGGCCACGGCGAAACGCCCACTCCACTTCGGCGTCCGTGCCGAGGAAGACCGCACGCAGCACGAGGGCCGACACCCGCTCGGGGTGGGCCTCGGCATAGGCGAGCGCGAGCGTCGAGCCCCACGATCCGCCGACGACCAGCATCTTTTCGAAGCCCATGTGCGTGCGGATGCGCTCGATGTCGGCCACGAGGTGCTGCGTGGTGTTGGCGCGGGTTTCCAGATACGGATGGCTTCGGCCCGCGCCGCGCTGGTCGAAGAGAACGGCGTGAAAGCGGTCGCCGTCGAACAGACGCCGGTGCGCGTGCTGGGCGCCGCTGCCCGGCCCGCCATGCAGAAAGAGCGCGGGAATGCCGCCTTTCCGGCCGACCTCCTCCACGTAAATCCAATGCCCCTCACCGACGTCCAGCATGATGGCATCGAACGGGCGCGGCGGCTCTGGCAGTGACATGGACGTCATGAGTGACGGGTTCTCCGGTGACCTGCCAAGCCGTGGCGCGGCATCCGTACGTGATTCAAACCACACGGCCGGTGCGCCGATGGAACGGCCCCTCACTTAACAGCGTTACGCTTAGGCCCCAACAGAGGTCTATCGCGCATGCTTATCAAGTATGGGTTCGGAATCGCAATCACCGTGCCCCAGCCCACATCTCTTATCACGCTGCTCGACATACGGGACCACCGCCGCCCCGACGTGATCGACGAAAGCGCTTTCGGCACAACGCCGGACGTGCCCGTCTCGATATACCGCGATCAGTTCGGCAACGTGTGCCGGCGCATGATTGCGCCTGCCGGAGAATTCTCCATCACGCTGGGCGGCACGATCCAGGATTCGGGCGTCCCCGACCTCGTGGACCCCTCGCTTCGCGAAATCCCGGTTGCAGAATTGCCTGACGATGTCCTCGTCTATCTGCTCGGCAGCCGCTACTGCGAGACCGACCGCATGAGCGAGATCGCCTGGGCGCACTTCGGCACCATGACACCGGGATGGCAGCGGGTAGAGGCCATCGTCGACTTCGTGCATCGGCGGATCGCGTTCGGCTATCACCACGCGCGCGATACGCGAACCGCGGCCGAAGCCTACGAAGAACGCGTGGGCGTGTGCCGCGATTTTGCGCATCTCACGATCGCGCTTTGCCGTGCACTCAACATTCCGGCGCGCTACGTCAACGGCTATCTGGGCGATATCGGCGTGCCGAAGGATCCCGCGCCCATGGATTTCAGTGCGTGGTGCGAGGTCTATCTCGGCGGGCGATGGTGTGCCTTCGATGCGCGCCACAACAGACCGCGCATCGGGCGTATCCCCGTCGCCTACGGCCGCGACGCGACGGACGTTCCCCTCGTACACTCGTTCGGCCAGCATACCCTCACGACGTTCAAAGTCTGGACGGACGAGATCGTGGCGATGGCGCCGGGCCAAGTCGCAGCGTAATACGCCGACGTTTTCCGAGCGCGTTCGCCTCATGCCGCCGGGCAGCATCGGATCGGCTACATGCGATCCGATCCAACGCCGAAAACCCGCGGGCGGCTATTTCTCGGCTATTCTGGCCGTTAGACGTCCAGGTTGGCGACGCTGAGCGCGTTCTCCTGGATGAATTCGCGGCGCGGCTCGACGACATCGCCCATCAGCTTCGAGAAGATCTCGTCCACTTCCGTGACGTCGCCGATCTTGACCTGCAAAAGCGTGCGCGCATCGCGGTCGAGCGTCGTTTCCCAAAGCTGGTCGGGGTTCATCTCGCCGAGGCCTTTGTAGCGCTGCAACGACAAGCCTTTGCGGCCGGCTTCGTAAATCGCGTCGAGCAGCGCGCGCGGGCCGCTGATATCCAGCGTCTCGGTCTTGCGGCGCAGCTTCGTGCCTTGCCCATAAACTTCCGCCAGGTGCGCACGCTTTTCGTTGAGCCGGCGCGCATCCAGGGATGCGAGCAAGGCGCGGTCGAGGGCGTGCGCCTCCGTCACGCCGCGGACCTCGCGGCGGAACAGGAAACCATCGTTGCCGTAGGTGCCCGACCAGCCCTTTTCCGTCTCTTCCGCGATCTCGTTCAGGCGCGCGGCGACGGTTTCGGCCGCGGCGTTCGCAGAGGCTGCCGACTGGATGAGCGCCGGATCGAAAGCGCCTGCGATTGCGGCCTGCTCAACCATGGACCGCGAATAGCGCGAGTGGAGCTGATCCACGAGCCCGACGATCCCGCGCGCCTGATCGACGATGTCGCGCAAGTCCGGCCCGGCACGCTCGGCGCCGCCGGTGGTCAGGACCGTATCTTCGAGGCCTGAATCGATCAGGTAATCCTCCAGCGCGCGCTGGTCCTTCAGGTAGGCGCTGCTGCGGCCGCGCTGCACTTTGTAAAGCGGCGGCTGGGCGATGTAGACGTGCCCGTTCTCCACCAGCTCCTGCATCTGCCGGTAGAAGAACGTGAGCAGAAGCGTGCGGATGTGTGCGCCGTCCACGTCGGCGTCCGTCATGATGATGATCTTGTGGTAGCGCAGCTTCGAGAGATTGAAGTCGTCGCGGATGCCGGTGCCGAGCGCGCCGATGATGTTCGTCACCTGCTCGGACGAGAGCATCTTGTCGATGCGTGCGCGCTCGACATTGAGAATCTTACCTCGGATCGGCAGCACGGCCTGGTACTCGCGCTTGCGGCCTTGCTTTGCGGAGCCGCCGGCCGAGTCGCCTTCGACGATGAAAAGTTCGGTATTGGTCGGATCGCGATCCTGGCATTCGGCGAGGCCACCCGGCAGGCGCATTCCGTCGAGCGCACTCTTGCGCCGTGTCAGCTCGCGGGCCTTGCGTGCCGCCTCGCGGGCGAGCGCCGCCTCGACGATCTTGCCGACGATGGTCTTGGCCTCTTTCGGGTGCTCTTCGAACCACGCCAGAAGCTCTTCGAAAACCGCGCTTTCGACAACGGGCTTCACCTCGGACGAGACGAGCTTGTCCTTGGTCTGGCTGGAGAACTTCGGGTCCGGCACCTTGACGGACAGCACGCACGTGAGCCCCTCGCGCGCATCCTCGCCCGAGAGATCCACCTTCTCCTTTTTCGCGATTCCGCTATCGGCGGCGTACTTGTTGATGACACGCGTCAGCGCCGCGCGGAAGCCTGCGAGATGCGTGCCGCCGTCCCGCTGCGGGATGTTGTTGGTGAAGCACAGCACGTTCTCGTGATAGCTGTCGTTCCACGACAGCGCGACCTCGACGCCCACGCGATCCCTCTCGGCGCGAACCATGATCGGCTCGGGGATGAGCGACTGGCGCGAGCGATCGAGGAAGCGCACGAACGCCGCTGTGCCGCCCTCGTACATGAACTCCTCGCGCTTGACGTCGGCGTGGCGCGCATCCGTCAGCACCACCTTGGCGCCCGAGTTGAGGAACGCGAGCTCGCGCAGACGGTGCTCCAGCGTTGCGTAGTCGAATTCCACCATCGTGAAGGTCTGGGGACTCGGCAGGAAGGTGACTTCCGTGCCGCGTTCGCCGCCGGCGTCGCCCACGACCTTCAACGGCGCGACAGCCTCACCGTCGCGGAATTCGATCACGTGTTCCTTGCCGTCGCGCCAGACGCGCGCCCTGAGCCACGTCGAGAGCGCATTGACCACCGACACGCCCACGCCGTGCAGACCGCCCGACACCTTGTAGGAGTTCTGGTCGAACTTGCCGCCCGCGTGCAGCTCGGTGAAGACGATCTGCGTCGCCGAGCGCTTCGGATCGTGATCGTCGTCCTGCTTGATGCCGGTGGGGATGCCGCGGCCGTCGTCGCGCACGGTGCACGAGCCGTCCGGGTTCAGCGTCACCTGACACGAATTCGCGTGGCCGGCGAGAACCTCGTCGATGGCGTTGTCCACCACCTCGTAGATCATGTGATGAAGACCGGACCCATCGTCGGTGTCGCCGATGTACATGCCGGGGCGTTTGCGCACGGCTTCGAGGCCCTTCAGCATCTTGATGCTGTCGGCGCCATAGTCCTCGGCCGGGGGCAGTTTCTTGGCAGGTTCAGCGCTCATTCGATCCCTGTCGCACGGTTCTGATTTCGTTGGCGCGAAGTCTATCACAGCGTCCGCGCGAAAGGTGCAAAAAAGCACGTTTTAAACGCCTCGATCGGCGCCGAATTGACCTTGTTTTTCAGTATTTTATTTGGGTGCGGCGGCAAGTCCGAATTGCACGCCTCGCGCCTCAGCCGGCGCGTGTCACAAAGCCGTCCGATACGCGCCAAAACTGCGCTCTTCCCGCAAGGCTCGAAAACGCGTCGCGATCGGTTCCCGTCATCCACGCTTGCGTGCCGAGACGCAAAAGCTCTTCGAACAATGCGGCCCGGCGATCGCCGTCGAGGTGAGCCGTCACCTCGTCGAGCAACATCATCGGCGCCACGCTGTCGCGCCGCGCCGTGACGAGTTCTGCGTGGGCGAGCAACAGCCCCATCAGGAGCGCCTTCTGCTCGCCGGTCGAACACAGACGCGCCGCCGTCTGCTTCGGTCCGTGCGCCACCGCCAGATCGCTTCTGTGCGGACCATCGAGCGCACGCCCGGCTCCACGGTCGCGCTCGCGCACCTCGCGCAGGCGGCGCGCGTAGGCATCTTCCACATCGACGGCGGGGCGCGTCGCGAGATCGGCATCCACCGCCCCTTCGAGCGCGACGTCGCTCCAGGGAAACGGGCTTTCGGGATCGCGCGTGCGCCGCGCGGCAATGACGGCTCCCAGCGCGGCCACAGCCTCCGCGCGCGCCGCGGCCATGGCGATTCCCATCTCGGCCATGACGAGTTCGAAACCGTCAAGTTCCGCGCTACGCGTCACGCCGTCGGACAGGAGGCGATTGCGCTGCGCCATCGCGCGTTCGAAACGGTTTGCGCGCGTACGGTGGCCCGTGTCGAAACAGACGATGAGCCGGTCGAGGAAGCGGCGGCGTTCGGATGCGGGGCCGGTGAAGAGGCCGTCCGTCGCGGGCGTGATCCAGACCATCTCGACGTAATCGGCGAGCGCGCCCGAGCCCGACTTCGGCTCGCCGTCGATGCGGACGAGACGCGCGGCGGGGCGGTTGTCGTAGCGTTCCGTGGCGGTGCGGCCGGTGCCGATGGTGACGGGACCGACAGCGGTGTGCACGCGCGCCGCGACCGACCAGCTTCCGTCGCCGCCTGTCTTCGCGAGGTCGGCGAGCGGCGCTTGGCGCAGCCCCTGTCCGGGCGCAAGCAGCGACACCGCTTCAAGCACATTGGTTTTTCCGGAGCCATTGGGGCCCGTCAGCACGACGGGCTCAGGTCCGAGTTCCAGCGCCGCCGACGCGTACGTGCGAAAGCCCGTCAGCGAGAGACGCTCGACCCAGAGGCGGGAAGCGGCTTGCTCCTCGGCAGACGCTTCATGTGTCGTGGCAGAGACCAAGCGCGCATCTCTTTCGCGTTGAGCCTTGTGGCTATCTTCTCCAGCTCTTCTTATCAGCGGAGAGCATAGCGAAACCCGGAGGCATGTCTGGATCCCGGCCTCCGCCGGGATGACGTCTTTTTGCTGGCCGACGGCAACACCACCGTCACACCGGCGTCATGGCGGGGCCATGCTTCGCATGGACGGACGGCCGGTGCCCAGATCCGCCGAAATGCCTGGCCGGCTCCTACACGCGCATCGGCATCAGAACGTAGAGCGCGGCTTCGTCCTCGGCGTCGCGGATCATGGTCGGCGAGCCGGGATCGGCCAGGAGGAAACGGGCTTCGTCGCCTTCGAGTTGGCCGGCGATGTCGAGCAGATACTTCGCGTTGAAGCCGATTTCGAGCGGAGAGGCGGAATAGGTGACCGCCAGTTCCTCGGTCGCGCTGCCGCCTTCCGGGTTGTTGACCGAGAGAACGAGCTTGTCTTTCGCGAGATTGAGCTTCACGGCGCGGCCACGCTCGCTCGCGATTGTCGACACGCGATCGACGGCGCTGATGAACGCGGCGTTCTCGACGCGCAACTCCTTGTCGTTGTTCTGCGGGATGACGCGGCCGTAATCGGGGAAGGTGCCATCTATCAGCTTCGACGTCAGCGTGACGGAGCCGATCTCGAAACGCACCTTGGCCGGCGAGACCGCGACGCTCACCGTCTCGGCGCTGTCTTCGATCAGGCGCTGCAGCTCGTGCACCGTCTTCCTCGGGATGATGACGCCCGGCATCCCCTCCGCGCCCGCGGGACGCGTCAGTTCCGCCTGCGCGAGGCGATGACCATCGGTTGCGACAGCGCGCAGCGTCGGTCCGTTTCCGGCGTCGGCGATGTGCAGGAAGATGCCGTTCAAATAATAGCGCGTCTCTTCGGTGGAGATGGCAAAGCGCGTCTTGTCGATGAGCCGCTTCAAATCCTTGGCAAGGACGGCAAAGCTATGCCCAAGCTCGCCCGCGGCGAGATCGGGGAAGTCCTCGGGACCGAGCGTCTGGAGCGCGAAGCGTGCCTGACCGGCGGCCAGCGTCAGGCGCTCTTTCTCGGCGTCGCGGCGAATGTCCACCTGGCTGCCCTCAGGCAGCTTGCGAACGATGTCGTGGAGGATGTGCGCGGGCACCGTAACGGCACCAGCCGCGCCAACCTCCGCCTTGACCTCCTCGGTCACTTCGCGTTCGAGGTCGGTGGCCTTGAGCTCCAGCGTTTGACCCGACGCCCGGATCAGCACGTTGGAGAGAATGGGGATCGTTGTCCGCCGCTCTACCACGCTCGTCACATGCCCGAGCGCTCTCAGGAGTTCACCGCGTTCGATCACTAGACGCATCAGTAGCCTCGACTTGCCTCAACATTGCCAAAACCGCCTCACCGCGAGGCGGCAATCGCAGGTGGGACGAAAGCGTGCCGTCGGGCCCCGGTCGCCCTGCGGGATGAAGGAGGCTCTGCTTCCGTCATGGATGGAGAATTGGCGTGCGACGCACAACTTGACCCGATCAAGGCCGCCTTTTCAAGGGGGCCGGTTGATTCGTACGGACATTATCTCATGTCCACGCCGGTTTATGGCAGGGGCGTCCCAGAAAACTTCGGGAGCAGCATCCGAAGACGCCGCTCCCGCCCCGCTTAGGTGTGGCGCCGATCTCCCTCGATCCGCCACACCCGCTGCTCAAACTTTGTTTTTTCTCAATGCTTTAATGGCCGTTGAGGAGCTTCTTCAGATCGTCGATCTCGTCGCGCAGGCCCGCGTCGCCGGCAATGACGCCCTCGATCTTGCGGATCGCATGGAGCACCGTCGTGTGGTCGCGGTTGCCGAAGCGGCGGCCGATCTCCGGCAGCGAGCGATGGGTGAGCTGCTTCGCCAGATACATGCCGATCTGGCGCGGCCACACTACCGAGCGGTGACGGCGCTGCGAGAGAAGATCGCCCTTCGAGACGCCGAAGTGGCGCGAGATGATCCGCAGGATGTCCTCGATCTTGATGCGGCGCGGCTCGACGCCCTGGAACAGGTCGCGGACGACCGTCTCGGCGATGTCGAGCGTGACGGGCGCGCGCATGTGCTGCCACGTAAGGTACAGCCGGTTGACCGCACCTTCGAGCTCACGGCCGCTTTCGGTCAGGCGGCTTGCAAGGATCTCGGTGACTTCGCGCGACAGCTCGAAGGCGGGATCGAGCAAGCGCTTCTCGGCGACGCGCTGTTCGACCACGCGCATCCGAAGCTCGTAGTCGAAGCCGCCGATCTCCGCGACGAGGCCGCGCTGGAGGCGCGAGCGCATCCGCTCGTTGAGGCGTTCGATTTGGGCAGGATGGCGCGCCGACGCCACCACCACCTGACGGCCGCCGTCGAGCAGCGCATTGATGATGTGGTCGAACTCCTGCTCGGTCTTCTCACCCTGCATGAACTCAAGGTCGTCGATCAGCAGAATGTTGATGCCGCGGAACTTCTCCTTGAAGGAGGACGGGTCCTGCGAGCGCAGCGCCTCGACGAACTGATAGCGGAAGCGTTCGGCGGTGAGATAGAGCACCTGCGCATTCTCCGCGCGGCGCTTCACTTCCCAGGCGATGGCCTGCAGAAGGTGCGTCTTTCCGAGACCGACCGACGAATAAAGGTAGAGCGGGTTGAACGCCGGGCTGTCCGTCAGCACGGTTTCCGCGACCTGGATGGCGCCAGCGTGGGCCATGCGGTTCGAGCTGCCGACAACGAACGTGTCGAAGGTGTGATGCGGATCGAGCGGCGAGCCTTCGAAGCCGTCCACACTGGTGCGGCCTGCGACCGGGCGCGCAAGGTTTGCACGTACGGGCTCGAAACCGCCAAGAGCGCGCGGCTCGGCAATCGTCTCGCGCGGCTTCAGAGCGGGCGCTTCGGCGAGGGCCGCACGGGCTGCCGCGCTGCCGCCCGGCTGACGCACCGAGACGTCGACGTGCTCGACCGTCTTGAACTCGGATTTGCAGCACATGAGCAGCTCGTCCATGTAGTGCGACTGAATCCATTTGCGCAGGAACTTCACCGGCACAGAGACCTTCACGGTCTTGCCGTCGAAGCCGTCGAACTCAAGCGCGTTGAACCAGCTCGAATAGATGTCGTCGCCGAGGCGGGCACGCAGCGTTGCGCGCACCTTCGCGCCCTTGCCTTCAGCTCCCGTGCCCTCGGTCACCGGGAGTTGGCCCGCGTCGGCCAGACCGGTAGCATCGGCGCGCACGCCCGACGCCCCGCGCTGAGGCCGTTCGGTTGCCTGAAAAGACAGCTCCGCTTTAGAGATCGCTTGCATTGCTTTGTACCCCGCACTTGTTATTTCTGCCTCTTGCCGAGACAGAAGCCTCATGACGCGCCCCGTTCGCCCAAACGGGACGGCGCCAAATCCTTCAAAAAGTTCGCTCTTCTTATCCCTGTCGCCAGGGCAACCCAGCCGCCTTCCAACCCGCGACGGCGCCTCGTTTTCTGTCGGGGCCTAACGGCCCCTCGAAGCCATCCGCCACATTTCGGCAGCGCGTGTAACCTGCCTCAGCCATCGCCGCCGCTGCCGCCTCGCTGCGCGCTCCGGACCGGCACAGAAAAAAAATTTCCGCATCCTTCGCCACCCCGACTTGCCCGAGCAACGTGGCAAGCTTTCCGACGAAGTCCGGATCGACCCGGCTATCGGGAAACGTCTGCCACTCGACGGCCAGCACCTGCTTGCCTACGGTCTCAAGATCCGGCAGCCCGACAAACGTCCATTCCGCACGCGTCCGAACATCGACCAGAGCAGACCCGGCGTCGGTTTTAAGACGTTCCCATGCCGCATCGGCGGGGACATCCTCGATTTCGACGTTTCCGGCCAACCCCTTCACTCCAACTCTTCAGTATCGCCGACCGAGGCCAAGACAAACGGCCAGCACAGTCAAAACCAAATAGACTCCTGCATTCCCCCAGAATTACGCACGCGCACCCCGCTGCATTTGAGCAGGATACTTGCACTCCACTGAAGGACTGAAGAAATCAGGATGACGCTACGCAAACAAATCCCGATCCAGGGCGTGGCGATACTCGGTTTTTTACCATGATCGTCCCGCCGCGCTGGCAAGGTCTCTTTTAACGGGTTGGTAACCACTTCGCAAGCTGGCGAACGGGTGGAGAAGCGCCGACGCAAGTCGAGGACAGCGTGTGCGTGCAAGGTGGAAAACTTGAGTCCTATCCACAGGACCGGTGGGCAAACGCCTTGAGGTGAAAGCCTAATCGTCATGCGGCCAGGAGGGCGCGAAAAAGAAATGCGGCGCCCGTGTGTCGAGCGCCGCATGGCTACTTTTTTGTTTGTGTGGGTGGGGGGAGGATCGTCTCTCCCCGGGGCCGCCACTTGAGGGCGACGCGGTGCGCCCTCGAAGAATCCGCGACTTAGATGCGCGGGCGATGGTGGGACGATTCCATCTGATGGTCTTCCCTGTGGCGAACAGATCACATTCCGCCAACGGACAGACGGTTTCCACGAGAGTCTCGCGGATAACTCCGCGATCAGGCCATTGCCTTCACGCGCTGCGTGAGGCGCGATACCTTGCGGCTTGCCGTACGCGGGTGAAGAACGCCCTTCTGAGCGGTGCGCACCAGAGACGGCTCGGCCACCTTCAGGGCTGCTGCAGCGGCGGCCTTATCGCCCGATGCGATGGCTTCCTCGACCTTGCGGACGGTGCCGCGCATCGCGGAACGGCGCGACTTGTTGACTGCGGTCCGGCGCGTCGCCTGACGCTCTGCCTTCTTTGCCGACTTCGTATTGGCCATTAAACGCTATCCTTCTCTTTGGGGGCCGTCCCATTTGCGCGGCTCGCCCGATTCCAACCTCGGCGTCTCCCGAGGCGCTCCCGGGCTGCCTGCACCCGCGCGGTCTCGCGCGAGCGCAAATACATTTGCCGCCCGAAACAAGAGTTTCGAGCGGTCCAGTGGCAGGTCTATAGCTGTGGGGACCATGCTCGGTCAACGGATTTGGCCGATTTCCAGGGCATTAAGGCCGCCGGATGACCCGATCAGGCCTCCCGCCACTTGATCGAGCAGCCCATGGAGGGCACCTGATCGGCGGGGCCGCGGCCGGTCTCCGCCACCGCCTTCATCGCCTCGAACAGCTCCCGGCGGGCGGAAACGGGTCCAGGCGCGCGGCCGCTCGAATCCAGTCGCCCGCGATACTGCAACTCAAGATCACGGTTAAAGCCGAAGAAATCCGGCGTGCAGACCGCTCCATAGGCGTGCGCCACCTGCTGGCTCTCGTCGTAGAGATAGGGGAACGGGAAACCGTGGGACGCGGCCACCTCCGCCATCAGCGGAAAGCTATCCTCCGGGTAGGCCGCGGCGTCGTTCGACGAGATCGCGACGGTGGCGACGCCGAGGCGGGCCAGCTCGCGGGCATCGCGCACGATACGATCGAGGATCGCCTGCACGTAGGGGCAATGGTTGCAGATGAACATGACGAGGGTGCCGTTCGGCCCTTTCATCTCGTCGAGCGTGTAGACCTTGCCGTCCGTCGCCGGGAGTTCGAACGCCGGCGCTTTCCAGCCGAAGTCACAGACGGGTGGGATTTCAGCCATCGCGAGTCTCCATGGTGCATCGTTAGAGCGTTGTGCGATCCGATTGGCTCGGATCGGACGCTCTATATCTTTGATGAGGCCAATGATTCACGCTTCTGACCGATAGGGTCCGAAGCGATCATGGTCTCGTCTTGCGTACGCATGTAACCCTTGGGCGCTCGGATTTGAACGCGTGAGGTGTCAGATCTCGATGCGCGAGAAAGAGACAGGCGCTTGCGAGAAAATGCGTGCGCGCTCCGTGATCGCGTCGGGCGCGCCGGTCGTGAACAGAACGGGTTCGGAGTGCCGCTCGCCCCCTTCGGTGTAACGAGCGTGCCGCGAAAGATAGTCTTCAAGGCTGTCGGCCACGACCTCGGGCTGAGAGAGGATGCGCGTCGCGGGCGGCAGGTGCCGCCGAAACAGGTGCTCGACCAGCGGAAAGTGCGTGCAGCCGAGAATGGCGCGATGCGGCGGCTCGCCGTCCGACTGCGCGAGCACGCCGTCGATGGCGCGCTTCACGAGGCGATCCAATTCCACTTCGTCGGAGCCGTGCTCGATGGCGCCCGCAAGCTCCGCCGCCACCTGCTGAATGACGGTGACTTTCGGGCAGCGCTTCCGGATCTCCTCCGCATAGACGCCCGACGCGATGGTGCGCGTGGTGCCGAACACGGCGATGCGGTCGGTTAGAAACTTTTGCGGATACTGCGGAGACGTCACGGCCCAGGGCGTCTGGGTTGCGGCTTCGACGGTGGGCGCCACGATGCCGAGCACGTTGCGGCCCTCGGCCTTCCACGACGTAGCGGGCAGCCATTCCTGCTGCAAGCGGCGCGCGGCGACGGCGGTCGCGGTATTACACCCGAGCACGACGAGGCGGCAGCCTTGCCGGAAAAGCGCTTCCGTGCCGGCTCTCGTCAGGTCGACGATCTCATCGGACGCGCGGTCGCCGTAGGGCACGCGCGCATGATCGCCGAGATAGACGAAGGAAACGCCGGGAAAGCGCCGAGCCAAGGCGCCAAGCACGGTCAAACCGCCGAGGCCGGAATCGAAAACGCCGATCATGAGGCGCTCTCTTTGCGCCGAAGGACGCGTGCGGTCAATCGGCTACTCGGCGGCTTCCGACGGAGACCGTCCGGACGGCGCGGGCTGCTGCGTCTCGGCCGGGTGTTCGGCCGCCTTCAGCGCGTCGAGCGTCGGCATGGAGATGGTGCTGTAGCCGCAATCGACGAAATGCACTTCGCCCGTTACGGCAGCCGAGAGATCCGAGATGAGATAGAGCGCGGAGCCGCCGACGTCGTTGAGGCTCGGCGTCCGGCGCAGAGGGGCGTTCTCTTTCTGGAAGTTGAAGATCACGCGAGCGTCGGAAACGCCGGCGCCCGAAAGCGTGCGCATGGGGCCCGCCGAAAGCGCGTTGACGCGGATGCCCTGCGGACCGAGGTCGGCTGCGAGATAGCGCACGGAGGCTTCGAGAGCGGCCTTCGCGACGCCCATCACGTTGTAGGACGGCACCGAACGCGTGGCGCCGCCGTAGCTCAGCGTCAAGAGCGAGCCGCCGTTCGGCATCAGCGCCATGGCCCGCTGCGCGATCTCGGTGAACGAGAAGCACGAGATCACCATGGTGTTGGTGAAGTTGTCGCGCGTGGTGTTGACGTAGCGGCCCGCAAGCTCGCGCGGATCGGAGAAGGCGAGGGCGTGGACGACGAAGTCGAGGCTGCCCCACTCGTCCTTGATGCGTGCGAACACGTTGTCGATGGTGGCGAGGTCGAGCACGTTTGCCGGCTCGATGATCTTGGAGCCCAGCGACTGGGCGAGCGGCACCGCGCGGCGGCCGAAAGCGCCGTCCTGATAGCTGAATGCCAGCTCCGCGCCCTGCCCCGCGAGCGCCCGGGCAATGCCCCAGGCAATCGAACGGTCGTTGGCGACGCCCATGATCAGGCCGCGCTTACCGGCCAGAAGGGGGCCTGCTTTCGAAGGATCAAATTCGGTCATTGTCGACCCCACACCCACATCCACTCTGCGGCCGATCTCGAACCAGCCGCTTCCATTCCTGCAAAGTCTCATAACCGGGCCTTCCTTGCGGGGGCATCACGCGCCCTGTCGCCGGAGGCTGGTACATAAAAAAGATGTCAGCCATCATAACGGCGAAATGCGAGAGTCGCATTTGTTCCGCCGAAACCGAAGCTGTTCGAAAGGACACAGTTAAGCGAAAGGTTATCGAGGCGGCTTCTCAGGATCGGCATATCCTCGAATGCCGGATCCAGCTCCTCGATATTGGCGCTTTCGCAAAGGAACCCATTGTTCATCATAAGAAGCGAAAAAATAGCCTCCTGAACGCCGATTGCGCCCAGCGAATGGCCGGTCAGGGACTTGGTGGCCGCAATTTTCGGAATCTCCACGCCGGCAAAGACTTCGCGGATCGCGTCGATCTCCTTCGCGTCGCCGACGGGCGTGCCCGTCCCATGAGGGTTGATGTAGTCTACGGGGCCGATGCCGCGGCCGTCGAACCCTTGAAGCGCGAGGCGCATACACCGCGCCGCGCCTTCGCCGGACGGGGCAACCATATCGTGGCCGTCCGAGGTTGCGCCGTAGCCCACGATCTCGCCGTAGATCTTGGCGCCGCGCGCTTTGGCCCGCTCCAGCTCTTCGAGCACGACGACGCCCGCGCCGCCCGCGATCACGAACCCGTCGCGGTTCTTGTCGTAGGCGCGGCTTGCCTTCTCAGGCGTTGCGTTGAAATCGGACGACATGGCGCCCATGGCGTCGAACAGCACCGAGAGGGTCCAGTCCAGTTCTTCGCAGCCGCCCGCGAACATCACGTCCTGCTTGCCCCATTGGATCAGCTCCGCCGCATTGCCAATGCAATGGGAGGACGTGGCGCAGGCCGACGAGATCGAATAATTGGTGCCCTTGATCTGGAAGCTGGTGGCCAGCGCCGCGGACGGCCCCGAGCACATCGCTTTCGGCACCTCGAAGGGGCCAACCTTCTTGGGGTTCGTTTCGCGCGTGATATCGGCAGCGCGGACGATGGCGCGCGTCGACGGACCGCCGGAGCCCACGATGATGCCGGTGCGCTCGTTCACGACCTCGGTCGGCTCAAGGCCTGCGTCGCGGATCGCCTGGTCCATGGCGATGTAATTCCAGCCGACGCCCGTTTCCATGAAACGCTTGGGCTTCCTCGGCACCTGCGCTTCCCAGTCGAGCTGCGGTTCGCCGTGCACCTGGCACCGGAAACCGAGTTCGGCATACTTCTCAGCGCGGGAAATGCCGGATTTTGCCTCCCGCAAAGAGGCAAGCACCTCCTGCGTCGAGTTTCCGATCGAGGACACGATACCCATGCCGGTGACGACAACCCGTCTCATCGACAACCCTTTCTTCGCCGCTCGTTAAGCCGCTTCAGTCTGCGGCCGTGTGCCTGCGGCTTATTATCCGGCGGCCGGCGCTTCGCCCGTTTCGAACAGGCCCACGCGCAGATCCGTCGCGGTGTAGATGACTTCGCCGTCCGCCTTGAGCGTGCCGTCCGCGATGGCCAATTTCAAGCGGCGCAGAATGACTCGCTTCAGGTCCACCACATACTCGACTTTGCGCACCGACGGGAGAACCATCCCCGTGAATTTCACCTCGCCGACGCCCAGCGCGCGGCCGCGTCCGGGCGCGCCCATCCAGCCCAAGAAGAAGCCCGTAAGCTGCCACAGCGCGTCGAGGCCCAGGCACCCCGGCATCACCGGGTCGCCCTGGAAGTGGCATTTGAAGAACCAGTCCAGGCGCTCGTTGCCTTCGACGGCGAGTTCAGCAACCACCTGCCCTTTTCCGTGGACGCCGCCCGTGTCGGAAATATGGGTGATGCGATCGAACATCAACATGGGCGGCAACGGCAGTTGTGCGTTGCCCGGCCCGAACAGCTCTCCGCGCCCACACGTCAGCAAATCGTCGAAATCGTAGCTCGAACGGCGCTCGGCCATTGGTCAGCTTCGTCCTTTGATAATCCCCCGACGCAACGCCAGCTTATGGCGCGCGTCCGCTCTTGAACCGCGTTGTCCTAGCACATTCGCTTGACGTTCAAACGATTATCCTAGCCAGCGTCAAGTAAGGGCATGGAAAAGGTGACGTATTGTCCAGAGGACCGTCTTGTGCCAAAGGAGGCCCCCGGATTGCTGCTTTCAGGAAACCCGCAGCGAAATGTGCGCGTTAATAGCACGCTCGCCAGCGGGTTGCAGTTAACCCCGGCAAATCTTATACTGAATTCGTTCGCAGAATCCGGCCGCCGGCTGGGGCAGGGCCTTTGTGGTGTCCTACGTTTGCCCCTATGCTGAGCTGAGGTTCGCGGAAACCGTATTGGCACCATGAGCAGACCGCACGGCATGATGGACGACGCCAACGACGCTCTGACCACCGACATCGGCGAGGATACCTCCGCCGACGGCATTCTTGCGCTTCCGCAGGCGGCCATCGCCGAGCGGCTGCGTAAAGCCGGATTGCGGCCGACGCGCCAGCGTGTCGCGCTCGGCGCGCTGTTGTTCGGCGGCGAGGACCGTCACGTGTCGGCGGAAATCCTTCATGCGGAGGCGCTCTCGGCCGGCGAGCACGTGTCGCTCGCGACGGTCTACAACACGCTGCATCAGTTCACCGGGGCGGGCCTTCTGCGCGAACTCGCGATCGACGGCGGCAAGGCCTACTTCGACACCAACACCTCGAACCACAATCACTTCTTCATCGAGGCTGAAGGCGAGTTGATGGACATCCCCGGCGACTCGATCCGCGTCGACGGATTGCCGGAGCCACCCGAGGGTATGCGCGTCAGCCATATCGACGTCGTCGTGCGGCTGGTGCCGAAATCCTGACGCGACACGCGCAGGCAAGCGCGGCGAGCCGTCACCTCACGATTTCGTTTTCGTAGACGCCCCAGAGCTGCTTCTGGGGAACGTAACCGCGATAGCGGTCGATCGTCACCCGGCACCAGCGGCTGTCGCAGGTGTGGACGTTGGCGATCACACCTGCTTCGACCATCACGACAGGACGCGAACTCTCGCTGTCGCTCACGCGGATCGGGATCTGCGGGGCTGCCTCGCCCGATTTCACATCCCACGGCGTGACGAGCGCTGTGCGACGGCCCGAAAGCAGAGACTGGAGGATCCAGCCCGTGGCGCCTTCCGCGTCGCGTACTTGCCGCCAAGCCTCGAACTCGCCCAGCACCTCCAGCGGCAGGCCCGCGCGCCGATACACCCAGGCGGTCGGATAGTCGGTCCCCGGGCCGGAGCGCAGGTTCACGCGGTCCGCCTTGAGGCTGACGAAACGCGGCAGCGGCAGTCCGCTCTCTCCCTGCTGGGGAGCAGGCCCCGAGGGCGCCGCTCCTCCGCCGGCCAGCGCCGCACCTGCCCAAACCGCGAGCAGAGCGCCAGCCATTAAGCGGGCGCGGGCAAGGCTCCTCATTCGCATCCCACGCTCCCGCAAATTCGTGGCGTACGCCCGGGCGGCCGTTCGTCCTCGATCAACCATATCGACCGCCTGATTCCTCGCGCTCGTCGCCGGTCCCTCAGACAATCCATCACTTTGTCACGGCCGTGACCTTCTGTTAGACACACCCAGATCAAACGCCGCCGGTGGGAGTGATATGCCCAACACCCAGAAGAAACCAGTCGTCATCGTCACCCGCAAGCTGCCCGATGTGGTGGAAACGCGAATGCGGGAGCTTTTCGACGCGCGCCTCAACGCCGACGACACGCCGATGACGCAGGCCGAGCTTGCCGAAGCCGTGAAAACCGCCGACGTGCTCGTGCCGACCGTCACGGATCGGATCGACCGCGCCGTGATTTCCCAGGCCGGGCCGCAGCTCAGGCTGATCGCCAACTTCGGTACGGGCGTCGACAACATCGACCTCGACACCGCGCGCAACCGCGCGATCATCGTCACCAATACGCCGGGCGTGCTCACCGAGGACACGGCCGACATGACGATGGCTCTGATTCTCGCCGTGCCGCGCCGGGTTGCAGAGGGCGCCGCCTATCTCAAGGATCCGAAGACCAAGTGGATCGGCTGGTCCCCACCTGGATGCTGGGACACCGGATCTTCGGAAAGCGTCTCGGCATCGTCGGCATGGGCCGGATCGGACAAGCGGTGGCCCAGCGCGCGAAGGCGTTCGGCTTGCAGATCCACTACCACAACCGCAAGCGCCTGCCGCACGCGCTCGAAGAGGAGCTTGAGGCGACCTACTGGGAGAGCCTCGACCAGATGCTGAGCCGCATGGACATCGTGTCCATCAACTGCCCGCATACGCCGGCAACGTACCATTTGCTGTCGGCGCGCCGCCTCAAGCTGCTGAAGCCGTCGTCCTACATCGTCAACACCGCGCGCGGCGAGGTGATCGACGAGAACGAGCTTGCGCGCCTGATCGAAGCGGGCTCCATCGCAGGCGCGGGCCTCGACGTTTACGAGCACGAACCGGCCGTGAACCCGAAACTGCTCGCCTCCGACCGCGTCGTGGCGCTCCCGCATATGAGCAGCGCGACGATCGAGGGTCGTGTCGACATGGGCGAGAAGGTGATCATCAACATCAAGGCCTTCCTCGACGGCCACGCACCGCCCGACAAGGTGCATCCGGCGATGTTCTAAAATTTAAGGGGCGCGTGAGACATCGGGCGCCCCTTTTTTATCCAAGCAGGTGCGTGACGACGGCGACGTAGAACGCGACCGTTGCGAGGTAGCCGGCCACGAGCCAATTGCGGCCGGCCGGCGTGATCGGATCCATCCCGCGCCCTTTGCGCCCGACATTGATCATCAACGGGCTCACCAGAAGCAGCAGCGCCATCAGCCCGTAGAGCTGGAAGTGCAGGGCAACGCCGAGCCCGACGATGAGCGCCAGCACATTGACGATGGAGACGAGCTCCGGGTCGGCGCCCGACAGCGCCGATTCCATCACGTGGCCGCCGTCGAGCGGGAGCACGGGCGCGAGGTTGAAACCGTTGAGGATCGCGCTCACCAAGGCAAGCTGATTGAGTGCGTGTTCGCCCGTCAGCGCGCCCGCCAGCAGAAACAACGCCGTCGGGATCAGGCTCAGGCCCGGCCCCATCAGCGCAACAAAGCCGCGCTCGCTTTCGTTCTCGTGGGGAGCGGCGGCCACGGCGACGCCGCCCATGAAGGGCACGAAATAGATTCCCTGCACGGGCAGCCCGACCCAGCGCATGGCTATGGCGTGGCCCGCTTCGTGGATCAGCAGAATGAGGAGGAGGTATGCCGCGAACACGCCGTCGAACAGGTAGCTGAAGCTTGCGTAGGTCAACGCGCCGGTGACGAACGCGGCCAGATACTTGTTCGTCGACCTCGGCGGCGCGCCGACTTCAGCTTCGCAGTACGCCCGCAGACGACGGCCGTTCTGGCGCGCACCCAACGGCACGAGAATCCGCCCCATAAACGTTTCGTGCGTGATCTCGTGGACGGACGTCAGCTCCGTGCCGCGATCCTTTTCCTTGAGTGTGCACGCGAAGAAATAATCCGAGCCGGGCACGACGCTCGGATCGCTGCCCTCCTTCAGCATCTCGATGACAAGACCCTCGGGCGGGCGGCGCTCGATCTCGCGATACGCCATGGGGATGTCGGCATCTCCCACGCGCACGTTGGCCGTGTAGACGTTGCTCGAGTCCGGGCTCGGATCTGTCGCGATCTCGATGGGGACGAGCCCGTCGAAAGTGATCGAGCTGGCTGTGACCGCGTTCCAGACAACTTCGCGTGGCGCCCTGATATGGGTTGCGCTCACATACCGCCTGCGACGGCGGCGCAAGACGACATCGGCCAGGCCGCGCAGAAGAAAATAGAGGCTCCAGAAGAGATCGGAAAGAAAGCTCATCGGCCGGTCCGTGTCCCGAATGCTCGCACGCGCTTGTCCCCGGTCTTTGCGGTGCGCATCGGGCGTAATTTCGGCAATGCGCGCTCAGACGTGCTCCGACAGATCGGCGATGGTGGGTTTTTCGCCTGTCAGCGGGTTCTCGGGGTCCCATGCCACGCGCACGGTTTCGAAACGCGGCTCTTTGGCGTCGTACAAGAGAAGGCGCCCGGTGAGCCCTTCGCCCGTGCCGGTCAGCTCTTTGATCACCTCGGTGGCCTGCAGCGTGCCCACGACACCGACGACCGAGCCCATGACGCCCGCTTCCGCGCAGTTCGGCACGAGGCCAGCGGGCGGCGCTTCGGGGAAGAGGCAGCGATAGCTCGGATAGGGCTTGCCATCGGGGCCGGTCTCGTAAGGCTTCAAGGTCGTGATGTAGCCATCGAACGGACCGACGGCTGCGTGAACCAGCGGACGACGGGCGAAGTAGCACGCATCGGCGACGAGATAGCGGGTCGCGAAGTTGTCGGTGCCGTCTGTCACGATGTCGAAGCGGGAGATGATGTCGACCGCGTTCGCGGCATCGAGGCGAAACGGGAAGGTCTCGACCGCGACATGCGGATTGAGGGCTGCAAGCGTTTCCCGTGCGCTCTCGACCTTCTGCGTACCCACGGATGACGTCGTGTGCACCACCTGCCGCTGAAGGTTGTCGAGCGAGACCGTGTCGTCGTCGACGATGCCGAGCGTGCCCACGCCTGCTGCCGCGAGATAGAGCAAAAGCGGGCTGCCGAGCCCGCCTGCACCCACGACAAGCACACGCGCCGCCTTGAGACGCGCCTGGCCCTGACCGCCGATCTCGTGCAGCAGAAGGTGGCGCTTGTAGCGCTGGATTTCTTCAGACGTGAGCGCCATGGGTGTTCACTTTCCCGAGGCGCGACTGCCGGACCTCATCAGGCCTTCTGTCGCGCCATGCGTGCGTCAGCCCGGATCGCGCGCAGCCGTCGCCGTGCCCTGTTTCGCCATGCCCTCATAGACCATGCCCTGGGCGGCCCGTCCCGGCTCGGCGGGCCGGATCGTGGGCGCCGCCCACGGGCCCTGAATCCTAAACGCTCCCACGGGCTTGCCGGATTTTTCCGCGCCGGGCATTTCGTCGAGGGAGAGTACGAAATCGACGGCGGCGCTGTCGAGATCGGCGGAGCCGATCAGACGCGCCCTTCGGTTGCCGATGCGGGCCTCCACACCTTCGGCTGCGAAAACGCCGCCCAAGGCTTTGAAGTGCGCGGAGACGCCACTTACCGTCGTCGTCCCCGAGCCAGCGGCTCCCCACCCTTGGTCAGGCTGGGCTCCCGCAACCGATGGCAATGCATCGACATCTATGCCGAGCCGACCGGCCTCACGCATTTCCACAGACATCGTGCCCGCAATGGAACGGATCAATGCCGCTTCGCTCGACCCTTCCGCGGCGAGTTCGAGCTTGAGCCCGCCGATGCCGTCCAAGACCAGCGGCCCGGCCGTGAGGCGCGGTAAGGTCGCGAAGTCGATGTCGGAGAGATCCGCGCGGATCGTGTAGCGTGGATCGGACGCCGTCATATCCGCCGTGAACTGCGCCTCTCCGCCGCCGCCCTGGTCGAGCGCGAGTTCGACAATCTCGCCATAAAGCTTGCCGCTCTTGACGGTGAGGCTCGCGGCGGCGCGGCCGAGTTTCGCCGAGCTGTTCGTGACGCTGGCAGCCGATATGCGCAGATCGGCGTCCAGCTCGTTGACGAGGGAGGACTCCGCAAGGCCGGGTATCCCGAAGCTCGAAAGCCATCCCGTTGCACGCGCGATGGCGGTGGGCCGTGCCGACATTGCATAAGGCGCGATGTCGAACGCGGCGAACGCGAGCGTGCCGTCGATGGAAGGACGTTCGGCCGAATACATCAAGGCCAACGTTCCGGTGGCGGCATTGCCGTCGAGCGTGATCTTGGCGTTGGCGAACGAAACCGCGCGCTCGTCGAGCGTCAGCTCACCCTTCGCCGTGAACGTGCCGAGGCCCGGCCCCGCGGGCCACGAGGCGCCGAGCCAGCTTGCCGCGCCTCTCACGTCCGAAATGGACAACTCGGCGTTCTCGGCCACGATGCGGCTGCGCTCGCCCGGCGGCATCCGGCCATTGAATGCGAGGCTCAGGTACTTGCCTTTCACGTTGACGCGGACATCCACCGGCTCGGCCACATCTTGCGGCGGCGGCGTGAACGCCAGATCGAAATCGAGCGGTTCGCCGCGATAGGCCAAACGGCCTTTCGCCGTCACGAGCCCGCTGCGATCCTTGGCGAGATCCGCATCGACGCGCGAGAACGTCTCCCGCTCGCCGTCTCCGTTCACGACAACGATCGTCGCATCGGACAGGGTGAGATTGCGGAACCTGAAATCGGTCAATGTGGAGACCACGGACGCCAGCGCCTCGGACAGGTTCTCGTGCGCCGCGCCGCGCTTCTCGCCGTTCGGGGTCTTGGTACGATCGACGGTGAACCTGGCATCGTCGAGAATGAGATCCACGCCGCGCCCCAACACAAGGGCCCGCACCACGGCGCCGACACCCGTTTCGTCTGCGCTGCCGGCCGCAAGAGAAACGGTGCCCCGTTCGAGCGTGATGGCGTGTGCGGTCGAAAGCGTGACGGGGGATGTGATGGCGATGACGTCGCCGGATTCCGCGCGAACCGTCGAGCCCGGAATGGGTTCCCCCTGGCGCGCGCCGATCAGCACGGGCGCGACAAGAGCGGCACCGATCACTGCGACCAGAGCGCTCAAAACAATAAGCGGGCGACGCCTATCAGCTTTGCCGGTCATGAGGCTGCTGTCCCGCGCATGGAGGCTTTCAAAGCATTGAGTGGTTTGGAGTTCCCGCCCCGCCGATCGTTGGTCCGGCCGACGAGCCCTTCCCTACTTACTGAAGGCGGCACACCCACGCAATACGTCATCGCGTCGTGAACGGCCGTCAGAAGCGAGAATTCCCGTCTGTCATCAATCTCATACTTATCTGTTCCCAAATTCCTGGATGCGTTGCGCGCGCGGAAGCAAACGACACGGCATCGCGAAGCTTCCGCGCACGATGCGTTATGGGCTTCAATCGAGGCGAAAGCGGGCCTGTTCCGCCCCGTGATCGGGCAAGGTCAGCGTGACAACGACGGTCGTGCCCTTGGTTGCCTTGAAACTGCCGGTTCCTTCGAGGCGGTTCTCGCCCGCGTGCGCAAGCGTGACAGCTTCCGTCTTGCCTTCGGATAGAACCGTTGCCGTCGCCTTCGCGCCTTCGACGGGCTCGGGCTTGCCCGCCTCGTCGGTGACGTAGAGGCGCAGCGTGCCGTCTTCGGCGACAAGCTCCAGATGATGATGGCTACTGTGCTCGACGATGCCGCCATGCTTCGGTGCGTGATCGTGGGCGTGTGCGTCGTGGGCGTGATCGTCGTGCGCGAAAGCGAGCGACGACGCGGCCAACATCGCGGCGAGGCCGGCTAGAATTTTCTTTAACATCGATGTCTCCTTGTTGGGTTGGAACGTGATCAAAACGCTTCGGCGTGAGATGGCACGCCGTCGTGCTGGGCGACGAGCCGTTCGAGCGGCTTTCGTCCGAACAGCATGAAGAGGACGGGCGTCAGGAAAGCGTCGAGCAATGTCGCCGTAAACAGCCCGCCGAAGATCGCGATCGCCACGGGATGCAGGATTTCCTTGCCCGGCTCGTCCGCGCCGATCATCAACGGCATGAGCGCGATGGCGGCGGCCAACGCCGTCATCAGCACCGGGCGCAATCGTTCCAACGTGCCGCGGATCACCATGGCGCGACCGAAGCGTTCGCCTTCGAACATCACCAGATTGATGTAGTGGCTGATCTTGAGGATGCCGTTGCGCGTGGCGATACCCGTCAGCGTGATCAAGCCGATGGCGCTCGCCACCGAGAACGGCTGGCCCGCGATCCAAAGCGCCGCCACCGCGCCGATCAGCGCGAGCGGAACGTTGCCCATGATGATGAGCGCCAGCACGCTCGACTGATAGCGCGTGTAGAGCACGACGAAGATCAGACCCAGCGAGACGAGGGACAACAGCCCGATCAGGCGGGAGGCTTCCTCCTCGGCCTGGAACTGGCCTTCGAGGCTCGTAAAATAACCCTGCGGCAAGCCGGCACTGGAAATGGCCTGGCGAACGTCGGCGACGATCCGCGTCATGTCGGAATTGTCCGTATTCGCAAGCACGGCAATACGGCGCCTCCCGTTCTCGCGCAGGATCTGGTTGGGGCCGTCGGTTTCGATCACCTCGGCCACACTCGCGAGCGGAATGCGTCCCGCCGGGCTTTCGATCAGCATGGCGCCGAGCGCATGTGCGGTGCGATCTGCGTCGGAGAGACGAAGCACAACGTCGAAGCGCTTCTGCCCGTCGATGATCTCGGAGACGACGCGCCCGTTGGAGAGCGTGGCGAGCGAATCCGTGATCGTGCTCGGATTGAGACCGTATTGCTTGGCGCGCTCGTAATCGATGCGCACCTGAAGCTCGGGAATGCGCACCTGACGCTCGACCTGCAAGTCGACGATGCCGGGGATGGCGCGCAGGCGCGTTTCCATGTCGGACGCGAGCCCCCGCAGCGCGTCGTAATCGTCGCCGTAGATCTTGAGCGCGATCTGGGCCTGCACGCCCGACAGCATGTGATCGAGACGATGGGCGATGGGCTGGCCGACGGTGATCGCCGCCGGCAAAGCGGACAGGCGCTGGCGGATGTCGGCCAGCACGTCCTCGCGGCTGCGGTCCGACGGTTCGAGATCGACCTCAAGCTCGCTGACGTGAACGCCTTCCGCGTGCTCGTCGAGCTCGGCCCGGCCGGTGCGGCGGCTGATCTTGCGGACCTCGGGCACCGCGGCGGCGATGGTCTCGGCAATGCGCCCGATCCGGTCGGATTCGGCGAGGCTGACGCCGGGCTCAAGGATCACACCGACGAGCATCGTACCTTCGTTGAACGTCGGAAGAAAAGCGCGCGGCAGCATGGAGGCTGCGAAAACTGCAGCCAAGACGGCAACGACCGGCAACCCCACGACGAACGCCGGGCGGTCGAAGCACCATTCGAGGCCGCGCTTCTGCCATCGCTTGAGGGCGCGAACCATGGCGCCGTCGCCTTCCGCCAAGCTCTTCATGCGCGGCAGCAGCCAGTAGGAGAGCACCGGCGTGACGGAGATCGAGACCAGGAGACTCACGAGAACCGAGACGATGAACGCCACGCCGAGCGGCGTGAACATCCGCCCCTCGATGCCAGAAAGAGCGAACAGGGGAATGAACACGAGGACGATGATGGCGGTGGCGTAGAGGATGCCGCTTCGGACTTCGATAGAGGCATCGGCCACGACCTGTTCGATGCTGCGCGTGTCACGCCCTCCCGCGAGCCGGTGAAGCCCCAATCGCCGGAAGATGTTTTCGACGTCCACCACCGCGTCGTCCACCAGCGCGCCGATGGCGATGGCGATACCGCCGAGCGTCATGGTGTTGATGGACAATCCCATGAACGCGAAGACGATGACGGTTGCGAGAATAGACAGCGGTATTGCGAGCAGGGAGATCAGCGTGGTCTGCCAATTCAGCAAGAACGCGAACAGCACGATTGACACCACGATCAGTGCTTCAACGAGCACTTGCTGCACGTTGGAGATAGACGTTTCGATAAACGTCGCCTGCCGGAACAGAACGTCGGTCACGCGAACACCTTCGGGGAGCGTGCGTTCGAGGTCCGGGAGTATTCGTTCGATTTCTCGCGTGATGGTGACGGTGTCGGCTTCCGGCTGCTTCTGCACGCTCAGAATAACCGCCGGCTTGCCGGCGAGGCTCGCGTCGCCGCGCTTGGTACGCGCCGCGAAATCGACGTCCGCAACCTGGCTCAACGCGACGACCTGGCCTTCGCGATAGGCGACGACGAGATTGCGCAGATCCTCGATCCTCCCCGAGCGGCCGATGTTGCGTATCAGATATTCCCGCGTCTGCTGATCGACGAAGCCGCCGCCCGTATTCGCACCAAACGCCCGGATCGCGTCTTCGATGGCGCTGAAACCGATGTCGAGGGCCGCCATGCGGCGCGGATCTGGGATGACGCGGTATTGGCGGACCTCTCCTCCAATCGGGATGACCTGCGACACACCGGGCACCGTCAAGAGCTGCGGGCGCACGGTAAAGTCCGCGATCTCGCGCAACGTCATGGGATCGGTCGTCTCGCCGGAGCTCGTTTTTTCGGCAGTAAGGGCGATCAGCATGATCTCGCCCATGATCGAGGAGATCGGACCCATGTGCGCCGAGATGCCCGGCGGGAGCTGCTCGCGTACGAGTTGCAGACGCTCGGCCACTTGCTGGCGGGCCTGATAGATCTCGGTCGACCAATCGAATTCAACGTAGACGATCGAAAGCCCGACGCCGGAGACGGAGCGGACGCGCGAGACGCCCGGCATGCCGTTCATGGCCGTTTCGAGCGGGAACGTCACGAGCTGCTCGACCTCTTCCGGCGCGAGCCCCTCGGCTTCGGTCATCAGTGTGACGGTGGGCCGGTTGAGATTCGGGAACACGTCGACGGGAAGGCGGCCCAGCGTGACGAGGCCGTACACCGTCACCGCGATGGCGGCGACGAGCACCATCAGCCGATTGGCAAGGCTGGCGCGGACAATTGCGTTGAACACGAGGCGTTCTCCTACCGGACCTGATTGATCAGATCGGCGCCGTTGACCACGACGCGATCTCCCGTCTCGATACCGGCCGTGATCAGAACGCGATCTCCATCGAGAGGACGGGTGCGAACCGGGCGCGGGCCGAAACGCTCGGGCGCGATCTTGATCCAGACCTGCGGCAGACCGTTCGCGGCGCGTACGATCGCGCCGCCCGGCACGATCATTCCCTCGACCGGCGCGCCGCCCTGCACCAGAACCTTCACCGCGACACCGATGGTGAGAGAGGGATGCGGATCTTCGACACTGAAGAGGAGCGGCAACGACTGTTGTCGAAGCGACGGCGCGCGGCCGATGTAGGTGAGCGGGATCGCGTGCCCCTCGCCGTCAAGCGCCGTCGCCGCCTTGACGGACGTCTCGTCCGCTCCCGCAACCGCGATGGCCTCGATCCAGAGCCGTTCGGGATCGACAATCTCGAACAGCGTGTCGCGCGCGGAGACGACCTGGCCGGCGCGCACGTTGGCCACCGAAATGACGCCGGAGACCGGCGCCGTCATCTCCAGCTTCTCACCGACGCGCGGTTCGAGGGCACGCTTCTGCGCCAAGAGGGATTCGATTTCCGTCTGCGTGTCGTCGAGTTCGCGTTGCGGAATGTAATCGCCGGAGATGCCCTTGAGGCGCACCAGCTTCTGCTCGGCGATGCGCAACTTTCCGTCGACCTCTGCGGTCAGCTGGTGCAAGGCACCGCGCTCGTACACCGGCATGGCGGGCGAAAGAAGCGCCAGCACTTCGCCGGCCTTCACTTTCTTACCGACAAACGACACGCCGCCTTCGGCCACTTCGATCTGGCCTTCCATGGGCGCTTGTACGCGTCCCTCGGAAGACGGATCTGCAACGACGGTGCCGATGAGCTGAGCGGCCGGCGTGACGCTTTCAACCGCGGCCGGCGCGGTTCTCACTTGCAACAGCCGCTGCGACGGCTTTGGGAAATAGACTTCGCCCGTCGGCAGGCGCACAGGAGCGCTTCCTCCCGCCTGAGCGGAGGGCGCCGGAGGACCGTGATCATGGCCTTCGTGCGCGCGGCCCGTCTCCGGCAGAGACGCCGACAGGACGATGCTCAGCAGCACGATGCCGGCAGCATGCCGCGCGCCGTGTTGGCTGGCGGCGGCGTGACCGCTTGTCTCCTCATTCGGTTGTGACGCGTCGGGCGGGAGACGCAGCGGGCGGAATGCGAACGCAACGAAGAAGCCGGCCAGCGCGATCAGGAGTGCGCCGATCCAAGCTTCGGGGCGGACCAGCACGTCGCCCCACGAGACCGTGGCTCCGTGCTCCTCGGTCTCGGGTTCCGGAACGACGAGGCGCCCGGCCAGCAGGTCCGCGATGTCCGCGCCCAAGACCGTGAACGTCAGCGCATAGGTGCCGGGCTCGTGAACCCAATCGGCATCGAGCGTGTAGACGCCGTCGCCCTTGGGTTCGGCCTTTGCCGCCGGGATCCCTTCGGATGCGACTTCGATGCTGGCGCCATCGACGGGAGCGTTGGTGTCGCTCCGATCGAGATAGATCGTCAGCGTGTGATCCTCCGCCACGGCGACCAGCTCGACCTCGAACCCGGCGGCTTCGACGCGTGGAAGAGACGTGGTTTGCGCGGGCGGAGCCGCACCGTGATCGCCGTGTGCGCGGGCCGAATGAAAGGGCGCGGCTACGGCAACAAGGGCCGCGGCACCGAGCAGTGCCATGCCAAGACGGGTCATGCTTCAGTCCTCGTAAGCGTGGGGAATGAGCAGGACAGATGCTGGACATGTTCGGGGCTGGCGCCGCTCCGGCCTCTTTCGAAAAGGCCGTTACGGATGACGCCATGCGCGAACGCGCCGATCGGTCCTGATCATGAAACCTCGCGAGCGCACGACAGCGTGCGGATCGGAGGCCGGATCAGACCGAGGCGCTCGGCGGACGAAGCAAGGGATAGAAGTGCTGCCCCAGCGGAAGCGGTGCGCTCGCTTCCAGCATCCGCATACTGGCGGCATAAACACGCTTCAGGCCGTAATCACCTGCGGGAATGGCCATCGAGGCACAGCAGTGGGCGTGCATATGCGGACAGCCATCGCAGTCCAAGAGGCCGAAGGAGCCAGAAGGTTCGCCGCCTAGCAGTTCGGCGACAGCTTCCGATGCGCTTGCCCGATCCTCTTGGAGCGAGGCTTTGCCAGCGCTGTCAGGCCCATGCCGGCCATGATCATGCGTGGCATGATCATGCGCAGCGTGATCGCGGATCGCGACCGTATCGTCGCAGGCCAAAGCGCCGCTCAAGCTGCCAGTGGCGAACACCACTGCAACCATAAAAACCCGCAGAAGCTGGCTCGTCACGCGGCGCATCCCGCAAGCAAAGCCGGAAGATTGGAGCGGGGTCAAGGCGAAATTGGATCTGCGGCATGGCGATGGCTGTTTATCGCAATGGCGCGAGCGCGTTGCCCGAAGCGCTTACTGTGCCGGAACATTCGGGACACGGCGGCGTTTCAGCCGCACGCGCGTCGCGGGGGTCGTGGCGCCGCCCCGCACCAGAGCGCTTGCCCATGTCCGTATTTCCAGAATGGCCCAGAAATCGGCTCTTGCTCGCGCTGCCGCCGCGTATACGGAGCGACCTTCTCGCCTCCGCGGAGCGCGTCTCCTGCGAGCGCCACCAAGTGCTCGCCGATGCGGACCAGCCGCTGGAGCATGTCTATTTTCCGGACAGCGGCGTGATCTCGGTCGTCGCCGTCTACCCTGACGGCACCATGATCGAAATGGCGACCATCGGCCGTGAAGGCGGAACCGGATTTCAGGCTGTGTTCGGCGCCAAAATGTCGTCTGCGCGCCTGCTCGTCCAACTCCCCGGCACGGCAGCGCGCATTCCGCGCCGCGTCTTCGCGCAGGCGATGGACGATATTCCGATTTTTCGATCTTTGATGTATGCGCACGTGCACGCATTCCTCGAACAGGTCATGATCTCGACCGGCTGCAACGGCGCGCACAACTTGACGCAGCGCCTGGCGCGCTGGCTCTTGATGATGCGTGACCGGCACGACGACGACACGCTGCTGATCACACAGGATCTGCTGGCCGAGATGCTCGGCGTGCAGCGGCCCACCATCACCAACGCCATTCACGCGCTCCGGCGCGGCGGGATGATCGAGTGCGGACGGCGGCGCGTGCGAATCCTGGATCGTGAAGCGCTGATCGGTGCCTCCTGCGAATGCTATCTGCTGACACGTGCGCGCATCGCCCAGCACCTGCCGAAGACCTATCCGAATTAAAATCGTTCCGTCATCTACATGACAGACAGGGGCGGGCACGCGGGACCACAGTCAGCATTCGCATCGGGATGCGCCAAAACTGGCGCAGGTGCCATCGAGCCTATTGTTCATGCCCATACGGAAACTGGTCGAGCGCGGGTCTTATGCTCCCGAAACGCTGGCCGTCATTTTTGAAGCGTTCGACTCGGCGTGGGCCGAAATCGCGGCCCGTTTCGAGACCGACGACCCGGCCGCGCTCGAACTTGCGCGAAACAGGCTGGCGCAGGCCGTTCTCGCCGTCGCCAAGGCCGATGCGTCGCACGCCTCCGAGCTCAAACTCGAAGCGATCGCAGCCTTCGACCAGATGTCGCCGTTCAAGACCGGCCGGTTGTAGGGCGGCATTTGCTCGCCTTATTCGTCGAGGATCGGGACGAAACCGCCGAAGATCATGCGCTTGCCGTCGAACGGCATCGTTTCGCCCTGCGGCTTCATCCGCGGGTCGGACCTCATTTTCTCGTTCGCAGCGTCACGGACTTCTTTCGACGGGTATTCGATCCAACTGAAGACGACGACCTCATCGTCGGTCGCCTTCACGGCCCCGCGGAAATCCGTCAGCTTGCCGTCCGGCACATCGTCGCCCCAGCCCTCCACGACGCGGGTGGCGCCGAATTCCTTGAAGATCGGCGCCATGCGAGCGGCGACTTCAAGGTAGGCCTGTTTGTTGGCCGCCGGCACGGCCAGGACGAATCCATCCACGTACGTCATGTTGTCTCTCCCATTCTTGGGTTTCTGTGCCGCTCCACCAATGCGGCGCGGCCATCACCGTTCCCCAAGGACGGCCGAGCCCCATGCGATCCGACAGCCGGGCGGCATTTTCGGAAATGACGGGAGCGTTGCGGTCGCATGGCGCGTCCGCAGCTCGATTTTTCGACGGAGAAAAAGAGGAAGAAGATGGAACGGAGCGCGAACGGCAGGGCCGTGGCGATGGTACCGCCTCCCCGGTTCGAACGGGGGACCTCTAGATCCACAATCTAGCGCTCTAACCAACTGAGCTAAGGCGGCCCGGAATGAAGCGTGCTTATAGGAGCGCGGGCGAGCGGCTGCAACCCTCATTGCTGGCCTGAGGCAACATATCGGATCAGGGCGACCTGCTTGACGGCCAGCGCCCTGGCCGCAATGGTCTCGCGCACATGACCCTCAGCACCCCGTCGTCCGCGCCTCCTGGGCCTGCCGGCCCCTTCGACCCGTTCAAGCGCCTGCTGCGGCGGCGTGCGCCCTCGCGGGCGGCACCCGGCTGGGGACTTGCGGTCAGCCTCGCGCTCGCCGTGCTGGCGCTGCCGGTGCTGGCCGTCGTTTATCTCGCGGCAACGCCCGACGAGAACGTCTGGCCGCATCTCGCAAGCTCGGTGCTGCCCGAATCCCTGCGCCAGACGCTGCTGCTCGGTCTCGGCACCGGCATTGTCACGCTTGCCGCGGGAACGGCGACGGCGTGGCTCGTCACGATGTATCGCTTTCCCGGACGGGCGGCGCTCGACCGCCTGCTGGTGCTTCCGCTCGCGATCCCGACCTATATCGCGGCCTACTGCTACGCCGACCTTCTCGATTATGCCGGGCCTGTCCAAACCAGCCTCAGAGCCTATTTCGGCTGGTCGACGCCGCGAGACTACTGGTTCCCGTCGATCCGTTCGCTCGGCGGGGCCATCCTCGTCATGTCGGCGGTGCTCTACCCCTACGTCTACCTCGCCGCCCGGGCGACGTTCGTGCAGCAATCGGTGTGCGCGCTCGAAGTTGCGCGCACGCTCGGCCGCAGTCCGATGGGCGTGTTCTGGGCCGTGGCGTTTCCGCTGGCACGGCCGGCGCTCGCGGCAGGCGTCGCGCTCGTGCTGATGGAGACGCTGAACGATCTCGGCGCCGTGCAGCATCTTGGCGTCGAGTCGCTGTCTGCCGCGATCTACGCCACGTGGCTGCAGCGGTCTAACCTCGGCGGAGCGGCGCAACTCGCAACCGTGATGCTCGGCCTTATCGTGGTGCTGCTCGCTGTGGAGCGCATTGCGCGCGGCGGGGCCAAGGTTCATCACACCACCGGGCGGTACCGCGCCATTCCTTTCCACGACATCCAGGGCTGGCGCGGCTATCTGGCGGCGGCGCTCTGTTCCATTCCGTTCCTGATCGGCTTCGTGGTGCCGTGCCTTCTGCTCGTCCATTACGCGTTCGGGCATTCGGCTGCCGCGCTTGCGGGCGGCTTCCTGATGGCGGCGTGGAACAGCATTCTGCTCGCAACGCTGGCCGCCGTCGTCGCGCTCGGGTTTGCGCTTCTCATCAGCTATGCGCCGCGCGTCGCGCCGGGGCCTGCCACGCGGTTCGCGGTTCGCTCGGCCGGGTTCGGCTATGCGCTGCCTGGCACCGTGCTCGCCATCGGCGTATTGATCCCGCTCGCTGCGCTCGACAACAGCGTGGACGCGCTGTTCCGCACGACGTTCGGCGTATCGACCGGCCTTATCCTGTCGGGCTCTATCGCGGCGCTGGTCTATGCCTACGTCATCCGCTTTCTCGCGGTCGCGCTCGGCGGGCTCGAAGCAGGGCTCGAACGGATTTCCCCGAACCTCGACGCGGCGGCGCGCGCGCTCGGCGAGACGGCGGGATCCGCGCTTTTCCGCGTGCATCTGCCGTTGCTGCTGCCGGCGCTCGGAGCAGCGGGACTGCTGGTTTTCGTCGATGCGCTGAAAGAGCTGCCGGCCACGCTGCTGCTGCGGCCCTTCAACTTCGAGACGCTCGCGACGCACGTCTATGCCTTCGCGGCGCTGGAGCAGATCGAGGCGGGGGCGCTCGGCGCGCTTGCGATCATCGCCGCAGGCCTCATCCCGCTCGTCGCTCTGCACCGCGCAATCGCAGGGCGCGCGGGCAACGCATAAAAAATCCGGGGCGGTTTGCGCCGCCCCGGATCGCGCCCAAAATTTAGAGCAATGCTACTGCTTCACGCCTTCGACGTGGAGGTCGAGATAGACCTCCTTGCCTGCGGGGCCGAGATCGAACGTGATGCCGTAATCGGCGAGGGCCAGCGTCGTGGTGCCCTTGAAGCCGGCGCGCTCGCCGCCCCACGGATCGCTACCGGCGCCGACGAATTCCGCGTCGATGGTGATTTCCTTGGTGACGTCGCGGAGCGTGAAGTCGCCCACGATCTTGGCCTTGCCGTCGCCCGCGGGCTCGATCGACTTCGACACGAACGTCGCTTTCGGGAACTTCGAGACGTCGAGGAAGTCTTCGTTGCGCAGATGCTTGTCGCGCTCGGCGTGGTTCGAGTTCACGCTGTTGGTGTCGATCTCGACGCTCACCTTCGAGGTTTCGGGCGCGCTCGCGTCGTAGCTGAACGTGCCGCCGAAGGTGTCGAAGCGGCCCGTCAGCCAGCTAAAACCCAGGTGATTGACGCGGAAGTTGATCGAGGCATGAGCCCCCTTGGTGTCGATAGCGTAATCGGCCGCGGACGCCGGCGTGGCAACCACGAGGGCTGCGACCAACGCCAGAGGGCTCAAGCGATGCAACATGGAACGTGTCCTTTCTGATCAGGGAAATTCTCAACTTAAGCTCAAACTCGGGGCGGGCCCGACCACATGCGCGTGAGGGTCGGCTTGCGGTCGTGAACGTGATGCTTGAGGGCCGCTAGCGTGTGAACGGCGGCGAGTGCGATAACCGCGTACGAGAGCCACACGTGCACAGCACCTGCCGTGCTCTCCAGGCCGGGGTTGGCACCGGGCGAGGGAATCGCGAACCAATCGAAGACATGGATCGGCCTGCCGTCTGCCGTGGACATGAGATAGCCAGTCACGACAATCGCGAAGAGAAGCACGTAGAAGCTCCAGTGCGCGATGCGCGCGGCGATCCGCTCTGCGGGCGCGAGATCGTCGTCGGAGGGCTTTACGTTCGCAATTCGCCATGCGAAGCGCGCGACAAGGGCGAAGGCGAACAGCATTCCGACGCTTTTGTGCCAGTGCGGCGCGGTGTGATAGAGCGGATCGTAGTAGCCGAGACCGACCATCCACACGCCGAGGCCGAAGAGCCCGAAGATCACGAGGGCGGTGATCCAGTGAAAGAGGCGGCTCACGAGGCCATAGCCCGACGTCGTATCCCGCATCAGCATTTTCTGCTCCCCTCACCTCAGAGCGCGCTCGCCGTTCATTCCGGCATCATCGCGCACGCGGCTCCTCTCAACCTTCCGTGCTAGGTATTGCTGCGTCGCACGCGTTTCAAGACAACCGCTCGCGGAATACGCCGTACGCTGTGCCATGTCAGAAACAGATGGGTCAGAAACAGATGGGTCGGAAACAGATGTGGCCGCAGACGTCGCGCCTGCGGCCACATTTCTGTTCAGCGTCGCAACTCGGACTTAGAGACCGAAGTAGATCCCTAAGCGCGGACGGCGATGATAACGGTAGCCATAGTATCCGGGGCCGCCGTAATAGTAGCGCGGGCGATAATGGCGACGATGGCCATAATATCCACGATGCCGCCAACCGCGCCGATAGCCACGATGCCTATGGCGATAATAGCGGCGCCTCACTTCATGAACGCCGGCATTGTCCGTGGTCGCAAGTTTGCTTGCGATTCCCGCGGCGCCGCTAGCGGGCATGGCCTGAGCAGGCGCCGCAGCGAAGAAGGCTGCACCGGCTCCGAGCATGGCCACAGCGATGAGCTTTCGCATGGCTTTTCCTTTCTACGGTTATTCCCCTGAGCGTCTTACGTGTCTCCAACAGGAATGGATCTTCCAAATGCGCTCTGAGTGGGGCGAGCACGGACCATTCCAGTTCGTTTGCGATGCCCGCAGACGGTCTACGCCGCACAAAGGGTTATGCAAGTCGGCCAACCGCTTTATGCCAGTGCGAGAGATAATCCACGGACACCACCTCTTGCTGACTTAAGCGAAAACTCCCCTTGAGAGTTCCCTAAGAAGAGCCGCATCGTCATTTCACACGCAACCACCTGCAACAACGAAGACGCGCGCGTGTGTATCGAATGAAACGCGTCAGAGATGAACCTAACGTGAAGGGTTCGCGATTTCCGTCGCACAAAAAAGCGGACCTCAGCAAGAGGCCCGCTTTGTCGTGGTTCGCGACGCTGGCGAGAGCGACGAGCCCTCCCGTGGTTTAGAGCGGGATGTTGTCGTGCTTCTTCCAGGGGTTTTCGAGCGTTTTGTTGCGCAGCATATTCAGCGCACGGCAGATGCGCCGGCGCGTGCCGTGAGGCAGGATCACCTCATCGATGTATCCGCGCTCAGCCGCCACGAACGGGTTGGCGAAGCGGCGCTGATATTCGTCAATGCGGACCTGGATCTTCGCAGGGTCGGACAGCTCCGACCTGTAGAGGATCTCGGCCGCGCCCTTGGCGCCCATCACCGCGATCTCGGCCGTCGGCCAGGCATAGTTCACGTCGCCGCGGATGTGCTTGGAGCTCATCACGTCATAGGCACCGCCGTACGCCTTGCGCGTGATGAGCGTGACCTTGGGAACGGTCGCTTCCGCATAGGCGAACAGCAGCTTGGCGCCGTGCTTGATGAGACCGCCGTACTCCTGCGCGGTGCCGGGCAGGAAGCCCGGAACGTCGACGAAGGTCACGATTGGGATTTCGAAGCAGTCGCAGAAGCGGACGAAGCGGGCGGCCTTGCGCGAAGCATCCGAGTCGAGCACGCCGGCGAGCACCATCGGCTGGTTGGCGACGATGCCGATCGTACGGCCTTCCATGCGCGCGAAGCCGGTCACGATGTTGCGCGCGTAGGCTTCCTGGATCTCGAAGAAATCTGCCTCGTCCACGACCTTCAGAATCAGTTCCTTGATGTCGTAGGGCTTGTTCGGGTTGTCCGGGATCAGCGTGTCGAGCGAGTAGTCGGGACGATCCGGGCTATCGGACGTCGGCAGCACCGGCACGCCGGACTGGTTGTTGGACGGCAGGAAGTCCATCAGGCGGCGCATCTGAAGCAGCGCTTCGACGTCGTTCTCGTAGGCGCGGTCGGCGATCGACGATTTGGTGGTGTGAACCTTGGCGCCGCCCAATTCCTCGGCCGTCACGGTTTCGTTGGTCACCGTCTTCACAACGTCGGGGCCGGTCACGAACATGTAGCTCGTGTCCTTCACCATGAAGATGAAGTCCGTCATGGCAGGCGAGTAGACGTCGCCGCCCGCGCAGGGGCCCATGATCACGGAAATCTGCGGGATCACGCCCGAGGCCAGAACGTTGCGCTGGAACACCTCGCCGTAGCCGCCGAGCGCGTCCACGCCTTCCTGAATGCGCGCGCCGCCTGCGTCGAACACGCCGATGATCGGCGCGCGGTTCTTCAGCGCCATATCCTGGATCTTCATGATCTTCTGGGCGTGCGCCTGGGACAGCGAGCCGCCGAAGACCGTGAAGTCCTTGGCGAACACGTAGACCACGCGGCCGTTGATGGTGCCCCAGCCGGTGACGACGCCGTCACCCGGCGTCTTCGACTTCTCCATGCCGAAATCGGCGCAGCGATGCTCGACGAAGGTGTCGAACTCCTCGAACGAATTTTCGTCCATCAGAAGCTCGATGCGCTCGCGAGCCGTGAGCTTGCCCCGCTTGTGCTGAGCTTCGATGCGCTGGATGCCCCCGCCGAGACGTGCGTTATCACGCCGGCGCTCGAGCTCCTCGATGACTTCCTTCATAGGACCCGACCCTGTTTCATGAATGTTCGACGACACGGTATGTCGCCGAGGGGGATAGCACAGGCCTTGGCAGCGGGCCAATGGCGCGTATGGTGCGGCCCGGCGTCGTCCGGACCGGCCGGATTCGGCGCTCACATCAAGGGAGAAGACCGATGGCGAAGGCAATCCATATGATGGTGCGGGTCCTCAACGAGGAACGGAGCGTGGCCTTCTACTCCGGGGCGTTCGGACTGGAGATTGCCGACCGCTACGATTTTGCCGATTTCACGCTGGTTTACCTCCGGAATGCGGAGACAGATTTCGAGCTTGAGCTCACGGTCAACAAGGGCCGGAAGGACCCGTACGAGCTCGGAAACGGCTACGGGCACTTCGCGGTGGCCGTCGAAGATCTGGAAGAAACGCGGGCCCGGATTGCCGAACTCGGGTATTTTCCGAAAGATATCAAGCAGATGATCTTCGAGGATAAGCCTTTCGGCCGCTTTTTCTTTATCGAAGACCCGGACGGCTACAAGATCGAAGTGCTCGAAAAGGGCGGCCGTTTCCGCTGATGGGCCCTTCCTGCCCCCCCTGTCATCCCGGCCAAGCGGGGTGAAGCCGAGGGCGGAGCAGGGACGCGGCACAGAAGCGCAAGCTTCGCATCAGCTAATGCCACTAAGCCTTTGACTCAATGCATCGTTTCATGACCGGCATTTGCCGTTGCACAGTTGCTGCATCGTCTCGTGCCCGGGCCATGCAACGGCTCATGCCAATTGCGGTCAAAGGTGGCACCCCGTGCATCATCCCATGCCTGCGGCATCAGAGGTGGCAGACCCGGCGCAACATTTCGTGCCGGAACCTGCCTCTTCGCCCGACCCCATCCCGGCAGCCTTCGTTTGCCGGCATACGGGCGCGCCTTGCCCGGCGCTCGCCTCGCTTTTCGCGTCGCTCAATCCGACCGGCCCCGAGGCCCGGGAGTGGGTGCAGGCGCTGGCGCCTTGCGGCTTCTGCCGGGTGGCCTTCGAAGCCGAACGGGATAGGCTGAGGCGCCTGCGCCTCGGGCAGCGGGAGCGTGAAATTCTGCTGGGCGCGGCGCGTGCTGGCGTCCTCGTGCTGACGGAGCGCGGCATGGCGCGTTCGCTCAGCGCCAGCCGGCGGCGGGCCGCACAGTCGCTGGGGAAAGCCGGTCTCGTAACGCCGGCTTCGGCCACGCCGAACGGCCGCTCGACCCGCGCTGCCGTCACGCTCACCGACCTCGGCCGCTATGTCATGGCCGCCTACGGCCGCTTTCTGGAGGGGCAAAAGCCCGTCCGCTGGACGCGTCCGGCGGCTGGTGTGGAGTTACCGGGCTGCGATCCGGCCCTGCTTCGCGACGAAGCCTTGGCCCGCACGCATACCGCGCTCCGCACGACGCTGGACGACCTCAAGGGCGTGCTCGTGGCGGCCATTGCGGGACGAGCGAAAGACCCCGACGTTCTCGACCGCATGAGCCGGCATCTCGAACAGAAAGCCACCCTGCTCAAAGCCGTTCTGGAGCCGCTGAGAACACGGCCCGCTCGCGGCTGAGCGTGCGCGTTTGCGCCTTGCGCTGCGGTACCTGGACAAGCCCATTGAACGGCGCCATCGGCAACCCATATTCCGGATGTAAAAGGAAGGCCGGTGCCCGTGAGGGGCCGGAAAGCGGCAGCCGGGTTCGGTGCCGTGTCGTCACACTGAAGGTCGCTTATCGAAAGGACTTTCGAGAATGAGCAGGCTATCCGTACTATCCAACCCGTTTCTGCTCGGGTTCGAGGAGATCGAGCGCCTCATCGACCGGACGGGTAAAGGTGGGGGTGAAGGCTATCCGCCTTACAACATCGAGCGCGTTGCCGCCCACGACGGCGACAAAGAGAAGCTGCGCATCACGATCGCGCTCGCCGGGTTCACCCGCGACCAGCTTGAGATCGTGGTCGAGGACAATCAGCTCATCGTGCGCGGCCGCCAGGCCGACGACAAGTCCCGCACCTATCTTTACCGCGGGATCGCGACGCGCCAGTTCACGCGAACGTTCGTTCTGGCCGATGGGATCGAGGTCAAGGCTGCCGAACTCTCGAACGGGCTCCTCATTATCGATCTCGTGCGGCACGAACCCGACAAGCTCGTTCGCAGGATCGAGATCGGGACCGGCGGTGGTTGACGCGGCGATTCGACGCAAGACCCGGCAGGATCATCGTTTTCTGCTCTGTCAGATGCCCGCCCGCTACAGCCAAGCACATCGAATCGTAAGAACATGGTCCGACGTGGCGAAGGATTTCACCGGCCTCGTTCGTTACCATGACGAATACCTCGAGAGAGGAGGAGTTGCGTCATGAAAGAGAATACGACGAAACGGCTCACGGCTAAGCAGCGCCAGAAGGCGCAGCCCGTTGCCGCCGTTATGAGCGACATCGAACTCGCGCGCCTCGGAGGCGGGCAGGTCGCCTATATCAAGACCCTGTCTTCCGACGAAGCTCTGCAGATGTTTCCAGCCATCGAGGATCTGCCGCGCGGCATCCACCTCTATGCCCTGCACGCGGCAGACGGAACGCCGATCGCGCTGACCGATACGCGTCAGGCGGCGCTCAGCCACGCGATGGACGGCGAACTTGAGATCGCGAGCGTTCACTAACGCTCGAAGCGAAACGCATGAAGGCGGGTCCTGCACACGGCAGGGCTCGCCTTTTGTCGTTCATGAGCGGATTTATTGTGAAGCATGAGTCTCGCAGGCGTCGAGCGCCTGCTGACGCTTCTGCAGCTCTACACGCCACTGATCGGGAGCGACGCCGCCACACCAGTCGATGTGACGCTTGAGGTCAGGGGTCCATTCGTCGCCGGTGAAGCCGCAGGCCCTCTGCTCGTTCTCCTGCTGCTGCTGGATCGCAAGCTTGCCGTACATCTCGCAATTGGCTTGAGCCGCCGCGTGGCGGGCTCCTCCACCCGCCGCGAAAATGGCAGCGGCACAGCCAGCCACGAAAAGACGCCGTGAAAACATCGCTCGACCTCAATCCTGATTCAGAGCGCAATCCATTTCGATTGAACCGAGATCACGCTCTATCTCTTTAGTGAGACCGACTATCACGCTTCAGGCTGATAGGGCCTGAAGCGATCATGGTCTCTTTTGTCAGACCGATGATTCACGCTTCAGGGTGATAGGGCCTGAAGCGATCATGGTCTCGCGGAATTGGGAAGATTACGGACGTTCGGGGCGCGATCATGGCGCGTCCGGCACGGAGGACCGCTCAGCCGGCCATCCGCGCCTTGATCTCGTCGAGGACGCCCTGGGTCGCGGGCGACCAATCGGCGGTATTCGACGCGATGAGGCAGGCTTCCGAGCGCAGGATTAGGCCGTCGTCGAGAATTCTCAAACCGTTCGCGGCGAGCGTCGTGCCTGTCGTCGTGATGTCGACGATCAGCTCCGCCGTGCCGGCTGCGGGCGTACCTTCCGTCGCGCCGAGGCTCTCGACGATGCGATAGTTGGCAAGCCCCCGGGCGGCGAAGAAGCGCCGCGTCAGGTTCAGGTATTTCGTCGCCACGCGATACCAGCGGCCGTGCGCGCGGCGAAAGGGCAGCGCGATTTCCGACAGGTCCGCCATGGTGCGGACATCGATCCAGCAATCCGGCACGGCCACGATGACGTCGGCGCGGCCGAAACCGAGCTTCTTCAGAAACGTGACGCGCGTCGCCGCGTCCGACATCTGTTCGCTCACTAGATCCTCGCCGGTGACGCCGAGGTGTATGCGGCCGATCTTCAGGTTCCAGGCGATCTCGGACGCGGAGATAAACGCGACGTCGACACCCGGAAGCTCGACGATCTCGCCGCGATAGCCGCGCTCGTTGCCGGTCTTGCGCAGCGTCAGCCCCGCTTGCGCGAACGCGGCCGCGGTCTCGTCCATCAGGCGGCCTTTCGAGGGCACGCCGAGGATCAGCTTTTCAGTCGCGGCCCCCGTCATGGCGCATCTCCGTTGAGGGCTGCGAGCAGGCGATCGGTGTGGACCGCGGCGCCCACCGCCGGCACGTGGCCGGGCGCGCCGACCGCCTTCAGAAGGTGATCGTATCGGCCGCCACCGGCGACCGGGCTTCTCGGGCCCAGATCCTTCGTCACGACTTCGAATACGAAGCCCGTATAATACTGCAGCGCGCGACCGAACTCGGCCGAGAACGTCGCGCGGTCGAGATCGACGCCAGCGCGCGACATCAGTTCCAGCCGCCACTCGTGCGCGCCGACCGCCGCTTCGATGTTGATGCCCATCTCGGCGGCGAGCGCGCGGACGCGCTCCGGCGATTGACGGGCCGGCACGACAATTCCGACGTAGCTCTGGATAAGAGCGGCCGTGCGCGCGGGCAGCGGCTCGGCGCGGGCGTCGGCCACACGGTCGAGCAGGCATTCGGTAATCTCAGCCGTCGTGCGTGCGCCGAGGGCCTCGATGCCGTTGGTGTCGAGATAGGCGGCAACGGCGCTTTCGGCGGCTTCCGGATCGTCGGGATCGAGCGCCTCGCGCAGCGGCTTCGGGATGTGCTCGGACACCGCGCCGGGCGATGTCGTGAGCCGTTTCAGCTCCGCCTGAAAGGCAGGGGGATGCCAGAAATGATGCGTGAGGCGGCGGCGCCAGCGGGCCGGCATATCGGCCGCACGCAGGATCGCGCGGAGAAGGCCGAGATCACCGAAGCGGAGCGCGTAGCCGGTGAGGCCCGCGGTCGCGAGGCCGCCTGCAATGGTTGCGACGACCTCGGCTTCCGCCTGTTCGCGATTGGCGTTGCCGAAACTCTCGATTCCGGTCTGGCGGAATTCGCGCGTGTGAGCGAGGTCTCCGCCCATGGGCTGAAAGCGGAATGCCGGGCCGTTGTAGCTGTACTTGGCCGGAATGGCCGCTTCGGGGTGGCGCTCGACGTGCAGCCGGCAGGTTGGCACCGTGAGATCCGGTCGCATGCACAGCTCGTCTCCGTCCGGATCGGTGAAGACGTAGGTGCGCGCTCGCAAGGTTTCGCCGACCACGTCGAGGAACACGCCCGCGGGCTGGATAATGGCCGGAGACACGGCCTCGTAGCCCGCCCGCGTGAACACGGAGAGCAGTGTCTGGGCGGAGGCTTCCAATGCCTCGAATTGTTTCGCCGTCTCGGCGGGCATGAAGAGTCCTTGGCAATAGCCCGGAAAGAGTGCCCGAGCTTTTGGAACGCGATCACGAGTTCAAGTGACGGCGCAGCTTACGATTCCTGCGTCAGGCTGATAGGGCCTCGCGCCATGCCGGTCTAGAGTTCTTCCGATCCGACGCAATCGGATCGGACGCTCTAGTGTTTTGTTGAGACCGATGATTCACGCTTCGGACTGATAGGGTCCGAAGCGATCATGGTCTAGGGGGGACGGAGCTGACGAGCAAGAATTCACCCAGCGATTGGTTCACACGAACGCGTGCCGGGAAGAATAGGAAATGTCGTCGCTTGCCACCCCTACGGCGTCAAGAAGCCGGCCTATGACGCGCCAGAATTTCGCGGACGGCCTCGACGAGATTCGCCACGGGCACCGAGATCTGCGCGGGGCGCGCCTCTTTCCACTCCTTGTTGTCGGAGATGACGGCGGCGGCTTTCGCGCCCTCGATCAGATCCTTCAGGATGACTTCGCCCGCTTCGCGCTCGGTCGAACCCTGGATCACGACGACGGGGGAGCCGCGCTTGTCGGCGTATTCGAGTTGCCTGCCGAACTTTTTCGGATTGCCGAGATAGAGTTCGGCGCGGATGCCCGCGTTGCGGAGCGTCTGCACGAAGGATTGGTACTCGGCGAGACTGTCGCGATCCATCACGGTGACGACGACGGGCCCCAGCGCGGGCGCGGGGGCGCGGCCGATGGCGGCGAGTGCGGCCTGCAAGCGCGAGACGCCGATCGAGAAGCCGGTGGCCGGGACCTTCTGGCCGGTGAAGCGGGCGACGAGGTCGTCGTAGCGGCCGCCTCCGCCCACCGAGCCGAAGCGGACGGGGTTGCCCTTGTCGTCGGTGGCTGGAATCAGGAGTTCGGCTTCGAAGACGGGGCCGGTGTAATATTCGAGGCCGCGGACGACGGAGGGGTCGATGGCAACACGGCCATCGCCATAGCCAGCCGCCGTGACGAGCGACCAGATGGTGCGCAATTCGTTCAAGCCTTCAACGCCGACGGCGCTCGCGCTCAAGCGTGCGCCTAGCGTCGCGAGTTGTTCGTCGATGCTCGCTGCCGCGGTAAAGATCGACGTGACGGCCGCGATCTGAGCCGTATCGAGGCCCGCGCCTTTGGTGAAGTCGCCGCTCTCGTCCTTTCGACCCGGACCCAGCAAGGCGGTCACGCCCTCAACGCCGAGGCGGTCATATTTGTCGAGCGCGCGCATCACGGTCAGCCAGCGCTCGTAGTCTTCCGCCGCCGCGAGGCCGACGGTCTCGCGCAGGCCGTCGAGCAATTTGCGGTTGTTGACCTTGATGACGTACTGGCCGCGTTCGATGCCGAGGGCTTCGAGCGTGTCGGCGGCGAGCATGCACATCTCGGCGTCGGCCGCGACGCTCTCGGCGCCCACGGTGTCGGCGTCGAATTGCGTGAACTGGCGGAAGCGGCCGGGGCCGGGCTTCTCATTGCGCCAGACGGAGCCTGTCGCGTAGCGGCGGAAGGGCTTCGGCAGGTCCTGGAAGTTTTCAGCCACGTGGCGGGCGAGCGGCGCGGTCAGGTCGTAGCGCAGGCTGAGCCACTGCTCGTCACCTTTCGTATCGCGCGCCTCCGGCGCGACATCCTGAAAGCTGAACACGCCCGCGTTGGGGCGGTCCTGGTCGGGCAGGAACTTGCCGAGCGAGTCCGTGTACTCGAAGGCGGGCGTCTCAAGGGGCTCGAAGCCGTAGCGCTCGTAGACGGCGCGGATCTTCTCCAGCATGGCCTGCGTCTCGCGCAGCTCCGCCGCGCCGATGTCACGCATCCCCTTTGGAAGGCGCGCGACGGGCCGGCGGTTGACGTCTTTCTCTTTCTTGGCCATGGCGATGCGGCGTTCCGATAGAAGTTGCTGATGCGGCTATGATTAAGCGTGCGGCCTTATAGCGGATCGGCCGGGGCCGGAAAAGGTTAGCGGCCATGCGGCCTGACGCAGCCTTTCGTTTCGCCGCAGAAATCGGTAGAAGATGCCGTCATGACAGTGGTTCTCGATACCATACAGGGCGCGCGCGCGGAGGCACCGGCCGTCAAGCCGTCTCTGGCAGGACTTTCCCGGGCGAAGCTCGGGGAGGCGCTGGCGGCTGCCGGGGTGCCCGAAAAGCAGATCCGGATGCGCACGACGCAGCTCTGGCGCTGGATCTACGTCTCGGGCGTCACGTCCTTCGACCAGATGACCGACGTCTCGAAGACGCTGCGCCAGGCGCTCGAAGACCGCTTCACGCTCGACCGGCCGGAAATCGTGACGGAGCAGGTGTCGGTGGACGGCACGCGCAAGTGGCTGCTGCGGCTACCGCGCCGCGGGCACGAGGCCCGGGCACCCGAGATCGAGACCGTCTACATTCCCGAAAGCGACCGCGGCACGCTGTGCATCTCGTCGCAGGTGGGCTGCACGCTGACATGCAGCTTCTGCCATACGGGCACGCAGAAGCTCGTGCGCAACCTCGAAGCCTCCGAGATCGTCGCGCAGATCCTGCTCGCGCGCGACCGCATCGGCGATTGGCCGGGCGCGGACCGCCCCGACGATCAGGGCATGCTGCCCGCGGCCGACCGCAAGATTACCAACGTCGTGCTGATGGGCATGGGCGAGCCGCTCTACAATTTCGATAACGTGCGCGAAGCGATGGAGATCGCGGCCGACGGCGAGGGCATCTCGCTGTCGAAGCGGCGCATTACGCTCTCGACATCCGGCGTGGTGCCGGAGATCGCCCGCTGGGGCGAGGAGGCGGGCACCATGCTCGCCATCTCGCTGCACGCCGTCACGGACGAACTCCGCAACGAGTTGGTTCCGATCAACAAGAAGTATCCGATTGCGGAACTCATGGACGCGTGCCGGAACTATCCGGGCCTCTCGAACGCGCGGCGCATCACGTTCGAATACGTGATGCTCAAGGGCGTGAACGACAGCCTGGCCGACGCGAAAGCGCTCGTGCGCCTGCTCTCCGGCATTCCCGCCAAGATCAACCTCATTCCGTTCAACCCCTGGCCGAACTCGCGCTACGAGTGCTCGGAGTGGGAGACGATCGAGACCTTCGCGGACTACGTGAACAACGCGGGATACGCGAGCCCGGTGCGCACGCCGCGCGGACGCGATATTCTCGCCGCTTGCGGGCAGCTGCGCTCGGAAAGCGTGCGTCTCAGGGCGCGCGAACGCGAGGCCGCGGAACCGGCCACTGCCGCTTCGGGGGGATGATGGGCACGGTGCTGAGAACGATCGGGCGCCTCCTTTGGGTCGCCATCGCGTTTCTGATTTCCATGCTCGCGGCGATGATCGTGCTCACCACGCTCGGACTCGAAACCATCACGCAGGCGATCTCGAACGTCGACGACGCGGACTTGATGTTCGACGCCTACGATTTCTTCTGGACCGGGACGCTCGTGCTCTCTGGCGCGACATTGATCCCGGCACTGTTGATCGTCGTTGTCGGCGAGGTGGGCCGCATCCGCTCCTGGCTCTATTACATGATCGGCGGCGGCGCTGCGCTCGTCATCATCCCGCTGCTGGCGCGCATCGACCCGGCGGCGATCCACCAGCTCGCGCTCCCTTCCATCTGGCAGGTGTTTGCCACGGCTGGGTTCGCGGGCGGCATCGTCTATTGGCTGCTCGCCGGGCGAAACGCTTAGTCTGGCGACTCCCGAACCGATCCGTTTATAAATGCGCACGGCGCGCTGTTTCGTGCCATCCGCGTCTCTAAGGGGTCCAAGGTCGCCGGGGGGCGATTTTATGTTCGTTGGCATCGTCAGGTTCGTGCTGGGCTTCGCCGCCGCGGTTCTCGTGGCCGGCCTCGTCCAGGTGCTGTTCGTGGCGGGGTTCGACGGCGTCCGCACCGGCGGGCCCGTGCCCATCGAGAGCATGGGGCTGCTGATCCTGCTCGCGGCCACCCAGTCGGCTGTCTTCGCTGCACCCTTCGCAGCTCTGGCTGCCATCGTCGCGGCTTGGTTGCCAACCCATTCCCGGCTTTATTTCCTGGCTGCGGGGCTCGTCATCGGACTTGGCGGCTTCTTTGCCCAGCACGTGGGCGAATCCGGTCCTCACACCATCCTCAACCGCTACGCGCTCACCGCGTATGCCGTGTCCGGCCTCGCTGCCGGGTTCGTTTATTGGCTCGCGGGGGTGCAGAAGCCTTCTCGGAAGGCGCCCACATCCTCGGCGTAAGGCCTTCGATGGTGTGAGGCGAACGGGCATTGTCATCCGGAACGTTCCGGCCTATATTGTGCACTGCACAATCGCAGTTGC
Organism: Hyphomicrobium nitrativorans NL23; assembly: GCF_000503895.1. Classification (NCBI taxonomy): domain Bacteria; kingdom Pseudomonadati; phylum Pseudomonadota; class Alphaproteobacteria; order Hyphomicrobiales; family Hyphomicrobiaceae; genus Hyphomicrobium; species Hyphomicrobium nitrativorans. Next base: position 231,289 of record NC_022997.1, read on the forward strand.
GATATCGGAGGCGCAAGCCGATGACCTATGCCGTCGATCCCGAACTCACCCGGCGTTTCACTGAGAGCTGCACGACGGCCGCGTTCGGGTATGCGCGCGCCGCAACCGCGGCCTACGCGGCCTTCGCGACGCAGGCTCTGGATTTCTGGGCGCAGTCGGCCAAGGGCCTGGAACGGGACGATTACAAGCCGTCCGCGCCGTATCTCGTGACCGGCCCGCGCAACTATCGCTCCGCCCTGACGCCAGCGCCGATAGAAGCGGCGATGCCGTTCGATTTTTTTCGGCTCTCCAATACGGTGACGGCCTCCCCGATGTTCGCGCCGGTGCGCGCCTGGTGGGGGCTCTTTCCGCTCGAAGGCGATCCCAAGAGCTGGCCGATGGCCTATGCCATGATGACGGCCGGGGTGCCCCGCGCCGTGGCGCTTCCCGCCGCCGAAGCCAATATGGCCGCGATGGAAGCGGCCGAGGTCGCCTCCACTTCCATCGACCGCGTGTTCGCGAGCTACCGGACCGAAGGCGGTTTCGCGATGTCCTCGGTCACCGCGCCCTCGAAAGCCATGCTTCAAGCCTTCTTCGTCGCGCCGTTTGCGACGGCGGCGAAGCTTCCCTGGGCGGCATAAGAGCCGGACCTTATTGAAATCGCCCGGAAAAAGAGGCGAGGCGACAGCTTTCGCCTCACTCGCTGCTGGTCTTCGGCGGAACCGTCGTCGTCACCACGGCACCACCGGCCGGGAACGCGGACGAAAACGAGCCGAAGCCCGGCATCGATCCGCCGCTCGGCGCAGGTGCTTTTGCTGAGACGGGGCTCTTCGGAGCCTGCTCGGCTTTCGGAGCCGGAGCCGTGGCGGCCGTCTTCTCAGCCGGAGGCGGTGCAGCGGCCGGCTGTTTTTCCGCGACCGGCGCTGCTGCCGCGGGCTTGGCGGGCGGCGGCTCGACGGCGGCGGCCTTCGCGGCCGGTGGAGCTGCCGCAGGCGGTGGCGCCGAGACCTTGACGGGCGCTTCGGGCGCCTTCTTTTCCGCGACGGGCGGCGTCACGACCGTCGGCGCGGCCGCAGCAGCGGCCTTCGGCTCAGCGTTCGCCGGAAGCGTGCCGGTCTCGGTTGCCGCGGCAGGCTTGGCGGCGGGGGCCTTCGGCGTCTCGGCGGTCTTCTTTTTCGGAGCTGGAGTCTTCGCCTTCGCCGTGCTCTTCGGCGGCGCAGACGGGCGGGCGACGCAACGGGCCGGCAGAACCGTTCCGTCCTGCAAGGATACGTCCGCGATCCAGGCGCACGTGTTGAGGTCGCGGCACGCCGCTTCGAAAAGCGGGGTACACTGCGCGATCGCAGCCTCCACGGCCGGATCGGCAGCCGCAGGCTCGGCTGTCGCGACCGTCGGCGGCGTATTGGCCCAGGGCAGAACCTCGTTGGCTGCCAGCGGCATGGTGCCGCTCGCAATCGCCCCGAACACGGCGGCGGCCCTCAAAACGGAGGTCGTCGTCGTTTTCACCATGCTGGTTCCCCCAACCCAATGGTTTGTCATCGGCATTTGGCGCGAACCGTAACGGGTTCCAGGCAAAAAAACACGCACAGATGATGGTGAATTTCCCGTACGTAGCGTAAGGCTGCGGCGCGGCTTCAACTTTTGCTGTGGGTGACCCGCCCCGCGTCCGCCTTGCCGGGCGAAGACGGGTGCCTATAGTGCCGCGCGCAAAACGAATCAGGCGGATGACGAGGTCGGGATCATGAGCGGAACAGACGGTAAGACGAACATCCGGAAGGTGGTGCTTGCCTATTCGGGCGGTCTCGACACCTCGATCATTCTCAAGTGGCTGCAAGAGACCTACAACGCGGAGGTGGTGACGTTCACGGCCGATCTCGGCCAGGGCGAAGAGATCGAGCCCGCGCGCAAGAAGGCCGAGATGCTGGGCATCAAGCCCGAGAACATCTTCATCGAGGATGTCCGCGAGGAGTTCGTCCGCGACTACGTGTTCCCCATGTTCCGCGCCAACGCGCTCTACGAGGGGATCTACCTGCTCGGCACCTCCATCGCGCGGCCGCTGATCTCCAAGCGGCAGATCGAGATCGCGCGACAGACCGGCGCCGACGCCGTCTGTCACGGCGCCACCGGCAAGGGCAACGACCAGGTGCGCTTCGAGCTCAGCTATTACGCGCTCGAACCGTCGATCAAGATCATCGCGCCGTGGCGCGAGTGGGCGTTCAAGGGCCGCGAGGATCTGCTCGACTTCGCGCGCCGCAATCAGATTCCCGTCGCGAAGGACAAGGAAGGCGAGTCGCCGTTCTCCATCGACGCCAACCTGCTGCACTCCTCGTCTGAAGGAAAGGTGCTGGAAGACCCCGCGCAGAAGCCACCGGAGATGGTCTATCAGCGCACGATCTCGCCGATGGACGCGCCCGACAAGGTGACGACGATCAAGATCGGCTTCGAGAAGGGCGACGCGGTTTCGCTCAATGGCCAGAAGCTCTCGCCCGCGACGCTGCTCAAGGCCCTCAACGATCTCGGCCGCGACAACGGCATCGGCCGCATCGATCTGGTCGAGAACCGCTTCGTGGGCATGAAGAGCCGCGGCGTGTACGAAACGCCGGGCGGCACGATCCTGCTGCATGCGCACCGCGCCATCGAAAGCCTCACGCTCGACCGCGGCGCGGCACATCTCAAGGACGAGTTGATGCCGCGCTACGCGGAACTCGTCTACTATGGCTTCTGGTTCTCGCCGGAACGCGAGATGCTGCAGGCAGCCATCGACAAGAGCCAGGAGCATGTCGAGGGCGAAGTGACGCTCGAACTCTACAAGGGCAACGTCATCGTCGTGGGCCGCGAGAGCGCGAAGTCTCTTTACACGCCGAACCTCGTCACCTTCGAAGACGACAAGGGCGCGTACGATCAGAAAGACGCGCAGGGCTTCATCAAGCTCAATGCGTTGCGGCTGAGGACGCTCGCTGCACGTGACAGAAAGTAACGGGCTTTTTCGGCCCACTTTATCTATCTATGCCGTACGATCACGGATGCCCGGCGCGCTTAACACAAAGCGCGCCGGGCATTTTTATTTCGACGGAATCGGCCTGCTTCAAACGTCTCCATGAACGAGGCGTGTGCGTCTCATTGTGGCCCTACATAAAGTGGAACCTCATCGAGTGGTGCACGTTCCAATTTCATCACGCCCTTCAATACAAGAGGAGAAGATCCCTTGAAGATCGCCGCTATCGCTCTTTCTGCCGCCATTCTCGGCGCCATGAGCTTCGCGCCCGCCAGTGCGGCCCCCGCCGTTGCGCCCTCCGCCGTGAAGGCCGCTACGCAGCAAGCCAGCGGCATCGAACTCGTTCAGCGCCGTGACTATCGTGATCGTCGCGGCTATCGCGACCGTCGTGGGCACAGCCAGCGCTATCGCGCAGGTCAGCGCCTGAAGTCTGCGCCGCGCGGGTATCGCCGCTACGATCGCCGCCCCAGCTACTGGCGTACGCGCAATTGCGTGTCGGTCGGGCCGCTCTGGTTCTGCCCGTAAGATCGCAACACATTCCGATCTGAAACGTGCCGGGAAGATCTCTTCCCGGCATTTTTCTTTGCTCGCCGATTTCGTTCAGCGGCTGCCTTGGAAATGCCGCCGTCGCACCATCACGGTGAGGATCTCATCCGCTCCGTTGAGATCCCGCCTTCATGACCCGCGCCTCACTCGACCGTACGCTGCGCCGCGCCTATGCCGGGCTCGGCCTCGTGCTGTTTCTGGCTCTTGCCGCAAAATTCGCCGACCGCGTGCCGGGCCTCGCCGGGACGCCGTTCGAGAGCGCAGCCCTCGATCTTTACGATTATCTCAAAGACATGGCGCTGGTGTTCGTGACCGTCGTCGCGGCCTATCTCGCCAACGTGTTCCAGAAGCGCTCCAAGTTCGTCGAAAGCCTGGAGGAGGAATGGCGCGGCATCGTGAGAACGAAGTCGGCGCTCTTCGCGTTCTGCGAAAAACCTGACGCCTCGGGAGACGACTACATCGCCGCGTTCTGCCGCATCTCCGAGACGATCGACAACATGCGCATCGTCTATCGCAACGTGGGCGAGACGGACCGCCTCGTCGGCCTCTATCCGTACGCCCCGCTCCACGACATGCGCCGGGCGCTGCAATCGCTCAATCCGCGCAAGCGCTCGGACCTGACGGACGCTGACAGGAAGCTCGCACGCGATGCGATCCTCCAGTCGTTCTATGCGCTGCGCGAAAACTTCCTCGAAGAGCTGGATCTCAGGGAGCCCGACAACCCGCTGCTGATCTCAGGCGGGCGACGGCTCAAGCAGCCGGGATCGACGCGGGGGGCATCGAGACGCCAGGAGCGCCAAAGAATTAGGCAGAATTCAACGCCCATGGCGCGAGAGGACGTGGATGCCTTCCTCGCCGGCCTTTACCAAGCTGAACAGCACAAATGACGCACTAATTACCTTACTATTCCAACGAGTTACCCTTCCAATCGGCGGGAATGACAACCCCAGCAGATCACACGCTTGACATATGCTTAACAAATGGTTTATGATTCGACTGTGCGACAAGTCTCGCACATACCGAATAGGCCCGTCCTGCTGGAACAGGAAAGGCCTTTGTTGTCAATTGCTTGAGTTGCTCTGACCGCGCCGTTTACGTTTGCTGCTGTTAATAAATACACGTTCGTTGCGACGCGTCAAGATCCTTCTTCAAGCGCTTTGAAGGAACGCTAAAATGCGTAATCCAAGTAGAACGTTAACATTTGAAGATGCTGTTCAGATCCATATGCTGTTGTGGGATGGTTGGCTTCAAAGTCGGATTGCAGCGAAGTTTGATGTGAATGGGGGACGAATCTCCGAGATCAATACAGGCAAACGTTTCCCCGGAAGCGCCGCAGTCGCTGCACAAAACTACAAAAGGCCGTCTGCAGCCTAACTTGACATGCGCCGAGGGGGAAAACCCCCTCGGCGCTTTTTTCGCCGACTGTTTCACCTGCAAGCAATTCCTGTCGTGGCCGCCAACTTTTGTGGCGGTCCGGGCTCTCATGTGCTAGGTCCGCGCATCTTTTTTTGTGCGGCGCACACGCCCACCGATCCGATCAGGACACCCATGGAACTCCGCAACATTGCGATCATCGCCCACGTCGACCACGGCAAAACCACGCTGGTCGACGCGCTCCTCAAGCAATCGGGCACCTTCCGAGAAAACCAGAAGATCACCGAACGGGCGATGGACAGCAACGATATCGAGCGCGAGCGCGGTATCACCATTCTCGCCAAGTGCACCAGCGTCGTCTGGAAAGATACGTTGATCAATATCGTCGACACCCCGGGCCATGCCGATTTCGGCGGCGAGGTGGAGCGCATCCTTAACATGGTCGACGGCGTGATCGTGCTGGTGGACGCCTCCGAAGGCCCGCTGCCGCAGACCAAGTTCGTCGTCTCGAAGGCGCTGAAGCGCGGGCTTCGCCCCATCGTCGCCATCAACAAGATCGACCGTCCCGACGAGCGGCACGGCGACGTTCTGAACGAGATCTTCGATCTCTTCGCCAACCTCGATGCGACGGACGAGCAGCTCGACTTCCCGGTGCTCTACGGTTCCGGCCGCAGCGGCTGGATGGCCTCCGATCCGGCCGGCCCGCGCGAAGATCTCTCGCCGATGTTCGAGCTCATCGTCAGCCACGTGCCGCCGCCCACGGTCGAGCCGGGCCCCACGCGGATGCTGGCCACCACGCTCGAAGCCGACAACTTCCTGGGGCGCATCCTGACGGGCCGCATCTCGTCGGGCAGCCTGAAACCGAACCAGCAGCTCAAGGCGCTGAACCGCGACGGCAAAGTCGTCGAGACGTTCCGCGTGTCGAAGGTGCTGGCCTTCCGCGGTCTCGAACGCGTGCCGGTGGAGGAAGCGCAGGCCGGCGAAATCGTGGCCATTGCCGGTATGAGCGAGGCGACGGTTGCCGACACGCTTTGCGATCCGGCCGTCGAAGCGCCCATCGAGGCGCAGCCCGTCGATCCGCCCACGCTCTCCATGACCTTCCGCGTCAACGACGGGCCGTTTGCGGGCACCGAAGGCGACAAGGTGCAGAGCCGCGTCATTCGCGACCGGCTGGAAAAGGAAGCCGAGCGCAACATCGCAATCCGCATCACGCCTTCGACGGAAGGCGGCGAATCTTTCGATGTCGCAGGACGCGGCGAACTTCAGCTCGCGATTTTGCTCGAAAACATGCGCCGCGAGGGCTTCGAGGTCACGGTTTCGCGGCCGAAGGTCGTGTTCCGGAAAGACGAGGCTACGGGCGAGAAGCTCGAACCGATCGAGGAAGTCATCATCGACGTCGACGAGGGCCACACCGGCGTCGTCGTGCAGAAACTCTCCGAGCGCAAGGGCGAACTCCTGGAGATGCGGCCCTCCGGCGGCGGACGCACGCGCATGGTGTTTCATGTGCCGACGCGCAGCCTGCTCGGCTATCAGGCGGAGCTTCTCTCCGACACGCGCGGCACGGCCGTCATGAACAAGTTGTTTCACGACTACGCGCCCTTCAAAGGCGAGATCGCCGGCCGGCACACGGGCGTGCTGATCTCCAACTCGGATGGCGAAGCGGCGGCGTACGCAATCTTCAACCTCCAGGACCGCGGGCCGTTCTTCATCGGGCCGCAGACCAAGGTTTACGTCGGCATGATCGTGGGCGAGCACTCGCGCGACAACGATCTCGAAGTCAACGTCGTGAAGGGCAAGAAGCTCACCAACGTTCGCGCATCCGGCAAGGACGATGCGGTGCTGCTCACGCCGCCGATCAAACTGACGCTCGAACGCGCCATGAGCTACATCACCGACGAAGAGCTGGTGGAAGTGACGCCGCAGTCGATCCGGCTGCGCAAGCGTTGGCTCGATCCGAACGAGCGCAAGAAGCAGGAGCGCAAGAAGGAGAGCGAGCGGGAGGCCGTGGCCTGACCGCCCTTCAGGGGTTGCCGAGGCTCCAAGAGCGAACCGGGAACTTTCCCCTTCCGGTAGCAGAGATGCTGCTTCTACACTTCAATTCGTGGGAGAGGTGACGTATAGTTCCCGAGTGATCGCTGCTCAGGTTCTGAAACCAATGAGTTTTACCGGCTTCAGCCCAAGGCGCGAGCATCTCAATCGGCCGTTTGCGGGGAAGGTCGTTGAAAAAACTCGACGCACAGATCGCGCGTGACGTGGTGGACGGCACTCATGCGGCTTGGAGCAGCGGCGACATTGAGCGGGTTCTGAGCTTCTATACGGACGATCTCACCTACTGGTGCAATGCCGGCTCCATTGAGGGTACGCCCTACGTGGTTCATGGAAAACCCGCGTTCCGCACCTTTCTCCACTCGATCAGCGCCGTGGCGGAAAGCGGGTCTGTCACGGAATACTTTCATTTCGAGGACGGCGTCGCGCGAACCAGCGTCGAATGCTATCTCCTGCACCGACGTACGGGGCTGGTGCTATCCGGCTCGTTCCGCCAAGTCATGACCTTTCGCGGACGGCGCATCGCGCGTCTTGAGGATTACCACGACGCGGCCAAAATGGGGGCCTTCTGGCGCCTCGTCTCCTGCGAAGAGACGGTGCAGATGGCGGCTGAAGACCTGAACTGATCCCGCCTCAGGATGCGCGGCCCGGCTCAATCGCGCGACACGGACACGCCCCGCAGCGCAGCGGGAGCGCCATCCAGGAACTTCGCAACGGTGAGCGCGACGAAACGGTCGCGGTCCGGCGTCACCTTGAGCCCGTACACCCAGCGCCGGATGGCGAGATAAAAAATCTCGCCGTGGAGACCCCACGACAGCTCAAGTTCCGCTTCCGACGGCGGCGCGCCAGGAGGGATTTGCACGCCCGCGGCTTCGCGCAGCTCCAACGCCACAGGCATGATGACCTTGCGGCGGATCAGGCTCAGATAGCGCCGGTTGATATTGACGCCGGCCAGCCCGCCGAAGACGAACGCCCGGACCCACTCGGGGCGATCGATGGCCGTGAGATACTCCCTGTAAAAGCGTTCGAGACGGGTGCGGAGGTTTACGCTCCGGTCGCCGAGAAGCTCGTCCCAGGTCGCGTCCCACCGGCTGAGAAAAACCTGGTCGTAGACGCGGTCGATCAGCGCGTCCTTGGTCGGGAAGTAGCGAAACAGGAGCGCATGCGAGATCCCGAGCCGCGCCGCGAGATCCCGCATGCCGCCGCCGAATCCCACCTCCGAGAAGTAGCGGATGGCGCCTTCGACGATTTCCTGCTCGCGGCGCTCGGGATCGAGGCGCTTGCGTTTTGGCGGTTCGGGTTTGGCGTCCTGCACGAACGTGCTCCTTACCTCGGCTTCAGGCCGTGGCGCGTCTTTTTGACAAGGCGGCCAGTGGAGAGCCCGCCTCCTCATGTCGGGATTTCTTCGATCCGCGTCACGCTACGCCGTTCAGCTGCCAAGGTCACCATCCCTGGCAGCCATTCCCGCGCAGGGCACCGCGAGCGCAGCGGATACCGCATAGAAAAAGGGCCCCGCAATGCGGGGCCCTTTCTCGTTTCCGGTGCGGCTCGCGATTACTCGCGTTCGCCGAAGAGCTGCAGCAGGTGCACGAACATGCCGACGAAGTTCTGGTAGAGCGAGAGCGCGCCGAAGATGGAAGCCTTGGCGACGGCCTCGGAGTTACCAGCCAGCAGGTAGTACTCGTCCTTGATGCGCTGCGTATCGTAGGCCGTGAGGCCCGCGAACACGAGCACGCCGATGATCGAGATCGCGAAGGAGATCGCGGGCGACTGCAGGAAGATGTTGACGACGATCGCGAGGATCACGCCGATGAGGCCCATGAACAGGAAAGAGCCCCAGCCGGAGATGTCCTTCTTCGTGGTGTAGCCCCAGATCGAGAGGCTCGCGAACGCGGCTGCCGTGACGAAGAAGACGTTGGCGACCGAGTTGCCCGTGAACGCGAGCAGCAGGATCGAGAGCGATGCGCCGACGAGCCCGCAATAAATCCAGAACGACGTCTGGGCGGCAGGCACGCTCATGCTGTTCGCGCGGAAGGCGAAGAAGAACACGAACGCGAGCGGCGCCAGGATCAGCGCCCAGCGCACGGGAGAGGCGTACAGCGTCTGGCCGAGAGAGGTGAGCGCTTTGGCGCCGGTGACCGGGTCGGTCGTGACGGCCATCGAGAACACCAAATAGGCTACGACGCCGGTGAGCGCGACGCCCAGGGCCATGTAATTGTAGACGCCCAGCATGTACGCGCGCAGACCTTCGTCGACGCCGGCCTGGCCGACGGTCGTCGGTTGCGTATATCTGCTGTCAAACTGTGCCATGTGTGTCGGAGTCCCCTTAAAGACTTCTAGCGCAAAGTGAATTTGCCCAGCGCATATGAGATGGGCGCGGTTCTCTTTCAAGAGAGGCGCCCACGGACCATGCCGGGCACTTGCGCCCTTCATACGGCAATTCGGGGCCGATGTTAATGTTGCGGCGCCAAAAAATCGGCCTCGGGCCCGTCCGTTCGGATACGTACGTAAGCCGGCCGAAAAACCATATCGCATTGTTTTTCCGCGATTAACCGGCTCTCAAGGTGGCCGTGGGCCTGGCGCGCAGGACCGCCCACGTGCCGAGAGAGCCGAACAGCAGCACCAGCCCGATCGCGACACCCAGCGCTTTGACGACAGCTTCCACGCTGAAGGTGAACGGGATCCGCATCACCTCGGACACGGCAATCCAGGACGCCAGCCCGCCGAGGGCAACCGCAAACAGCCCGGCAACGACGGCGAGCAGCACGTATTCCAGCATGTGAGAGACGAGCACCCTGCGGCGCGTGGCCCCGAGCACCTTGAGCACGACCGCTTCCAGGACGCGGCGGCGCTGCGCGGTGGCGAGCGCGCCCGCAAGCACCAGCGCGCCCGCGACCAGCGTGACGCCTCCCGCCACGCGGATGGCGACCATCACCTTTTCCAGGATCTCCGTCGCGGTGTTGAGCGCATCTTTGACGCGGATGACGGTGACGGCCGGAAAACTCTTGCCGACCGCGCGGCCGAGACCGGCCTCCGCTTCGACGGCCGTACCAGGTGGCAGGCTCACCGTCGCGAGCAGATTGTGGGGGGCGCCTTGCAGCGCATTCGCCGAGAACACCATGACGAAGTTGAGCGTCAGGCTCTCCCATTTCACCTCGCGCAGGTTGGCGATGCGCGCGGTGAGATTGCGCCCCAGGACGTTGACCGTCACGTAATCGCCGATCTCGACGCCGAGGTGTCCGGCGAGGTCGCGTTCGAAGGAGACGAGCGGCTCGCCGTCGTAGCCCGCAGGCCACCAGCTTCCGGCGACCAGGGTGGAGCCTTCAGGCAGCGTGTCGGAATAGGTGAGGCCACGATCTCCGTTCAGAACCCATTGCGCCTCGGGCGGCAGCTTGATGTCCTCCACCTTGCGGCCCGCGAGTTCGATCATGCGGCCGCGTAGCATCGGCGCTTCCGCGAGATGCGCGCCAGGAACGGCGCCTTCCACAATGGTTCGGAGCTGTTCCGCGTCGTCCTTCGGGATGTCGAGAAGGAAGTAGCTCGGCGCATTCTTCGGCAGGCGGCTCGTCAGTTCCTCGACGAGCGATGCATCGGCCAGCGCTACCGCGACCAGAAGCGAAAGCCCGGCGCCGAGCGACACGACGACCGAACGCGTGAGCCCGCCCGGCGCTCCGAGGTTGCCGATAGCGAGCGCGAGTTCTGGCCACCTGGGGCGGGGCACGCGGCGAGCGAGCCGCGTCACCGCCGTGCCCAGCGCGATAAACACGAGAAACACGAGCACCAGCGCGCCACAGAAGTAAAGCGCGATGCGCAAACTCTCCGACATGGCGAGCGCGAAGCCGATCAACGACGCCGCGATGATCGCGGTTGCTGCGACGATGCGCGGGCGAGGCCAGACCGTATCGGGCGCCACCTCGTCGCGGAACAGTACGGACGGCTTGATCAATTCGGCGCGTCCGAGGGGCCATAGCGCAAACAGGAGCGCGACGAGAAGACCGTAGGCGATACTGACGAGGACCGTCGTCGCCGAATAGGCGACCTCGGCCCGCACCGGCAGCGCGTCGCCGTAGAGCGCGATGAGCACGCCCGGCGCGGTAAGCCCGACAGCAAGGCCGAGCACGACGCCGATCAACGCAATCGCAAGCACTTGGATCAAGAAAATGCCGAGCACGGTGCCGCTCGTCGCGCCGACCGCTTTCATCGCGGCAATGACGTTGCGGCGGCGCTCGATGAAGGTCGAGACCGCGTTGGCGATGCCGACGCCGCCGACGATCAGCGCGGCGAGGCCGAGAAAGGTGAGAAACTGGCGGAGCCGGTCGAGCGTGCGCGTGATCTGCGGCGAGGGATCGCGGCGATCCGCGACGACGAAGCCGGATTGCGAGAGGTTGGCTGCGGCCTTCTCGCGGAATGCGGCGAGATCCGCAGGTGTCGCGCCGGCTCCGTCTTTGAGGTTCAGCGCGTAACGCCAGCGTACGAGCGTGCCAGGCTGGACGAGTTCCGTTTTTGCGAGCGTTTCGTGCGAGACGAAGACGCGCGGACCATAGGTGAGCCGGTCGGCGACCGCATCGGGCTCGTTGACGAGGGTCGCGCGGACGATGGCCTCGGCCTCCGCGAGGCGGATCGGATCGCCGATCTTGAGACCGAGACGGCTCAGGATGACGGGATCGACCACCGCGCCGCCCGGCTCGGAAAGCGCTTCCGCGAACGACGCTCCTTCGACATCGACCTCGCCGACCAGCGGATAGGCGGCATCGACGGCTTTCAGCTCCACGAGCGCCTGCTCCTCGCCGTCGAGGCGGCGGGCCATGGTGCGGACGGTCGCCGTTTCGCTGAGCGTGCCTTCGGCCGCCAGCCAGCCGCGTTCAGCGTCGGTCGCGCGGGCGTGCATCCGTGCGAATGTCACGTCACCGCCGAGAAGGACGCCGCCCTGGCGCTCGAAGCCCGCGCGGAGGCCATCCGACAGCGTGCCGACGGTGGCGATGACGGCGACGCCGAGCGCGACGCAGGCCATGAAGATGTAGAAGCCGCCGAGGCCCGCACGCAACTCGCGCAGCGCGATGCCGACGAGGCGGGAGGGGGCAAGGCCCGAGCGGGTGGGGCGGGGCGTATCGCCGGCAGACGGGGTCACGACGCTCATGCTGCGACGACCGTGACGTTGTCGGCCACGATGCGGCCGTCCTCCATGCGGATGGTGCGCTCGCATTGCTGGGCGAGGCGTTCGTCGTGGGTCACGAGAACGAGCGTCGCTCCGCTCTTCTGCTTGAGGCCGAACAGGAGTTCGACGACCTGCCGACCCGTCTTGCCATCCAGATTTCCCGTCGGCTCGTCCGCAAGCAGAAGTTTGGGCTTCGGCACCAGGGCGCGGGCGAGCGCGACGCGCTGCTGCTCGCCGCCCGAAAGCTGGGCTGGGAAATGGTCGATACGGGCGAGCAGGCCGACGTCCGAGAGCAAGGCCCGGGCCTGAGCGCGCGCGCCTGCAACGCCCGCGAATTCGAGCGGCAACGCCACATTCTCAAGCGCCGTCATGGTGGGAATGAGATGGAACGACTGGAAGACGATGCCGATATCCTCGCCGCGGGCGAGCGCCATCGCATCTTCGTCCAAGGCATTGAAATCGCGCCCCGCAACGTGCACATCCCCTCGTGTCGCCCGTTCGAGCCCCGCGAGAATCATGAGCAGCGATGTCTTTCCCGAGCCAGACGGCCCCACGATGGCGAGCGACTGGCCGCGCGCGACATCGAGCGTGATTCCTTTCAAGATATCGACGACGCCGGCCCGGCTTTCGAGCGCAAGACCAACGTCGGCAAGGCGAATGATCGGCTGGGGCACGTGGCAAGGCTCCATGAGATTCGGGCGAAAGCTGTGCCACGACGGCAGGGGCAGACCAACATCGAAGCGTGGTGAGGCAAAAAAATGAAGCCAAAGCAGACAGCTTCGACCTTCACGGGTCAGATGGTGCGGGCCATCGCGCTCGTCAACCTCTGGCTTCTGGCCGCGATGACGCCAGTGGGGGCGGACGATGCACGCCCGATCCGCATCGTTGCGTTCGGCGACAGTCTGACCGCCGGATACCAGCTTAAACAGGATCAAGCGTTTCCGATCCAGCTCGCGGCCGCCCTCAAAGCCAAGGGCCACGCCGTGGATGTTGTGAATGCGGGTGTGTCCGGCGACACGACCGCGGCGGGGCTCGCGCGGTTCGATTGGGCGGTGCCGGACGATACGGAGGCGGTGATCCTCGCGCTCGGCGCCAACGACGCATTGCGCGGCATCGACCCGGACGTCGCGCGCCACAATCTGGATCAGATCCTCACCAAACTCCGTGAGCGGAACATCGACGTGCTGATCGCCGGCATGCCGCCGCCCAAGAACTGGGGGAAGGATTACGAGGACCGCTTCGGCGCGATGTACGCCGACCTCGCGGAGACGCACGGGGCACTGCTTTATCCGTTCTTTCTCGACGGGGTCGCTCTCGATCCGAAACTCAACCTCGCGGACGGCATGCATCCCACGGGCGAGGGCATCGGCATCATCGTCGAGAAAATCCTGCCCGACGTGGAGGAACTGATCCGGCGCGTCGAGGCCAGGCGCGGGGCGGGCTCGAAGTCGTGATGCGGTTTTCCGCGTGCAACATTGCTGAAAACCGTTTCACATAGGCGCTTGTCCTCGTTCGCGCGCAATCGAGTTCTCCATGCCCCGCCTTTTCACAGCCCTCGCGCTTCCTCCGGACCTCGCGGATCGGCTTGCGGATCTCGCGATGCCGCTTGCGGGCGCGCGTTGGATCGCGCCCGAGGACATGCACATCACGCTGAGGTTCGCGGGCGACATCGACAATCCGACGGCGCGGGAGTTTCACGCCGCCCTCTCTAGCATCGAAGAGCCTGCGTTCACTCTCAAGCTCTCGGGGTTCGGGGCCTTCGGCGGGCAGCAGCCACGCACATTGTGGGCAGGTGTCGCGGACAATCCGTGGCTCGACACGCTGGCGCGCGCCAACGACCGCGCAGCCAGGAGCGCCGGGCTTCCTCACGCCAAACATCCGTTCCGCCCGCATGTGACGCTTGCGCGCCTCAGGGGCACGCGTCCGGAGGCCGTGGCGCGGGTGCTGGAACAGCTCGGCGCCTTCGAGAGCAAGCCGTTTTCGGTCGAGGAGTTTCTGCTGATGTCGTCGAAGCCGAAGGTCGGCGGCGGGCCGTACGTGGTGGAAGAGGCGTTTCCGCTTGGGGGAACGGACGCGCGCCAAGACCGCTGGAGTGAGCTATAGAGGCGGGCGACGCTCGGGGGAGGTTCCATGCAGAATACGGCGGTTGAAGGCGCGGAATCGGCGGCGGGTGGCGCAGTGCAGGAACCCGCGCCGCGCCGCGCGCTGATTTCGTGGGTGCTGTTCGACTGGTCGGCGCAGCCTTATTACACGCTCATTCTCACGTTTTTATTCGCGCCCTACTTCGTCAACGCGGTCGCCTCCGCACCCGCACACGGGCAAGCGCTATGGGGCTATGCGGCAGCGGCGGCGGGCATCCTGATCGCGCTCGGCAGTCCGTTCCTCGGCGCGCTTGCGGACGGGCGCGGGGCGCGCAAGCCGTGGATTGCAACGTTCGCCGTGTTTCTGGTCGCAAGCCTGGCCGCGCTCTGGTTCGCGGTGCCGGGGGCGGATAGCGCGACGATCCTGTTCGTGCTCGCCGCATTCGTCATCGCGACGGCGATGGCGGAATTCACGACCGTGTTCACGAACGCGATGATGCCGACGCTGGTGCCGCCGAGCCAGTTGGGCCGCCTCTCGGGCACGGGCTGGGCTGTGGGTTATGCCGGCGGTCTTTTGAGCCTCGCCGTCATGGCGGGGCTCATCGTTACGGATCCCGCGACGGGGCGCACGCTGTTCGGCCTCGAACCCATCCTCGCGCTCGATCAAAGTGCGCGCGAGGGCGACCGTCTCGTGGGGCCGTTCGCGGCGCTGTGGTTCGCGCTCTTCATGATCCCGTTCTTCCTGTTCGTGCCGGATCGGGCGCACGTCGCGCCATCCTCAGCGCGCCGGCCCGCGCTCGCGGAGCTGTGGGAGACGATCCGCGGGCTGCCCTCGCATAAGGATATGCTGCTGTTCCTCATCGCGCGGATGCTCTACGCGGACGGTCTCGCGGCCATTTTCGCGTTCGGCGGCATCTATGGCGCGTCCGTGTTCGGCTGGGGCGCGATGGAACTCGGCATCTTCGGCATCGTGCTGACCCTCACCGGCGTGTTCGGCGCGCTGATCGGCGGCGTGCTCGACGACCGCGTGGGCTCGAAGCGCGTGATCATGGTGTCGCTCGTTCTGCTGCTCGTGGGCGCGCTTGGAATTTTGTCGGTCGATCCGAACCACGTGCTGTTCGTGACGGACGTCGTGCCCAAAGTGGCCGGTTCGGCGCCGTTCTCGTCCACGGGCGAACTCGTGTTTCTCGCGTTCGCGATGCTGGTCGGGCTTGTGGCCGCGCCGGTGCAGGCCGCAAGCCGCGCGCTGCTCGCCCGCCTCGCACCGCCCGAGCGCATGACGCAGTATTTCGGCCTATTCGCCTTCTCGGGCAAGGTGACGGCGTTCCTCGCGCCGTTGCTGGTCGCGGTCGTCACGCAGGCGTCGGGAAGCCAGCGGCTCGGCATGGCATCGATTGCCGTGTTCCTCGTCGCGGGTCTTTTCCTGATGGTTCCGGTGCAGACGGCGCGGAGGCGCTGAGGCGTCTTTTTAGCGAGACCGATGATTCACGCTTCAGGCTGGTAGGGCCTGAAGCGATCATGGTCTAGCGCGGATCGTCGCGGCGGGAGACCATGAACCACGACAGGCCCACGCCGGGGTCGTCCCACACGCGCTGCCAGCGAAAGCCCGCCTTCTCGTAAGCGCGCACGGCTCTCTCGTTCTTGACGGAGGGAAACACGCACACGGCAACCGCGAGCGTGGTCGCGAACACTTCTTCCCTCAGTGCGGCGAGCGCCACCTGGCCCACGCCCTTGCCGCGATGGGCTTCGTCCGCGACGAAGAGATCGAGATCCCACGTGCCGGGCTCCAGATCGTCGGGCAGGCTGTCGCCCCAGAGCGTGGCGTCGACGGCGTGCGCGTAGCCCACGGGCACGCCGTCCACCTCGATCATGCGGCAGATGCCGTGCTCGGAGGAGAGCGCCATGTTGACCTCGGCCTCCGTCGCGGAAACAGGCCCCCACCAGTCCTGAATGTCTGGGCGCGACAGCCAGCGGCGGATGGTGTCGAAATCGGCCCGCGTGGCCCGCCTCAGGCTGACGCGCGGGGCCTGCTCCATCTCAGTGCCGGAAGTGACGCATGCCGGTGAGCACCATGGCGAGGCCGCGCTCGTCGGCCGCCGCAATCACCTCCTCGTCGCGCATCGAGCCGCCGGGCTGGATCACCGCCGTTGCGCCGGCTTCAGCCGCGGAGAGCAAACCGTCCGCAAACGGGAAGAACGCATCGGAGGCGACCGCCGAACCCTTGATGTCTAGACCGGCCATCTCCGCCTTGATGGCGGCGATACGCGAGGAGTTGACGCGGCTCATCTGGCCTGCGCCGATACCGATGGTGGCGCCGCCTTTGGCATAGACGATGGCATTCGACTTCACGGATTTTGCGACCTTCCAGGCGAACAGCAGATCGGCCATCTCTTCGGACGTCGGCTGGCGCTTGGTGACGACGTGGAGGCGCTCGTAGAGCGCGAGGTCGGCGTCCTGCACCAGCAAACCACCCGCGACGGTCCGCATCTCGCGGCGCGGGGTGGCGGCCAGCGGCCAGGCGCCCGTTTCCATGAGGCGTACGTTCTTCTTCACAACGACGGCTTCGCGCGCTTCGTCGGTGACGGACGGCGCCAGGATCACCTCGACGAACTGGCGTTCGACGATCTTTGCAGCGGTTGCGCCGTCCAGCTCGCGGTTGAAGGCGATAATGCCGCCGAACGCCGATTCCGGGTCGGTGCGATAGGCGAGGTCGTAGGCGGCCTCCAGCGTGTCGGCCTCGGCCACGCCGCAAGGGTTCGCGTGCTTCACGATCACGCACGCCGGGCGCTCCGTGAACGCTTTCACGCATTCGAGCGCGGCGTCGCTGTCGGCGACGTTATTGTAGGAGAGTTCTTTGCCGAGAAGCTGACGCGCGGCGGCGACGGTGCCGGGTTCGGGCGTTGCGCTGACGTAGAAGGCCGCGGACTGGTGCGGATTCTCGCCGTAGCGCATGTCGATCGACTTACGATATTGGGTGGTGATGGTCGGCGGGAAGCCCGTCGCATCGCCATCCGGATGGTTCGCGACCGCACCGAGCCAATTGCTGATCGCAGCGTCATAGGCTGCGGTGCGTGCATACGCCTTGGCCGCGAGGCGCTTTCGGAACGCAAGCGACGTACGCCCGCCGTTGGCGGACATCTCCGCGAGAAGCGGCTCGAAATCCGTGTTGTCCACGACAACCGTCACGGACGCGTGGTTCTTCGCGGCGGCACGGATCATCGCCGGACCGCCGATGTCAACGTTCTCGACGCACTCGTCATAGGCTGCGCCCTTCGCTACCGTCTGCTCGAAGGGATAGAGGTTTACGATCAGAAGATCGATGGGCGTGATTTCGTGCTCGTCAGCCGCGGCCGCGTGGACGGCGTTCCCCCTGACGCCGAGCAAGCCGCCGTGCACCTTGGGATGCAGCGTCTTGACCCGGCCATCCATGATTTCCGGGAAGCCTGTGACGTCGGCCACGTCCGTCACTGCAAAACCGGCGCCCTTGAGCTTGGCCGCCGTGCCGCCGGTCGAAATCAACTGCACGTTCCGCTCGGCCAGCGCACGCGCCAGATCCTCAAGCCCGCTCTTGTCGGAAAGCGAAATGAGGGCGCGGCGAATTCTCGGTTCGGGTTCTTTCATGGGTCTTTCTCGTCGTCGTCTTCGTTTCAAGTCTCAGTTCTCGCCTTCCAGCACCCAGCGCACCTCGGTCTCGCCGAACGTCGCGCCGCGGGCCACGATCTGGAGCGCACGCCGCGGGCCGGCAGAGTCCGCGAAATAGGTGCTTTCCTCGATCGCGAGCCGGGCGCCTTCCAGGCGGAACCACCAAACGTCGTCGCTCGATCCGAGTTCGATAATGGCAACATTTGGGTTTGCGGCCCGGCGACAGCGGATGCCGGGGTGCAGATGGAAATGGATGGCGAACGGAATGTCCTTACGCAAGCGGAGCGTTCCGTCGTGGCCCGTCAATCGGTCGATCCCGAGCAGACGCCGGCCGGTGGCCCCGAGCATGAGCGTACGGCTGTGGTCAAGACCGAACCGGCGCACATAGCCGTCGTGGCTGGTCTCGATTTCGACACCGCCGTCCGGCTCGTGCACCTTGACGCGCACATCTTCAGGATAGCGGATCGGCGGACCGCCGACCAACTCCTCCAGCATTTTATGGCGAACGAGCTTCGACGACGACTTCTCGCCGAGGCACAGCGTGTTGTGGCTCGCGGTCGCGCGGGCGGCGCTGCGCCACTCCCCGCTCGATGCGGCCGGTGCGCCGCCATTCACGAACAACAGCTCGGTGCCGACGCTGAACTCGAACGAGAGGCATCCTGCGTGCGCCTCGGCCGCGGCTTCGAGCGGCGGCGGCGAGCCAGCGTCCACGATCAGGATCGAAGCGCCGCGCTCGGCCCGCACATAGTGGGACGCCGGCGCTTCGGCCGGGAGGACGCCGGGATTGTCGTCGTAGACCAGGACGGTCGCCAAACCGGCAGGCGATGCGACGCTCATGCCGTTGAAGCGGGCGAGCATTCCATCGCCGAGCCGCATGTACTTGAGCATGGCCAGCATCGCCTTGAGCGCGGCGGCCAGCTCCGGCGGGGCTTTGAGGCCGCGGGCGGAGAAGCACTTGTGCAGCGGCAAGAGGTCCAGCATCAGTTCGACCAGCACGCCGGGATTTCGGCTGACGTGGCCCCCGTCCGGCAAGATCTGACGGCGCAATTCCTGGACGAATAGGCGCTCCGTTTCCGCCACCTGGTTTTCGTGCCCGGAAATGCAAAGCTGCGCGAACAAAAGCGACATCAGAGAAACCAGCCGCGGATACCCGCTGGGGCTCGTGCGCCAGCCCGCCGCGAGGCGGACGAGCTGCATCCCGAGGCTTTCGGTCAGGATGTCGTAGGTCTCCGCGTCGGCTTCTTCGAGCAGGAACCCCGAATGCGAGATCCAGGAGACGAGGCGGCGGCCGGTGACGGGCGCTTCCCAGGCGATGCCGCCGCCGCTGCCCCGGTGGCGCATGGCCCATTCGGTGGCGAGCACGCGCGCCATGTCGCGCGCCTCAGGCCGGGCGACGGCTGCGAGATGGCGCAACCAGCCGAAGCCGTGCAGCTCCCGCGCCCAGGCTTCGCTCGGCGGCGTAATGTCGAACGGCGAAACGTCGACTGCGCTGGCGACCATTCCCGCCAGGCCGAAATGTCCGACCTCGACCTCGTCCCAGAAGCTCGGATCGGCGGTTCTGAGATCCTGCGGGACGATCAGAAGCTGCTCAGCCGCGGACGCCGCGAAATGCCAGCGAAACGGCGGCTTGTGCAGCATGGAGGACACGGCGCCGCGCCGCAGCCGGTCGGCGGCCAGCTGCGTGATCCTGATCCGCTCAGAAATTTTGAGCCGCGGCATTCTTTCCTCGGATGATGGTGGGGGAATGGTAGCACGCCGGCCCGCCCTCTCAATCGGCCCCGGCGAGCGTATTGCCGCGTCGGTCCCAGCCTAGCGTCCCAGAAAAGCCGGGCTTTGTGATGGCGCGATCTGTCCCCGCCTCAACTGTCCGCGCTTTTGCGGAGGCGCGCGGCATAAAATCCGTCGAGCCCGGACATTGCGGCGTCGGACAGCGGGAGATGGCACGGGAGCGTGCGCAGATCGCCCTCTGGGCTGAGCCAGGCGCCATCGATGCCCGCCTCGCCGGGCGAGACGGGCTCGCGGACAAAACCGGACGTCTCGGCGAGAAAGCGGGCGATGAGGCGCGGGCCCTCTTCGGGCTCCAGCGAGCAGGTGCAGAAAACGAGACGCCCGCCGGGGCGCACGAGACGGGCTGCGGCTTCGAGAAGCCGGCGCTGAAGCGCCACGCGTTGCGTCGTGTCATCCTTGCGCTTCAAGTGCAGGATATCGGGATGGCGGCGGATCGTGCCGGTTGCGCTGCAGGGCGCATCGAGCAGGACCGCGTCGAACGTGCGGCCTGGCTCCCAGGCGGTCACGTCGGCCTCGACGATCTCCGCCGCAAGCGACAGGCGCGCGAGATTTTGGGACAGGCGGGCGAGCCGCACAGTCGAATGGTCGACGGCGGTGACGTCGGCACCGGCTGCCGCGAGTTCGGCCGTTTTTCCGCCGGGAGCGGCACAAAGATCGGCGACGCTAAGACCGCCGACATCGCCAAGGAGACGCGCCGGGAGAGCTGCCGCCGCGTCCTGCACCCACCAGGCGCCGTCCGCGTAGCCCGCGAGATCCTCGATGCGGCCTGCCCGCGCGAGGCGGACCGTCCCTGTCGGCAGCACGAGGCCGCCGAGCCGTTCGGCCCAGGCTGCGGGATCGGATTTCACCGAGAGATCGAGCGGAGCCTCGCGGAGAGACGCGGCTGCGATTTCACGCGCGAGCGGGGCACCGTAGGCCGCGCCCCAGCGCTCGCGCAGCCACGACGGGACATTGAGCTTCACCGGATCGAGGGTTGCGAGCACGTCCTTGCCCTCGGACGCCACGCGCCGAAGCACCGCGTTCGCCAGGCGGTCGTAGCGATACGCTTTGCGGTCGGCGCGGCATTGATCGACAGCGAGGCTGATGGCGGCGTGGGGCGGCGTGTCGAGCACAAGGAGTTGTGCGGCCGCCGAGAGCAGGATCGGCCACAGGCCGCCGGTCGACGCGGGAGGCGGTTTTTCGATGAAGGAATTGACGACGGCCTGAAGCTCGCCCTTCCGGCGCAACACGGTGAGGACGATCAGGCGCGCGAGGGCCCGGTCGCGCGGCTCAAGCGTTCCGCTTCGGCTTGCCGCCGCGTCGAAGGCCTCGTCGAGAGAGCGGCCGCCGTCGAAGACTGCGCTCAAAGTGGCAACAGCCAGCTCGCGGACGGTAAAGCCGGATGGACGGCGTGGCGCGCGGTCTGGGCGTGAGGGGCCGCCACCCGGACGGTGGCTTGCGCCAGCGTTCTGGCCCTTCGGCGGATGTCCCCGGCCGCGCGTATTTTTCGGATTGTCGGAGATGCGTCTCGCTCCTGCGGTTCACTCGGAGACGAGACGCTTAACGCAGGGGAGCCCGGCTGGCGAGCTTTCCGGTCGCCAGCCGCCATCTTAACCCCAGGGCCTCATTAACCCCAAGGGCCGCGGCCGCCGCGCGTAACGGTCTGGCTCGGCGCCCGGCCCGACGACGATCCGCCCGGGAGGCTCACCCCATTACGCTCCAGCTCCTGGGCAAGCTTCTCAAGGGCTGCGATACGATTCTGCGTGTTGGGGTGGGTGGAGAACAGGTTGTCCATACCCTGCCCATTCAGCGGGTTGATGATGAACATGTGCGCCATCGCGGGCGCGTGCTCGGCATCCTCGTTCTCGATGCGCTGGACGCCCTTCTCGATGCGCGCGAGCGAAGCGGAGAGCCAGAGCGGGTTGCCGCAGATGAGCGCGCCCATCCGGTCCGCCTGATACTCGCGCGAACGCGAGATCGCCATCTGCACCAGCATCGCCGCGAACGGCGCGATGAGCATGGCGAGGATGGCGCCGATCATGCCGATGCCGCCACGGTCGTTGTTGTGGCCGCCGAACAGGGCGCCGAACTGGAGATATTGCGCGAGCATGGAGATCGCGCCGCCGATGCTGGCGGCGACGGTCATGGTCAGCGTGTCGCGGTTCTTGATGTGCGCCAGCTCGTGCGCAATCACGCCCGCGAGTTCCTCCGGAGGAAGAGCGTCGAGCAGCCCCGTGGTGGCGGCCACAGCAGAGCGCGCAGGGCTGCGGCCCGTTGCGAACGCGTTCGGCTGCGGGTTGTCCATGATGTAGACGCGTGGCATGGGAAGCTCTGCGCGGCGCGCGAGATCGCGCACCATGCCGTAATATTCGGGCGCGCTCCGCTCATCCACTTCCCGGGCTCCGAACGTCTTCAGGACCATGGTGTCGGAGTTCCACAGGCTGAACAAGTTCATGGCGAGCGCCACGACAAAGGCAATCACCATGCCCGTCTGGCCGCCGATCGCCGCGCCCATGGCGACGAAAATCGCGGTCAGGAAGGCAAGTAGCATGGCCGTCTTGACGTAGTTCATCGGCATTCCGTTACTCCGGCTCCCGGTCATCCATCAATTTCACGACTCTGTGCGCGGCTTATGGCCGAGTTCGGACGTCCGCCCCGGCCGGGCGCGCACGCGTTCGGAAATGCTATATAGGAAGGGGGGTGGCCGACGACCAGCGTCTCGCGCCGCCGATGTGCCGTTAAAGGAACGACTGCCGCGCGATGACCAAGCCGACCGATATGCTCGAAACTGCGTCAGATCCCGTCCGTCATCCGACGTCGGGAGAGCCGCTGTCGCCGGCCGCGGTTCGCGCCCTCAAGGAAGCGGAAGCCCGCCGGGCCGCTGCTGCTGCCGCTGCCGAGGCAAACCGCAAGCCACCCGAGACCGGCGGCCGCGAAGGCCCAGAGCCGACCCGCTACGGCGACTGGGAAAAAGGCGGCATCGTGAGCGATTTCTGACCGCTGCGACGGCCAATACCGACGCGCTCGGGGTTCCCACTTTTCCGGAAGCACTCTAGGTTAACGCGGGGAGCGAGCCTGACGCAGGGGTGCAGACATTCAGCCTGCCGCCGATGCAGCGGATCGGCACCCCGCGCCGCAGCCGGGGGGATTCATGGCATCGAAGCCAGTTCGTGTTTTTCTCAGAATTCTCCTGCTGCTTTTGCTGGCGATTGCGGCATTCGGTGCGTTCTGGTTCGGCCTCGTTCCGAACACGCTGAGCCCGTTTCCGCGGATCTCGCTCGACACGCGGCCTGGCATCTTCGTCGACGCGCGGCTGTCCGCGCTGAGGTTCGATCCTGCGCTTTGCCGCGCCGTGCTCAAGGAACCTCAGATCAGCGCGAGTCCCATTCCCGACCGCCCGCATGACAACGGCTGCGGATGGGAGAACGCCGTGCGCTTCTCGAAGGTCGGCGGCGCGCAACTTAGCGTCGGGCAGATCACGTGCGAGATGGCGGCGGCGGTTGCGCTCTGGATGGAGCACGAGGTGCAGCCGCTCGCGCGCGAGATGTTCGGCCAACCGGTGGCGCGGATCAACAACATGGGCACCTACGGCTGCCGCAACATCGTCGGCAATCCGATGTGGAAGGGCGTGCGCAGCCAGCACGCGACCGCCAACGCGCTCGACATCGGCGGCTTTACGCTCGCCGACGGGCGCACGATTTCGCTGATCCGCGACTGGAAAGGCAAGGGCCGCGAGAGCCAGTTCCTGCGCGAAGCGCATCGGCGCTCATGCCGCTATTTCCGCGTCTCGCTGGGGCCCGAGTTCAACGTCGCGCACAAGGATCATTTCCACTTCGACCGCGGGCTGATGTGGACGTGCAGGTGAAGGCCGGTTCTGGCGTTCTGAAATCTTTCGCTGCGCTTGCGGGTTTCGCAAGCGCAATTCCTCCCCCCTTGTGGGGGAGGTTAGGAGGGGGGGATTGCAGATCGTCTGCTGTAGGGGTTCCCCCCACCCCTAACCCCTCCCCACAAAGGGGAGGGGAATTTAGCTCGCCTCGGCCTTGCGGTTCTGGCGGTTGCTAATCAGATCATCGACGACCGAGGGATCCGCGAGCGTCGACGTATCGCCGAGCGCCGAGAACTCGTCCTCGGCGATCTTGCGCAGGATGCGGCGCATGATCTTGCCGGAGCGCGTCTTCGGCAGGCCCGGCGCGAACTGCACGATGTCGGGCGATGCAATGGGGCCGATCTCGTGGCGCACGTGCTTCACGAGCTCCTTTTTCAGATCGTCCGACGGCTCTTCCCCCGTGTTGAGCGTGACGTAGCAATAGATGCCCTGGCCCTTCAGATCGTGCGGATAGCCGACGACGGCAGCTTCCGACACCTTCGGATGCGTGACGAGCGCGCTTTCGACCTCCGCCGTGCCCATGCGGTGGCCCGAAACGTTGATGACGTCGTCCACGCGGCCGGTGATCCAGTAGTAGCCGTCCTCGTCGCGCCGGCAGCCGTCGCCGGTGAAGTAGGTGCCGGGATACGTGCTGAAGTAGGTCTGCACGAAGCGGTCGTGATCGCCGTAAAGCGTGCGCGCCTGGCCGGGCCAGCTATCGAGAAGCACGAGGTTGCCCTGAGCGGCGCCTTCGAGCGGCGTACCTTTGTCGTCCACGAGTTGGGGTCTCACGCCGAAGAACGGCAGCGTGGCCGAGCCCGGCTTCTGCGCGATGGCGCCGGGCAGCGGCGTGATGAGAATGCCGCCGGTCTCCGTCTGCCACCAGGTATCGACGATGGGGCAGCGATCCTCGCCGACGACGCGGTGATACCATTCCCAAGCTTCGGGATTGATCGGCTCGCCGACGCTGCCAAGCAAACGGAGGGAAGCGCGGCTCGACTTCGTGACGTGGTCGTCGCCCGCGCCCATGAGAGAGCGGATGGCGGTCGGCGCGGTGTAGAAAACGTTGACCGACCACTTGTCGACGACATCCCAGAACCGCGACGGTGACGGATAGGTCGGCACGCCTTCGAACATCAGCGTGGTGCCGCCATTGGCAAGCGGACCGTAGACGATGTAGCTGTGACCCGTGACCCAGCCCACGTCGGCCGTGCACCAGTAGATGTCGCCGTCGTGATAGTCGAACACGTATTGATGCGTGATCGACGCGTAAAGGAGATAGCCGCCCGTGGTGTGCAGAACACCCTTGGGCTTACCCGTCGAGCCCGACGTGTAGAGGATGAAGAGCGGGTCTTCGGCGCCGACCTCGACCGGCGGGCAATCCGCGTCGACCTTCGCCAGTTCGTCGTGCAGCCAGAGATCGCGACCATCCTTGAACGGCACGGGATTGCCGGTGCGGCGGACGACGAGCACCTTGCCGCCACCTTTGGTGCAGCGTTCGAGCGCTTCGTCGGTGTTCTTTTTGAGCGGCACCGTCTTGCCGCCGCGCAGGCCTTCATCCGCCGTGATGACAAAATGCGAGTCCGCATCATCGATGCGGCCCGCGAGGCTATCCGGCGAGAAGCCTGCGAACACGATGGAATGCACGGCGCCGATGCGCGCGCACGCGAGCATCGCGTAGGCCGCTTCCGGAATCATCGGCAGATAGATGGTGACCCGGTCGCCCTTCTTGACGCCATGCGCCTTGAGCACGTTGGCGAACTTGCAGACGCGCTCGTGAAGCTGGCTGTAGGTGATCGTCTCGTCCTTGGACGGGTCGTCGCCTTCCCAGATAATCGCGACCTGATCGCCTTTGGTGGCGAGGTGACGGTCGATGCAGTTGGCGGCGACGTTGAGCGTGCCGTCCTCGAACCACTTGATCGAGACCTCCCCGGGACCGAAGGTCGTGTCCTTGACCTTGGTGTAAGGGCGGATCCAGTCGAGACGACGGCCGGTCTCACCCCAGAACCCTTCGGGGTCGCTGATCGAGCGCTCGTAGAGGGCCTGATACTTCGCGTCGTCGATCCACGCACGGCCCGCCCATTCGGGCGTAACGGCATACGCCTTATCCGACATCGATATTCCTCCCGGAATGCTTCTTATTTGCCGTCATTATGAGCAAACGGCCTTCGCGCCACAACTTCCCCCTTCGTCTAAGGCAGGAGGAAGCAGTTGATGGAAGTCAATGCGGGGGAGCGCGTGCCGATACAGGCGGTGCGCCGCGATGTTCTCGTGTCGAGACTCATCCTGCGCTCCGACGAGGCCGGAGCGAGAAAAACGGCGCAATTCCCGAATTTAAATGACGCTATGCTCTGACCCCGAGCGGGTCCGCCTCGTCGTCGGATACGGGGCCCGGATCATCGGGTGCACGCGACGGCGCGAACGGGCGCGAGCGCTCCGAGCGGCTTGGCGCGTCGGCCTGCTTATCGAGGGCTGAGGCAGAGACCGGCGCTTCGGCTTTGGCCGTTTGCGGCGCAACCTTGGCCTCGGGGGCGGCAGGTTTCGGCTGAGGAGATGGCGGCGGCTCCGGCACGGGTCCCGTTGCAACCACTGCTGCCTTGGCGATCACGGTCTCGGGCTCGTTCGAAGCGATGAACTCCGTGAGATCGGCACCGAGGATGCGGTCCTCGCCGCCTTCGAGATCGCCGGGCGGGACACGCCATTGAAAAGCATCCAGTTCGCCGCTTGCGGGCGAGACCGGGAGCCAGCGGTCGGCGGTGACGCCATCTGCCGTCGACCATGTCGCTTCGCGCGGCGCTGTCACGGCGCGCGCCAGCCACTCGCGGGCGCGGCCCTTGTCGCCGTTCTCCTCCGCTTCGATGCGCGCCAACAACGCGGCGACCCGGCGCGTCAGGCCGCCTTCGGTGTAAGGCTGGAGAATGCGGCGCGCCTCGTCGTAGTCGTGCGCCTCGATGGCGGCCAGCGCGACCGCGACGGCGCTCTCGATCGACTGCGGATTGAGCTGGAACAGCGTCTTCACGCGGTCGAGCCTGTCGCGCGGGCTGTCGCCGACGCGGGCATAGGCATATGCGGTCGCAAGCTCCGGATGGGGCGCCTTGACCCACGTCTTGTTGATGATCTTCGCGACACGCGCCGTGTTGCCCCGCGCGGCGAGGAGGCGGCCGGCGATGGCGGCCGCGGGAATGAGAGACGGCGCAGCCCCATGCGCTTCGAGCGCGAGCGTGAGGGCCTTCTCAGGCTGGTCCTCTTCGAGCGCCTGCGCCTGAGCGGTGAGAAGAACGGCGCGGCGGCGGTCCGCAACGGGGCGCTCCACGTGACCGTGCCGCTTGGCGAGCGCGAGCGTCTCCAGCGCGCCGGACCAATCGCCATCCTTACATTGAAGCGTGAACAGCTCTTCCACCGGCCACGATAGCTTGGGATTGAGCTTCAGCGCACGTTCGGCGAACTGGCGCTGCGCCTCGTGCTCGCCCTCGCGGCCAGCTTCGAGGAAGAGACCGCGCAGGCCGAGCTGCTCGGTGTCGGGCGCGGCCAGCATGGCCTCGAAGATCCGCCGCGCGGTCGCTTTGTCGTCGGAGAGCTGGGCGGCCTGCGCGCGCAGCAGCAGCGTGAGCGGCTCGTGCGGCAGCGACTTCCTCGCCTGAAGCGCATAGCGCGTGGCCATGGAACGGTCTCCCGCGCCGATGGCGATCATGCCGGACGACAGCGCATCGAGACCGCGACGCTGGCGGCGGCGCGTGAGAAAATGGCTCAACGTGGCCGGAGTCGACCAGATCTGGGTCAGGATCGACCAGACCGCGAACGCCAGACCGATGAAGGCCGCAAAGAGAACCACTGCGCGGAACACGCTGGTTTCGATCTCGTAGCCCTGCCACGTGACGAGGAGCGTGCCCGGCCGGTCCGCGAGCCAGGACAGGCTGGCCGCAAGCACAATGACGGCAACGAGAAACAGGATGAGACGCGTCATCGGGCGCGGTCCTCTCAATTCGATTCAGGAGCGGCGGGGTCTACGGCGGGAGGAGGCGCATCGGGCGCGGGCACCGCTGCGGGCGCTGCTTCCGATGCTGGGTCCGGCGTGCCCGCGAGGGAGGCCTTGAGACGCTCCTCCACCCGCGCAATGGCACGGTCCACGGAGTCGCGGGCCGTGACCTTGATGAGCCAATCCTCCATCGGAGCCCGAGCCTGCGGCGAAAGCTTGCTGGCCTCGGAAATCACGTCGGCCAGACGGCCACCGTCGAGGGCCGCTTCGATGCGGGAGACGATGGCCTCCGCGCTCGTGTCGCCAGGATCGTGGCTCACGCGGCGCACGCGCACCACGGACTTTGCGCCCGCCATCAGGCGATCGATCACGGAGCCGCTCGCAGGCTCGGCCTCGGCATCCAGGATCGCGTTCATCACCGGCCGGAATTCGGCCTTCAGCTCGGCGGTCGTTGCAACGCCCTGCTCCTGAAAGCGCGCGAGGGCCGAGAGATCGAGATCGCTGCCCGCGCTCTTATCAACGGCCGCCAGCTCGGCCGCGTAGGCGTGACCCTGACCGCGGTCGATGGCGCGTTTCAGGTTGGCGAGTTCGAGCGCGAGCACGATACGCTCGGCGTTTTCGCGGCGGCTTTCCTC
Source organism: Hyphomicrobium nitrativorans NL23 (assembly GCF_000503895.1). Taxonomy (NCBI): domain Bacteria; kingdom Pseudomonadati; phylum Pseudomonadota; class Alphaproteobacteria; order Hyphomicrobiales; family Hyphomicrobiaceae; genus Hyphomicrobium; species Hyphomicrobium nitrativorans. The sequence continues at coordinate 259,350 of NC_022997.1, forward strand.
GCGCGCGACGACGGAGCCCAAGTTCTGCTCCAGCTCCGCGAGCTTGCCGGTCACGGGGCCGAGGGCGGCGGTGACATCGGCGGGGCGCGCGACGCCTTTGAGGCTCGCGTCGAGAGAGGCCCGCAGTTCGGAGACGGCGCTTTGCAGGCGCTCGACGTCGGCCTTCGCGGTGTCGGCGCTTTGCGTTACGCCGGATTGTCCCGAGCGCACCTCGGCGAGATCGCGTTCGAGGCGAAGCGTGGCCAGATTGGCCGCTTCGCTGGCTTCGACGGCGGCGGCAATGCGTGCGTCGGTGTCGGCAGCTCGACCGGCGCCGAGACCGTCGATGCGGGCATTCAGCGTCTTGTCGATCTCTGCGATCTTGCCGGTGATGGCCGCGAGCTCGGGCACGCCTCCGTTGGCGTTGCGCGCTCCGTTCGCGATCAGCGCAAGCTGCTCTTCGAGCTTTTGGACGCGCTCGGCGTTGGCCGCGCCGCCTTGCTCCGCGAATTGACGGGTTTCCGCTTCGAGCTTGCCTTGCGCTTCGCTGAGCGCAGCAACGCGCTGCTCGACGGCGTCGAGGTTCGCGAGGCGGCTCTCGGCAGCGGCGAGCTTGGCGCTCAGATCGGCGCTTTCACGAAGGGCCGTCTCGACGGTGACGAGGCGGGCTTCAAGCTCTGCCGACTGCGGCGCGACGGCTGCGCCGGGGTTCAAGAACGCGGCACCGGCATAGGCCAGCGCACCGCCGACGACGCCTGCCGTGAGGTGCGAGAAGACGCCGCCGCCGCTCGCGGGCTTCGCCGCCGGGGAGGTCTGCGCGGATTTGGCACCCATGCCGGAAGGCGGCGGTTTACCGGACGATGCAGTGGATGTTCCCGACGACGCAGACGACGGCTTCGGTGCGCCCGGCGACGATGCCGTGGTGCCGGGCGTCTTCGTATCCGTTGCGGGTTTTCCGGCCGCGGACGAGGACACCGCGCTCGTCGCAGAGGCCGGTTGCGGCTGTTTTACTTCCGTCGCCTTGAGGTCGAGCGTCGCGTGGGGGCGCTTCGCGCCGGAGGTATCGGGCCTGCCGGCGTCCTTTGCGGGATCGGGCTTGTCGGTCATGAAAACTAGGTCTCCAGGGACTTCGAACTCTGGACTTAAACGCTGGCCCTGCCCCCTGGGGGCAGGGTTGGGTATCAGGCGGAGTCTGCCGCTCCGCGTGCGATGAGAGCAAGCATTTCTTGAGAATTTGGCGCGGCGGCGACCTTAACGTTTGCGGGGGCGAGCGGCGTCGTCTCGCGCGCGACGGCCTCCGACAGGCAGAAGTGGACGAGGCGGCCCGCTTCGGCGGTAATGCCTGCGGCACTCACCAGCCCGGCATAGACACGGGCCGTTCGCGGCGACATCAGAACGACGCCATCGAGACGGCCGTTACGGATGGCATCGACCGCCGCGTCGGGAAGCGCGGTTGCGGCTTCCGCACGGTAAACGATGGCGCGATGCACATCGAACCCGTCCGGCTTGAGGGCTTCCGCCAGATCGAGCGCCAGCTTGTCGCCGGAGAGGTGGAGCAAAGGTCCGGCCGACGGATCGACCTCGGCGCGAATGAGGGCAGCCAGCGCGTGCCCATCGCCCGCACCTTCGTAGACGCGCTGGAACCCCAGCGCGCGACCGACGGCCGCAGTCGCGGGACCGACGGCATAAAGCGGCAATCGCGACGCCGCTTCGGGAAACGGCGCGACGGCGCGAAGGCCGTTGCTGCTCGTTGCGACAATGGCTTGCAGCCCGTCGAACGTCGGAAAAAGACGCGTGTGCGTGATCGCGAGCACGGGTGCACGTATTACGGTGTGTCCTGCGTCTTCCAGCGCGGTTTCCAAGTCGTCGCCGTCGGGGCCGAGATCCGGCCGTGTCATGAGAAGGTTCATGGGTGCGCCCTTTCGAGATGGGCGTGTGCGCCGAGTTTCAGAATTGCGTCGGCCGCTTCGAGCCCCAGGCGGTGGGCATCTGCCGCCGGCCCGGCGCGCGCGATTTCGAAGCACTCCGCGCCGTCCGGCGAGAAGGTCATGCCGCGGAAGGCGAGCGTATCACCATCAAGTTCGGCCAGCCCGGCGATGGGCGTGCGGCAGGAGCCTTCGAGGCGGGTGAGGAACGCGCGTTCGGCGGTGACGCAAAACGCGGTTGGCTCGTGATTGAGAGGGGCGATCAGACGAGCCGCGTCCTCGTCGTCGAGGCGGATTTCGATGGCGATGGCGCCCTGCGCCACGGCGGGCAGCATGTCGGCCGTCTCGATGGGGGAGGTGATGCGATCCGCCATGCCGAGACGCTTCAAGCCCGCGCAGGCGAGCATCGTGGCATCGGCCACGCCATTGGCGAGTTTTTTGAGGCGCGTCTGGACGTTGCCGCGGAAGCCGACGACTTCGAGGTCGGGCCGGAGGCGCTTGACCTGCGCCTGGCGCCGCAAGCTCGACGTGCCGACCACCGCACCCTTCGGAAGCTCGGCCAAGGTCCGGTGCGCGAGCGAGATGAACGCGTCGCGCACATCCTCGCGTTCCAGCACGGCGCCGATGCCGAGGCCGTCCGGCAGCAGGGTCTGCATGTCCTTCATGGAATGCACTGCTAGATCGATCTCGCCGGAAAGCAGCGCTTCCTCGATCTCCTTGGTGAACAACCCCTTGCCGCCGACCTCCGCGAGCGGACGATCCAAGATCATGTCGCCCGTCGTCTTGTAGATGCGGATCTCGAACGCCTCCTCGGAGGCGCGATGGGCCTGCATGAGGCGGCCTCTCACTTCGTGCGCCTGGGCGAGGGCCAGCGGCGAGCCGCGCGTGCCGATACGGAGGATGCGAGCTTGCAAGTCGTGGGCTCCCAATGGTAGGGCCGGGCGGAGCCGGCGGGGCGGCGCCATTAATGCCCCCCCCGGCCAGCGAACGCAAACGGGACAGAAAAGTGCCGGCCGAAGCCCGCGAACAGCCGCGCTCCAAGGGGCCTCTCCTCGTGCTCGGCATCGAGGCGAGCTGCGACGAGACGGCAGCGGCCGTGGTCCGGCGCGACGGCACGGGGCGTGGCGAAATCCTTTCCAATGTGGTGCGCAGCCAGCTCGACGAGCATCGGCCCTATGGCGGCGTGGTGCCGGAGATCGCGGCGCGGGCCCACGTCGAGTGTCTCGATGTCATCGTACGCGGGGCGCTGGACGAGGCGGGTGTGACCCTCAAGGATCTGTCCGGTATCGCGGCGACGGCGGGGCCGGGCCTTAACGGCGGTCTCGTCGCCGGGCTTGTCAGCGGCAAGGCGTTGGCGCTGGCATCGGGGACGCCGTTCCTCGCGATCAATCACCTCGAAGCGCACGCGCTGACGGCCGGGCTGACCGACGGTCTCTCACCTCCGTATCTCATGCTGCTCGTCTCGGGCGGGCATACGCAGACGCTGCTCGTGGAAGGTGTCGGCCGCTATCGCCGGCTCGGCACCACCGTCGACGACGCCATCGGCGAAGCCTTCGACAAGACGGCGAAGCTGCTTGGCCTCGGCTATCCGGGCGGGCCGGAGGTGGAGCGCGCGGCGCGCGGCGGCGACCCGAAGCGTTTTCCCCTGCCTCGCCCGATGATCGGGCGCGCTGAGCCGCATTTTTCGCTCGCCGGGCTCAAGACCGCCGTGCGGCAACGGGCCGAGGCGGCCGCGCCGCTTGCCGACCAGGACGTGGCCGATCTTTGTGCGGCGTTCGAGGCCGCCGTGACCGACATCGTCATCGACAGGGTGGGCCGGGCGATGGACATGGCCGAGGACACCTTCGGGCCGGATCGTCCGCGCTGGCTTGCTGTCGCGGGTGGCGTGGCGGCCAACACCGCCATCGCGGCTGGCCTCGGCGGGCTTGCGCAGGCGCGCGGGTATCAGCTCGCCGTGCCGCCCGCCGCACTGTGCACGGATAACGGCGCGATGATCGCCTGGGCCGGCGCGGAGCGTCTGGCGCTCGGCCTCGTGGACGGCCTCGATTTCGCCGCCCGTCCGCGCTGGCCTCTCGACCCCGACGCGCCGGCCGCCATCGGTGCGGGCGTCAAGGCCTGATGCAATCGTCATATCATCGTAATGCCTCGGGCGCGCACTACTCATGCTATGCGGGACTGATGACCAGAGCGTTTTCCAATCCGATGGAATCGGATCGGACGCTCTATGTCTTTGATGAGACCAATGATTCACGCTTCGGACTGATAGGGTCCGAAGCGATCATGGTCTAGCGGAGCAGAGACCCATGACTTTCGACCGGATCGGAGTTGTCGGCGGCGGCGCGTGGGGCACCGCGCTCGCGCAGACGCTGACGCTCGCTGGCCGCGATGTCATCCTGTGGGCGCGCGAGAGCGACGTGGTCGAAGACATCAACGCACGACATGTGAACCGGACTTTTCTGCCGGGCATCGACCTCGACCCGCGCCTCAAAGCCACGCACGATCTCGCGGACCTCGGCACGGCGGATGCCATCCTGCTCGTCGCGCCCGCCCAGCATACGCGCACCGTCAGCGCGACACTTCAGCCAGTCGTTTCCAAAGACGTCCCCGTGATCGTCTGCGCGAAAGGTGTGGAGCAGGGCAGCGGACAACTCGTGGCGCAAATCGTCTCCGAGACCATTCCGGGCGTGCGGCTCGCCGTGCTTTCGGGGCCGAGCTTCGCGGCAGACGTCGCGCGCGGTTTTCCCGCCGCGCTCACGCTCGCGTGCCGCAACGAAGCGCTCGGGCGCGCGCTCGCGGAACAGCTCGGCGACCGGCAGCTCCGTCTCTACTGGTCGGACGATGTCGTGGGCGTGGAGCTTGGCGGCGCGCTCAAAAACGTGCTCGCAATCGCCGCAGGCATCGTGGACGGCAAAGGGCTCGGCGCGAGCGCACACGCAGCGCTCGTGACGCGTGGATTTGCCGAGATGCGGCGGCTCGGCAAAGCGCTCGGTGCGCGGCCCGAGACGATGATGGGGCTTTCGGGCTTCGGCGATCTGGTGCTGACGGCCGGCAGTCCGCAATCCCGCAACATGAGCCTCGGCCGTGCGCTCGGGCAGGGCGAGACGCTCGACGCCGTCCTTTCCAAACGCGTCGCGGTGACGGAGGGCGTCTATACGGCGGCGGCGGTGGCGCGCCTCGCTGCGGAGAAGCGCATCGAGATGCCGATCACGGACGCCGTGCACGCGATCCTCGAAGGGCGCACGTCCGTGGACAACGCCATCGCAGACCTCATGAAGCGTCCGTTCAAGGCGGAGGATTGAGCCGGATCGCGGCTTGAGGCGCGCTCAATATTGCGTAAGGTGCGCGTCGATCCGATGTTGCCGAGAGACGACGCGCCATGGCCTATTGGCTTCTGAAATCCGAACCCGACGCATTCTCGTGGGACGACCTCACCGAGAAGGGCAAAGCGGGCGAACCCTGGACGGGCGTGCGCAACTACACCGCGCGCAACCACATGAAGGCGATGCAGAAGGGCGACCTCTGCTTCTTCTACCATTCGAACATCGGCAAGGAGATCGTCGGCATCTGCGAGGTGATCGCGCTCGCGCATCCCGACGAGACCGACGACACGGGAAAATGGGAATGCGTGGACGTGCGTGCCGTCGAGCGGATGCCGCAGCCGGTGACGCTTGCGGACGTCAAGGCGAACCCAAAACTTTCTGAGATGGCGCTCGTCACGTCGTTCCGGCTGTCGGTGCAGCCGGTGCTCGCGGATGAGTGGGCGGAAGTGTGCCGCATGGGCAGGCTCGCGCCGGCCAAGAAGGCGCCCACCTCTGCGAAGAAAAAGAACTGAACGTCCGCTACGCGCCGGCGAGGCGGGCGATGCTTTGGAAAAGCTGCGCGGCCGCAGGATAGGCCTGCAGAATGCCGGAAAGATCCGAGACCAGAGACCGCACCTTTCCCTTGCCTTCCGCATTGGGCGTGCCCGATTTCAGCAAGGTTTCGAGTTCGCCGAGGCGCTCGGCCACGTGCTCCCAACCGGGGCTTTGGGCGGCCTGCCGCCGCCATTCCTCGACGTTCGGTAGTACGCTCGAATAATCGACGCGCGCGACCGTGTTGCCCGCTCCAACCTGAGCCTTGGGCGAATTCACAGCCGAGTAGCGCGTCTCGGAATTTCCGAACTGCGCGCCTGCGGAATTCGTTGCGACCTGGTTGTGCGAGCCGGTCACGACGGAATCGGCGTTCACCGAATGGTCGTTGCCCGTCACCACCTTGCCGATGCTGATGTCCTGCTTGGAATGGTCGAACACGAACGTCGCGGCGCGTAGGTCGCCTGTGTTGATCTTGTCCGTCAAGAAGCGCTTCACGTCGGAGAGGAAGGCTTCGTCCGTGCTCGAAAAGAGCGTCCGGGCGCCGTCATTCGTGCCAAGGGAGAGCGTGAGGATGTTTTTGGCGCGGTAGGCAAGCCAGCCGAAGAGCCCCGCCAGCGCCAGAGCGAGGATGCTGGAAAATACGTCCCCGCCAACGAGCGAGAAAAGACCGCTCGCACCACAGAGCGCGGCAAGGATCCACAGCACGATCCGCGTCCACTTCTTGTCGAGCTTGGCGAGAGAAACCGTCGAGATGTTTGCGACCGCAATCGTGCGATCTCCGGTGTCGAGCACGCGTTCGCGGACGTTCAGCCGCCCAAACGTCCGCGTGCCGCCGACGGACTCGGCCGTCGACAAAATCGACTGCAGGTTGGAAATCATGTCACGTCCCCCTCGTTGGCGGGGAGCATAGAAGCGCCGCGCACGCGAAAGCAATCTCTCGATTGCCTGCGACCTGCCCGGCGCACAGGGTATGGCGCCTCACGCGCGCCCTTGCACCGGGCACGGTTTTCTGCTGGCGTCCTGAGCCATGCTCAACCCCGATGCTTTCATCCTCAAAAATACGCGCCAACTCAGCCCGCCGCTGGTGCCGGAGATCCGTCTCCATCTCGCGGAAGAAAGCGTGCCGATCTGGGAGAAGACGGAGGAAGAACTTGGCGAGATGAACGTTCCGCCGCCGTTCTGGGCGTTTGCCTGGGCGGGCGGGCAGGCCCTCGCCCGGTATCTTCTCGACAACCCGCAGCTCGTGGCCGGAAAATCGGTGATCGACCTGGGCTCGGGATCGGGGCTCACCGCCATCGCCGCCAAACGCGCAGGCGCGGCTTCCGTGCTGGCCGCGGATATCGACGCGTTTTCATGCGCGGCCGTTCGCCTCAATGCCGCTCTCAACGAGGTCGTGCTCCACGTGACGGGCGAGGATCTCCTGGCGCGCGTGCCCGATCCGGCGGATGTGGTGCTGGTGGGCGATCTCTTTTACGAGCGGGAGCTTGCGGCCCGCGTGATAGCCTACGTCGAGAGGGCGGCAGCGGCCGGGGCTCTGGTCCTCGTCGGCGATCCTCAGCGCAGCTACTTCCCAACGGCGCGTTTTGCTCAAGCGGCGGCCTATCAGGTGCCCGTGACGCGCGAACTCGAAGACGCGGAGATCAAACGGACCGCCGTTTGGACGTTGTGACGAAACGCCGCCGCACTTTGGGGCGCGGCGTCACTGGGGCGTGCCGGGCTCGTCGTGGCGCCGCAGGAGCTTGGAATGGAGGGCGCGTGCCGTCGCCTCGATCTCCTGCATCCGGCCATGGCGCATCTCGGAGGCCACGACTTTCACCGCGGCTGCAAGCGTCATCGGATGGCGGAGGCCAAGGCGAACCATGATGCGCAGCGCCTCCTCGTTCGCCAGGTCGCGCACGTTTATGGGCTGGCGCATCCGTGCGATCAGGCCATCCAAAACAGGATCTCGCGACTGCCTGACCATCTCCCCATCCCTGAAATTGGTTTCCCTGCCGGTGTGACGGGCCTTGGCCGAGGTAACGCCCAGGCCCCCAAGGGGGGTTCCGGCAGAGTGGGGCGGCCGCGCGGCGCAGGGGCCGGAAACCCGGCCTTAACGCGGGGGCTGATAAAGCGCGATCTCGGCCTTGAACGGCGGGCCGTTTCAGCCTATCAAGGCGCCCTTCGACATGAGTCAGACGCCGCAATAGCTCAGTTGGTAGAGCACGTCATTCGTAATGACGGGGTCACAGGTTCGAGTCCTGTTTGCGGCACCATTTTTCGGCTCTCGCGCCCAAGAGGCGCTCCCGGGTTGATTTCTTTTTCCGTACACAAGCTGCGATAGTCGTCGCTCAAAAGGCGCTCTGCTGTGTAGAGGGCCGGCGCACTGGCGCCGGGTCGCCTTGCTCCCGGGCCCTGCGGGCCGTTGCCGGAGCGGCCCCCACCTGGAGTTCCTGGACCGTGTCGTGGCCCTCCTGAGGGAGCACGGTTATGACGCGCCACATCTTATTGCCGCCGCGTATCTCCACGACACGCTGGAGGACGCCGGCGCCACCTTACGGCAACTCATGGCGGGCTTCGGCTCAGAAGGCGCCGAGTTTGTCCATGGGTGATTGACCAAGCTCGCGTGTGCACCAGCGCACTGCACCGCCTTTGGTCTGTGCCAAATCTTCCTTCTTGAGAGAACAGAAATCCCTCACAGAGACTTGAGGGAACACGCTTATCTCCGAATGCTTATCCCAGTGCACAAAAAAGAGAAAAGGAGAAAACAAGATGAAACGCATGATTAGCGCCGTGGCTGCCGGCACCCTTCTCGCTGTGTCCCCTGCACTTGCTGGCGGCAGCATGGAGCAACCCACCGACAAGAAAGCCCCGATGACCAACGCGACCGGCACCGACAACCCCGCAAACGCTGGTGAAGGTGCGGCCAAACCGGCGGGCGAAGGCGCGCCGCTTCCCGAAGGCGCCGCGGAAGGCACGTCTTCGGGTGCCGCCGGAGTGGATGCGGCCGACACCGACAATTCGGACGCTTCCGAGGACACCAGCAAGTAACCCGGCGGCGGGTCACCAATCTTCTCTGATGCCGGAGTCCGCGCACCACTCAGGAGCGCGGACTTTTTTGCATCGCCGCGCTCCCGGCCGCTGCGGGCCGTTTCTTTTTTCGTACACAAGCTGCGATAGGCGTCGCTCAAGAGGCGTTCTGCTGTGTGGAGGGCCGGCGCACTGGCGCCGGGTCGCCTTGCTCCCAGGCCCTGCGGGCCGTTTCTTTTTCCGTACACAAGCTGCGATAGGCGTCGCTCAAAAGGCGGGCCGCGTGGCAAGCCGGAAAAGTGGCGCTCGTCCTCGAATTCCCTTGCCCGCTGGCCACCTCTTGAGACCCCACGCCCTCGATCGCTCCTCACGCCGCCGGAACGAATCCGGAAAGCGCCGCGTTGTTTTCGCAATTCCGCGACAACGAGCAAGGAGCTGAAAATGGCGCAGTCATTCGAACGTGCGGGCGAACATGCAGGCGGGACCCGCTCCGGCGACGTGCAGGACAAGATCCAACATCTCAAGAGCAGAGCCGAAGACGCCGCAAATACGGCGGTGGAGGAAGGCACAAAGGTCGCAAGCGGGCCGGTGAAGCGGCGGAGGATGCGCTGACCGCAACACGCCGCTTCGTGGAAGAGCAACCGCTTGTGGCGCTTGGCGTCGTCGCGGCGCTCGCATGCGCAGCCGGCGCTTTGTGGAAGCTCTCACCGCGCCGTAGCGATGGCCTGTTGGATCGTATGTCGGATTACGTCGAGCCCCGCTATCAGGCGCTACGCAAGCGCATCTGACCGAAAGCACTTCGCGCGCAATACCGCTTCGGGCCGCTCGGTCCGAAGCGATCGCCGTCTGGAAGGAGAACCCCCATGACTCCGGGACTGAAGGACAAACCGGCTCGAAAGACGAAGCTTTCGAAGGTCGAGCTTGAAAAGCAGCTCGACAGTGCGCTCCGGGATACGTTTCCCGCGAGCGATCCCGTCTCCGTTGGCGAGGTTTCCGGAGAGACGCCGGAGCGGCCGGCGGACCGGCAGGCGCCTGCCATCGACAAGGCTCTTGTCGAGAAGCTCGCGAAGCAAGTGAGCCAGAAAAAGAGAGGCGAGGCGGCGCGATAGCGTGGCGGCAGTTTATGCCACACACAGTTTGCGGTGACCTATCGAGACCGCTCGGTCCCGCCAGGTCACCGCTGAATGATCGGCGCCAAGGTACGCAAAAACCTCAGCCCTAGCGCTGATCCCGATTAGACACCGAAATCGTTTCAACTCTGCAAACGACGTTCGCTTTCTAATCGAGTCCATGTTCGTAGCCCCGCTCGGGGCGCCGTCGACCGTCATCGCGTCGAAAGGGTTAACGCGGGCGCTCGGGGCGGGCCAACAGCACGCCCATGAGCGGTGCGCTCACAAACGCGGGCAGGAGCTTCAACGCGACGGCACTTACGGTCGCGACGACACCGGGGGCGATCTTGGTGCGGCCGACGCAAAAGCCGCGATACGCACTTGCGGCCACGGCCTCCGGACTGAGAGCCGGAATGAGCGTGCGGTAAAGCGCGTTTTCCGCTCCCATGGCCTCGTGAAAGCCGGTGTTCACCGGACCGGGGGCCACGACCGCGATCCGGACCCCTCTGCCGCGCGCCTCGTACGCCACTGCTTCCGTCAGCGAAATCACATAGGCCTTGCTTGCGTAATAGGCGGCCTGATGGGGGCCTGGCGCCATGCCACCCAGCGACGCGACGTTCAGAACACCGCCTCGCCCCCGCGCGACCATCGCCGGCAACGCATGACGCGTGAGGCGCGTCAGGGCGGTTACGTTGAGCGCGACGAGACGGTCGATTTCCTCAGGTGCGTTCTCCGCAAACGGCCCCGCAAGACCGATGCCTGCGTTGTTCACGAGCACGTCCGCATAGAGGCCCGCTGCGCGGAGTGCTGCATCGAGCGCTGCGGGAGCATCGAGCGCCGTGACGTCGAGCGCGATCGGCATCGCTTTCACGCCGTGCGCGCGCGCAATCTCGGCCGCGACGCGTGCAAGCGCGTCAGCGTCGCGAGCGACGAGCGCGACATCGCGGCCTGCGCGGGCGAAGCGCATCGCGAGCGCGCGGCCGATCCCGCGCGATGCCCCCGTCACAACCACCGCCGGCGCGCGCCCGCCGACAGCGGCCAACGCTTCAGGGCTTGGGTCCCTGTTGCGGCCGATCCATAAATCCGCGACGGAACTGAGAAATCGCAACATCCGGCTGCTCCGTCCTTTCACGACATTCGCCGCAGAGCGCGTGCGCGCACCCACCGGCCTTCGATGCACGCGATTGATTCTGAAGATCAAACGCGCTCGCTGCCCCCTGCAAACGCAGTTTGCGATCGAAACGACGAACAAACAAATATTCGCGACCTCGGGACAAAAGCACGCGGAAGGTATGGATAAGCGACGGAGAAGTGCGTACGCTTTGGGGCGCGGCACGTTGGTGCCGCTCGACACTCTACCGCGCACCCCGAGACACTTTGTCCGCGCGGCTGTCCGAGGCCCGTAGACGTCGCCGAAAAGCCTCCGAAATGGAAGGGCGGTGCGGCGCAGGCCTCTCTATTGACACGCAACCAAACGAAGCCGGCCGGCATTCACGCAATGCCAATCGAATCTTCGATGTTTTGCAAATGGTTCGACATCAACATCACCGTCGGATCGCGAGTGGAGGAGCGTACCATGAATGCAAAAGTCTCACGATCTCTTGCAGACCAAGGCCTGGAACGAAACCCGTTCGAGGCCTGGATGTCTCTCAACAAGCCGATGCTGACGGCCATGACGGAACTCAACGGCCATTTCATCGAGCAAATGACGCGAGCCAATACGGAGTGGTTCGGGTTCGTGAACCGCCGCCTCACGGAAGACATGGCGGCCTCGCAGCGCCTCATGGAATGCAGGACAGTGCAGGATCTGTTTTCCGCCTACACGGAATTCTTTCAGCGGGCCCAGCAACAGTATCAGGCCGAGTTCCAATATTTTGCGCGCCTCAATCAAAAGCTCGCAAACGAGACGGCGGGCGTGATCAAGTCCCATATGGACGATGTGGAAGAGGAAGTTCGGCACTAGAGCCGTTCCGATTGAGATGGGAACGTCGCTGCCCCTCACCCGGATTCCTCGCTCTGCTCGGTATCCGACCTCTCCCCGTCATGGCGGAGCCATGCTTCGCATGGACGCGGGAGAGGAACAGCGTGAGGGGGCGTGACAGGCGATTCCATCAAAACTGGATGGCCTCTCATCCGCCGGGCATCTCCGACGTCCGCCGTTCGATGGAACATCCGCGCTATGAAACGCTACCGTGCGTGCCCGCACGCACGGCACAGCTTTCGTTTTCGCTTGCGATCAGCCGGCGTCCGAACCCACCACGCCGCGACGAAGGTAGGGGAATAGCAGGACCAGCACCGCCACCACCGCTAGCACGATGAGAAGCGCGACAGAGACCTCGCTCGCGCCGGATCCCAGAACGCGGGCCACGATCGAGACCAGAAGATCATACTTCAAGACGGCGATCGTACTGGCAACGACACCCGCGAGCTTGACCGCGATTTCCATGTTCTGGTCGCGGCGGCGGAAGAAGAACAAGAGGATCAGAAGCGCCCAGGCGCCGAACAGGAAGCTCATGAGCGTGACGATCGAGCGGAAACCGCCCTTCTGCTGCACGCCGAACAGCGCATCCGCCGACTGCACATAGCCCTGGCTCATCAGCGGGAAAAAGATCATCGCGACGGCACCGATCAAGACACCGGCTTCGATGCGTCCGATTTTGTCGGGATAGTGCCGCAGCACGCCGTCGTGGCGCACGGTGAGCAGGATGCCGATGGCCAGCAGGATGAACAGGAAGAACACCTTGGTGGGCAACAGCACGTTGTGAACCTGACTCGTCAGCGATTGCTGACCTGCGACGAGATACTTCTCGTCGATGGCCGTTTGAAAGCGCTGCTGCGCCTCGCAGCATTCCGCGTCGGTCGAGAGCCATGGGGCTGGCGAGAGCGGCGTCGAGGCGAAACAGAACCGCCTGCGTTCGGACGCGGGTCCGCTCTCGATCAGCGGCTCGGCTTCGCATGACCGGAAAAACTCGCGCACGCCGATGCGCTGGCGGCTCACGGCGGTGAGGTTCGACGCGCCTTCGAGCAGCGCGATACGCCGGCAGGGCTCGCCTGCAACGCCGCAGCCAGCCGGTTCGCTGCGGTCGGCGGCCAGGGTTTGGGGCGTCAGATCCCAGACGGAGCGGTGAGGGTTGTCCGCAAGGCCCATGCCCACGAACCACGCGGCCACGCCGAGCGTCATCATGCCGATCAGGAACCGCAGCTTCCCGAGCGTGACGTGGCGGGCATAGAGGTCCACGAATGCGCAGGACGGCAGGTAGAACGCCGCAAGCGCCACGAGACCGAGCGTCGGGAAGAACAGAAACAGGTGGCTGTCGAACGCGGCAAACGTGAGCGCGTGCTCGGGGCCGAACTCCCAGAACAGCACCGCCGTCTCCCCGATGAAAGAGAGGCCGAGCAGAGAATAGATGATGAAGACGAACGCACGCGCACCGAAAGACATGAACACGGCCCTAGGCTGAAACCCGGGCGGCAGTATGCCGGACGGAGGCTATGGCGGCCTAGAGCATCCGGGCCACGCTTCAAGGCCGAGATTCAGTTTTGGTTTCCGGCGGTCTCGCCCACGGCCGGGCGAAAATACCGAGGGGACGGCCGAATCCAGGCCTGTCGGGCGGCGCGCCCTGTTTCAGCGCGGGCCGCGCCGACCGCGGCGCAGCCAATCCATGATCGGTCCCCAGAACACGAGAAGCGCGACCAGCCCTGCGAGGAGCAGGACGGACACCACCATTTGCACGACGCCGAAATTCGCGGAATCGCGGGCGACGAAAATAGCGGCAATACCGGCCGCCATGGCCATCAGCGGGGTCACGAGCCAGTAGAACATGGCTTGTCCCTTTCACGGGTTGTGTCGCCCGAGGGCCGCGCCCTCGGGATCAGGAATGCGTCGTCTCGGTTTTGGCTTCGGCTTCGGTCTGCGGACCGCCGGTCAAGCGTTCCTGAAGCCCCTGGAAGACCACATACAGCATCGGGATGAGGAAAATGCCCAGTCCCGCAGCCGCCAACATGCCCGCAAGCACCGGCACGCCGACGGCAAACATGCTATCCGCACCAGGCCCATTCGAAATCACCAGCGGCACGAGGCCCATGATGAACGCGAAGCTCGTCATCATCACCGGCCTGAAGCGGAGCTTCGCGCCGTCGACGGCGGACTCGAGAAGAGTATCGCCGGCGTTTCGCCGCTCGATCGAGAAGGCGACGATGAGGATCGCGTTTTTCGCGGCGAGCGCGATCAGCACCACGAGGCCGATCTGGGCGTAGAGCGTAAACGCCATGCCCAAAGCCCAGAGCGCCGCCACGGCGCCGAGCACCGAGATCGAGACCGACAGCAGCACCGGGATCGGGATGGTCCAGCTTTCGTAAAGCGCGACGAGGAACAAGTAGGCGAACACGAACGCGAGACCGAGGACGATGGTGGTCTGGCCTGCGGATTCGATCTGCTCACGGGCCTGCCCTGTCCACTCGTACGCGTAGCCATGCGGAAGCGTATCGGCCGAGACGGCCTCCATCGCCGATATGGCTTCGCCGGGGCCGCGACCGGGACTGGGGCTGCCGTTGATGGAGATGGCGCGATAGTTGTTGTATCGCGTCAGCGTGCGCGGGCCCACATCGAGTTGCACGTCAGCGATGCTGGAGAGCGGCGTCATCTCGCCCGCCGCGTTTTTGACGTGGATCGCCATGATGTCCTGGATGCTGGCGCGATATTGCTGCTCGGCCATCATCCGCACCGTCCACGTGCGGCCGTAGAGGTTGAAGTCGTTTACGTAGTAGCCGCCGAGGGTCGCCTGTAGCGACGCGAACACGTCCGACAGCGTGATGTTGAGCGCGCTCGTCCTGTCGCGGTCGATGTCGAGGCGCACCTGCGGCGTCTCGGCCTCGAAGGTCGAGAACACAGCGGCAAGCTCAGGCCGCTGGTTCGCCGCGATCAACAGACCGCGCATGGCGGCCGCCATCTCGGGCGCGTTCTGGCCTTCGAGGGCTTCCAGCACATACTCGAAGCCGCCGACTTGCCCGAGACCCGAAATGGAGGGCGGGTTGAGCGCGATCAGCGTGCCATCGGGAATTCCCGAAAGGCCCATCGTCAGACGGCGAGCGACGGCGAGCGCGTGCATATCGCGAGAGACACGCTCCTCATAGCCCTTGAGACGGACGAACATGACGCCGCCGTTCGACGCCGCGCCGCCGCCCAGGAAGTCCAGGCCGAGAATGGTTGTCACGCCTTCGACGGCGGGATCGGCCCGGATAATTTCCGTAGCTTTTTTGGCGGCCGCTTCCGTCCGGTTCAGCGAAGCGCCGGCCGGAAGATTGAGCACGGTGATGATGAAGCCCTTGTCCTCGTCGGGCAGGAAGCCCGAGGGCGTGCGCGCGAAGATTGCGTAGGTTGCCGCCGCGATCAGCACCAGCGCGACAAGGCTCACGGACGAGATCGCGACCAGGCGCTGGACGACACGGGCGTATCCGCGGCCCGTCGCATCGATCGCACCCGTGATACGCTTCATGATGGAGACAGGCTCGCCAGGCCTCAGCAACATCGCGCAGAGCGCGGGCGAGAGCGTCAGCGCGTTGATGGCCGAAATGACCATGGCGGCGGAGATCGTGATCGCGAACTGGCGGAACAGAACGCCGGACGAACCTGCGAGGAAGGCGACCGGCACGAACACCGAAAGCAGCACCAGCGTGATGGCGATCACGGGCCCCGCGATCTCGCTCATGGCCTTGCTCGTCGCCTCCTGCGGCGTGAGATGGGGCTCCTCGTGCATCACGCGCTCGACGTTCTCGACCACGATGATCGCGTCGTCCACCACGATGCCGATGGCGAGCACGAGCGCTAGCAACGAAATGGTATTGGCCGAATAGCCGAAGGCCAGCAGAACGGCAAACGCGCCAACGATGGCCACAGGCACAGCAATGAGCGGAATGAACGTTGGCCTGAGCCTGCCGAGAAAGACGAAGACCACGAGCGCGACCAGCACGAAGGCCTCGATCAGCGTGTGGATCACCTTATCGATCATGGCCGAGACGAACTCGGCCGTGTTGTAGATGTAGGCGAGTTCGACCCCTTCCGGGAAACGATCCTTGAGATCATCCAGACGCTTCGAAACGGCGGTGGCAACGTTGACGGCGTTGGCGCCTGGCGACAGGTAGATGCCGACGGGAGCAGCCGGGCTGCCCTGATAGCTCGCCTCGCTGTCGAAGGAGGCGCCTTCGACCTCGACGCGCGCCACGTCGCGGACGCGCACGAACGAGCCATCGCCCGCCGTGCGCACGATGATGTTGCCGAATTCCTCCGGCGTCGAAAGGCGGCCCTTCGTGGTGACCGTGAGCTGCAACCGCTGATCGGCCGAAAGGGGCGCCGCGCCGACGCGGCCGGCCGCTGCCTGCAGGTTCTGCGCCTGCACGGCGCGGATCACATCCTGCGCCGAAAGGTCGAAATTCGCCAGCTTCTCGGGGTCGAGCCAGATGCGCATCGCGTAGTCGCGGGCGCCAAACACCGAGGCATCGCCGACGCCGGGTACGCGCTTCAACTCGTCCAGAATATTGAGTGTGACGAAGTTCGAGAGAAACAGCGCGTCGCGGGAGCCGTCGGGCGAATAGAACTGGAAGACCTGCAGCAGGTCGGTCGAAACCTTGGAGATGGTGAGGCCGGTGCGGCGCACCTCTTCAGGAAGCCGCGCCGTTGCGAGGTTGGCGCGGTTCTGGACGTTGACGGTCGCGATATCGGGATCGGTGCCGAGCGCGAACGAGACCGTGAGCGAGTAGGAGCCGTCGTTGGCGGACGTCGACTTCATGTAGCGCATGTCGGTCACGCCGTTGATGGCGTTTTCGAGCGGCTGGGCAATGCTTTCTTCCACGGTCACGGCATCCGCACCGGGATAGGAGGCGGAGACGCGCACCGTGGGCGGTGCGATCTCGGGATACTGTGCAACCGGGATGACGCCGACCGCGATGACGCCGGCAAGCGTGATGACGATGGAAATCACCATCGCCAGGCGCGGCCGGCGGATGAAGACGTCATAAATCATGGCGTAGCCTGTCCGCTGGTCTCTTCAAGCGTGGCATCGTTGACCGGCTCGCTCGGCTCGACGACGATGCCCGGACGCACCTTCTGGTGGCCGCTCACGATGACGCGATCCCCTTCCGAGAGACCTTTCCTGACCTCGATGCGCGCGCCGTGTTGTGCGCCCACTTCGATGCGGCGGATCTCAACCTTGTTCTCGGCCGAAACCGCGAGCACGTAGCTCCCTTCCTGGTCGAGCACGATCGCGGCTTGAGAAATCATGAGCCGGTGGTCCGTTTCTTTCGAGACGACGTTCACCCGCACGATCTGCTGATCGACGAGAAGGCGCTCGGGATTGGGGATCTCGGCCCGCACCATCGTGGTGTCGGTGCCTCTACTGCTCTCCACATCGATAAACTTGATCGACCCGTCATGCTGATAGGTCGAGCCGTCCGGCAAAAGGAGGCGCACCAAGACCTGGTCGGCGGTGATGCCTTCGCGGCGCACTTCGAGGAGGACGCGCTGCGGCACGGGGAACGCCACATACATCGGATCCTGTCGAACGAGATTGACGAGGGGATTGCTGCTCGGCCCGACGTATTCGCCCACCGCGTAGGTGGCGCGCCCGGTGCGGCCGTCCATCGGCGCGCGGATCTCCGTATAGCTCAGGTTGAGTTCCGCCTGCCGCAGCGTCGCCTCCTGGGCCTGCACGGTTGCGCGGGCTTGCGAGAGCTTGGCGGCCGCGTCGTCGAGGGCCGCTTGCGAGGCGGTGCCGCGGTCGGCCAGCGGCCGTGTGCGATCGTAGGTGGCCTGGGCGAGATCGAGCCCGGCGCGGGCGCTGGCCATTGGCGCGGGCGAGTGCGACAGCCGCCTCGTAGGGCTCCTTCTCCAGGGTGAAGAGGAGTTGATCCTTTTTGACCTCGGAGCCTTCATCGAAGCCGCGGCTCGCAAGGAAGCCATCGACGCGGGCTCGTATGGTCACCTTGTCGATCGCTTCGACCCGGCCGAGGTAGGTGGACTGATCGGTCACGTCGTGCGGGCGGACGGTCTCAACGACGACGCTCGGCGGCGGAGGCGCGGGCGGGGCCTGGGCGAAGGTCTGAGATGCAAAACAGACGGCGGCCAGAACCGCCGCACCCGCAATCCCAAAACGCGAGGCCAAATCTTTTCGCATGCCGGTGATCCCTCGTGGCTCCGATGCGCTCGTGGGCGCGCGCCGCAGTTATCGTGTTTTCGTGACCGCTATCGGGCGGGCGGCGTGGCGCAAGCGCGCACACCTCAAGATCTTGCGTCCACTGGAATCCGCCGGTTCGCGAGTTTGGTCAATGGGTTCGTAACATTGCGTCCGACGTCTGCGCTTTGCCCGTCCTGGGCGCTGCGCCGACCGCACGGGACCGCATCCCCAGGACGACGGCGCACACGAAAACATTATATAG
Source organism: Hyphomicrobium nitrativorans NL23 (assembly GCF_000503895.1). Classification (NCBI taxonomy): domain Bacteria; kingdom Pseudomonadati; phylum Pseudomonadota; class Alphaproteobacteria; order Hyphomicrobiales; family Hyphomicrobiaceae; genus Hyphomicrobium; species Hyphomicrobium nitrativorans. The sequence goes on from NC_022997.1 coordinate 277,650, forward strand.
CTGATACTATTGAGTTATTTTCGTGCAGCCGCGTGCGGGCCAGGCTATTCCGCCGGGTTCGAGGCCGGAGCAGCTTTCGCACCGGCCCCATCGCGCGAGCCCGTCCGGCCGCGGCCGAACCAATACACCGGAACGCCGGCGGCGAGGATGGCGAGCCCCACCAACGCACCTTTGCCGGTGTACATCACGCTCGAATAAAAGAGGTAGATGCACATTGCGCAGAAGATGAGCGGCGGCAATGGGTAGAGCGGCACGCGGAAGGACTCAGGCCGGCCCGGCTCGCGGTGACGGAAGAGGATGACGGAGAGGCCGATCAGGAACAGGAAGGCCCAGAACGTGGGTGCAGTGTATTCGACCATCGCCTTGAAGCCATCGCGAGCGCCAGCGCCCGCAACGACGAGAACGAGCGCAATCGCGCATTGAACGAGGAGGGCGGTTGTCGGCGTCGCGTTGGTCCCGCTCAGGCGGCCGAGCGGCGCGAACAACGGGAAGTCCTGCCCCAGCGCAAACATCGAGCGCGCGCCGGTGAAGATCGTGGCGTTGATGGTGCTGATCGCGGCAGCGCAGATGATCAAGGCGATAACGGTGGTGCCCACCGTGCCGAAGACGTCGGCGATGGGGCCCTCGATGATGGTCTTCGTCTCGCGCAGGCCGCCGAAGCCGAAAATGTAGAGCAGCGCGCTGTTGTAGACGAAATAGAGCGCGAGAATGAAGACCGTACCGAGAAGGAGCACGCGGGCCATGTTGCGGCGCGCATCCCTCACTTCGCCCGACAGATAGGCGGCTTCGTTCCATCCGCCGTAGGTCAGCAGGATGAAGACGAGCGCGAGGCCGGCGGACGTTGCCGGCAGCGCTGAGGACGCGGTTTCGCTCGCGGGCACGATGGCGGCGGGTTCGGCGAAGAATGCCGCGCCGATGACCAGAAACAGCGTCCCGATGGTCAGGATCGTCAGCGTCAACTGAGATTTTCCGGTGATGTTCGTGCCGAAGAGTTGCAGCACCGTGAACAGGACGATGCAGGACGCAGCATGGATCGCCGACCCGTAAGCGCCGAGCGGCAACAGGACGTTGGCGTAATCGCCATACGCGAATGCGACGGCGGCGAGAGCGCCCGTCTGCATGACCGTCATGCGGCCGAAGGCAAAAAGGAAGCTCGGAAACCGGCCATAGGCACGGTGGAGGTAGTGATACTCCCCGCCGGAGTTGGGATACGCGGAGCCGAGCTCCGCGTAACACAGTGCGCCGATGATCATCAAAAGACCGCCGGCAACCCACAGCGCTAGGAACTCCGTGGGCCCCGCGACGTTGGCCGCGACGACCGGCGGCGTCCTGAAAATCCCGATCCCGACGACGACGCCTACGAGCATCGCGCTTGCCTGAAGAACCGACAACGTCGGGCGGCGGCCACTGGCGCTGACGTCCATTCACAATGCTCCCGTGCGGCGTGCGATCTCGCGCGTCAAAAGTCTTCGTCGGGTTTAGGCTTAGTGCGTATCTTCGGTCGGCGCGAGATCGGGCATCGTCTCGGGGACGACCCACATAAAGACGGTGCGGCCCTCGACGACTTCCTCCCTGTCCGGCTTCCAGTCGCCCATGCCGAAACTGTGCGAGACGATGCGGGTGCCGGGCTTCAGTTTCAGGATCTCGGGGCGCAGCTTCATGTTGACCGAGTTCAGCAGATACATGGTGATGACAGTCGCCTTGCTGAGATCTGTTTTGAAGAGATCCTCTTCGCGAAACTCCACCTTGTCGGTGACCTTCTCGCGCTTGGCGTTCTCGTTGGCTTCCTGCACGCGGACGGGATTGAGATCCACGCCGAGCGCGCTGATGCCGTACTTCTTCGCCGCCGTGACAGGGATGCGGCCATCGCCGGATCCGAGGTCGATGAGGTAGTCGCCCTCTTTGACATCCGCCATCTCAAGCATTTTCTCGACGACGGCCTGCGGCGTCGGCACGAACGGCACATCGAGTTCGCGGGCGTCGGCACGGGCTCCCGCCAGGGCGGCAAAGGACATGGCGATCGCGGACAACACGCCAAGCGAGCGAGCGGGGAGAGAGAAGTGCGACATCCGAAAATCTCCGCTGGTAGTTGTGGGGACGGTGAGGCGCCAACGTGGCGCGAAGCGATGTGGTTCCTTCCAAACGCGAGGAAGCATCGAAATCCGGCATCGATCAGGCGCGCCGCGCGATTTCAAAGTCCGATCCAATGTTGCTGAGCACCGAGTGGGCATTGCAAATGCGGAGTTGGATCTCGATTGTCAACCCGTTGGAGCGAGAGGATAAAACAATGCGCGGCCATCCCCACCGGGGCGTCCCCGAGGTGTGCACCGCAACGCTCGATGCGCGCTCAGGACCTGCTTTCTGCGATATGACGATCTCTGATCAAGGCGACATGCGTTAAGCGTTTCGGAAAGCGAGAAAAGCTTTGCGTCCTCGATTTGCGTCATCGACGCGGCGCGGGCGACCGCTCGCTGCGAACCGGCGACCCTCACCGGAAACTACGGAGGGTTTGTCACACGGACCACGCGTAGTGATGGCGGCTGTTCTAAAATGCGCTGCGCCGCGCGCCTGCCGCCCGCGCGTCAGCGCTGCAGGACGTACGTCCCCGGCGCATCGCAAACCGGAGCATAACCCTCCGCCGCAGCCCCCATCGACGGCGGCGCAACGCGGCCGGCAGAGGATTGCTCGCCGAGCCACTCGGCCCACGCCGTCCACCACGAGCCTTCATTCTCTTTCGCCACCTCGCTCCACTCGCTCGGCGACATGTACGGATCGTTGGCCCGTTTCAGCGCGATGCGGAAGCGACGACGCGGACGGCCCGGCTCGCTGACGATCCCCGCGTTATGTCCGCCGCTCGTCAGAACGAACGTGACGTCGGTATCGGTGAGTTGATGGATTTTATAGACGGAGCGCCACGGCGCCACGTGATCGCGCTCCGTTCCGACGACGAACATCGGGACGCGAATGTTCTGGATCGCAACGGATCGGCCATCGACCATCAAGCGTCCAGCGGCGAACTCGTTGTCGAGATAAAGACGCCTCAGATATTCGGCGTGCATGCGATACGGCATCCGCGTGGAATCCGCGTTCCAGGCCATGAGGTCGATCATCGGGCGGCGCTCGCCCATCAGATACTCGCGCACCATGCGCGACCAGATGAGGTCGTTCGTGCGCAGGAGCTGAAACGCACCGGCCATTTGATCGGCCGAGAGATAGCCGCGGTTCCACATCATGCTTTCGAGGAAGTGCATCTGGCTGTGGTCGATGAACAACGCAAGCTCACCCGGCTCGGTGAAATCGGTCTGGGCGGCGAGCAACGTCACGGATGCAAGACGGTCGTCGCCCGCACGTGCCATGGCGGCCGCGGAAATCGCCAGCATGGTGCCGCCCAGGCAGTAGCCGACGGCGTGGATCTTCCGATCGGGCACGATGGCGCCCACCGCATCGAGGGCCGCCATCACACCGCGGCGGCGATAATCGTCCATATCGAGATCGCGATCCTCAGCGGTCGGGTTACGCCACGAGACGCAGAACACCGTATGACCCTGGCTGACGAGATAGCGAACGAGAGAGTTCTGCGGCGACAGATCGAGGATGTAATATTTCATGATCCACGCCGGCACGACGAGCAGCGGCTCGGCGCAGACCTTGCCGGTCGTGGGGCTGTATTGGATCAGCTCGATCAGGTGGTTGCGATAGACGACCTTGCCGGGCGTGACGGCCACGTCCTCGCCCACCTTGAAATCCTCGGTGCCAACCTCCGGCTGGCCCGAAGCGAGGCGGCTTACGTCGTCGATCCAGTTCTGGAAGCCCTGTAGAAGATTGGCGCCGCCCGTGGCCATCGTCCGCTCGATCACCTCGGGATTGGTGAAGAGGTTGTTCGATGGCGAATAGATATCGAGAATTTGCCGTGTCGCGAACGATACGACATCCTCGTGATGCGGCATGACGCCGGGCACGCCGCGGGTCACGTTGTGCCACCATTGCTGCGTGAGCAGGAAACCTTGCGCCCAGCAGCAATAGGGATGCTGCCGCCAAGCTTCGCCACGGAAGCGATCATCGCCCGCCAATGGCTCGATGCACGGCTTCACGTCGGAGCGTCCACCCGCCGCGGCCATGTAGGTGGCCAAGCGCATCGATTTCCGGAACGCCTTGTCGACGAGTTCCATGCGCTTGCCTGGCGCAGAGGCGAGGTGGATCGACCAATCGAACATCGCAAGCGCAAGCGACGCGGGCGAGATGCCGCCCGAGAGATGCGCAGAGAGGGCCTCACGCATACGATCTATCGCGCGATACGTCTCGCTGCCGTGGTCTTCCTCATACACTGGCGGGGGAGGCGGCGGCAGCGGATGCGCTGCGGGCTTCGCGGCCGCCTCCGGTTCGGCGTTCACGATATTCATCCGTCGCGCCGTGGACCTTTTCGTCATCCCAACCTCGTCAGACCGATGTCATCCAGCACATATTCCCAGGCGCTCGACACGGTGCCCTTGACCCGCATCAACGCACCCTGAAGCGGCAAAGTTTCCAAAGGGTTGTCGAAAAGACCTGAGCATGGGCCAAACACGTCGTCCAAGCCGGTCCGAAGGACGGACGGACGGCCAAAATGGCCCAACGGACAGGCAAATGCCTGTCCGGGACGCAATGTGCGGCATCAGCGCCACACGGGCCCGAGACGTCCCATTAGAGCGCCGGAATTTCGTCGGCCAGGGCCGCGCGGTCTCTTACGGTCTCGGCATCGAAAACGTTCGGCGGAAGAGCAATGACCAAGACGAGACTGCGTGCATTCGGACTGATGTCACTCTCACTGGCGTGCGCCGGACTTGCGGACAGCCCTGCGTACGCTGCCGACTTAGGCAGCGATTGCTGCGCCGACCTGGAAGAACGGATCGCCGACCTCGAAGCGACGACAGCACGCAAGGGCAACCGGCGCGTCTCGCTCACGATCTCGGGTTACATTGCGCAGGAGATCACCGTCTGGGATGACGGCGTCGAGAGCAACGCGTACATCCACGGCCTCGGCCCGACACAAGCCTCGCATTTCAAGTTCAACGGCAAGGCCACCATCGCGCCCGGCTGGAGCGCGGGCTACATGATGCGCATCCAGGACCTCACCGGCAACGCGTTCGGAGGAGGGGCAGGCGCGATCACCCAGGACAACCCGTTCCGGAACGACGGGCTCAACGTGCAGATGTCGTTCTGGTATGTGGAGAGCGACACGTTCGGCAAGCTCAGCGTCGGGCGGCTTGCGCACGCGGCGAAGAGCGCGGCTATGTTCACCGATCTTTCGGGCACACAGATCATCGACAATTACACCTTCCTGGCCGGGTTTCCGCATTTCGGCCTGAGGGACGCGAATGGCGCTCTTTCTCCCGTGACGTGGGGGCAACTCGGCTTCTGTTATACGCAGGGCGTCCCGCTCGGCGGCGACTGCAACGGCATCGTCATGAACGGCGTGCGTTACGATACGCCGGTGTTCGGCGGGTTCATGGCTTCCGCGAGTTGGGGCGAGGACGACTTCTGGGAGATCGCGTTGCGGTATGCGGGCGAGATCGCGGGCTTCAAGCTCGCGTTCGGTGCCGGCTACACGGAGACGACGACAGAGACTGTCACGGGTTTCGTCGCGACGCAGGCGGGCAAGGATTCGCACTTCTTCCAGGCCGGCGGCTACGCGGAGCATCTCGCCACAGGGCTTTTTCTGCACGGAGCATATGGCCGCGAGACCAACAACGGCACGCTTCTCGCCAACGGCTTCACGCAGCCGGACAGCGAGCACTACTACGTCAAGGCAGGCCTGCGCCGGAAGTGGACGCCGCTGGGTGCGACCATCGTCTACGGCGACTATGCCGCCTACGAGGATCAGCTGGGGCCTGTCGCATTGGCGGCGGGCGCAACTGGCAGCACGCTCGAACGCTTCGGAGGCGGCGTGGCGCAGGAAATCGATGCAGCGGCGATGACGCTTTACCTCAAGTATCAGCGTTACCAGGCCGATGTCGATGGCTTGGGCGACTTCCAAGATGCCGACTTCGTGAGCTTCGGCGGTCTCATCAATTTTTGAGGTTTGCGTCTCTCCCGCGCAAGATCCGTGCGGGAGAGACGCGTTTCTATTCAGCCGGAACGCGCTCTTTCGCTTCCGCCACCAGACGGCGGACTTCCGGCAAGCACGATCCGCAGTTCGTCCCCGCTTTGAGCGTGGCGCCGATCTCTTCGACCGAAGCGGCAGAGCCGGACGCGACCGCGCCGCAGATCTGATTGCGCCCCACACCAAAGCAGGCACAGACGAGGGGGCCGTGATCCACGCCACCCTCCGGCGCGCGACCGGCGAGCAGCGCCCGACGGGCGGATTCCGAGAGCTTGGGCTCCGCAAGCTGTTGCTTGAGCCAGCCCCAGCCCGGCAGCGCATCCGCGCTCTTGGCGAGAAACAGGCAGGCGTCGAGCGATCCGTCGAGAACACGAGCCGCGCGATAACGGCCCTGCGCCTCGTCAAGAAACTCTACCAGTTCGTCATGTTCGGGCAGGAAGCGTTTTGCGATATCGGCCCAGTGCGCGCCGATCCGGTCCGCGGCGATCCTGTAGCCAACGCCGCCTTCGACGGCGGCGCGCGCCCACCAGACACCGGCCGGCAAGTCCACAGGCTTTCTGGAAAGCAGGAAGCCGTGAATCGCGTATCTGACCGGCGCGATGGTGGCTTGCGTCGCCTTCATCTCGGGCTGGCCCGACACGGGATCGTAGCTGCGCTGGACGAGCGCGCCGATGCGTGCGTCGGACGCGGTGGCGGCACTCCAATGGATCGGGGCGAAGATCTCGCCTCTGCGTTGCGCCTCCGAAACCTCGGCACGCAGGACGGCGCTTCCGTGCAGCGTCGAAATGCGTGCAAACCCGCCATGAGCGATGTCGTAGGTTTCCGCATCCTTCGGATGGATGGCGACATACGGCTCACCAATATGCGCGCCGAGGCGGGGCGATTTTCCGGTGCGCGTCATCGTGTGCCACTGGTCGCGCACCCGGCCGGTATTGAGGAGCAGCGGAAGGAGACGGCCCGGCGTCGCGGCGAGCTTCGGATCGGCCACAGCGACGAAGCGCGCCCGCCGGTCGGCGGTAAAAAATCCGCCGGACGCGAAGAGGCGTTTCCCGCCATCCGTACCCGCCTTCACGATGGGCCATTGCACGGGATCGCAACGCGCGTAGTCATCGTCGGACAGCGCGGCAAGGCCGGACGCATCGAGGTCGCGCGTGCCGTCGTTCTCGAATCCCGTCAGCGCTGCGTGCTCGCGGAAGATGTCGGCGGGCGATGCATAATCGAACGCGTCCGCAAACCCCATGCGCTTGGCAACCTCCGACACGATCCACCAATCCGGCTTCGCCTCACCTGCCTGCGGGAGAAACGCGCGCTGGCGCGAGATGCGGCGCTCGGAATTTGTGACCGTGCCGTCCTTCTCGCCCCATCCGGCGGCGGGCAAGACGACGTGAGGGCTCGCCATCATCGTATCGGTTCCGGAGACGACATCCGAGACGACGAGGAGGTCGAGCTGGCGAAGCGCGCTTTGCACCGCATCGGCGCGTGGCAGACTTACGACCGGATTGGTCGCCATGATCCACAACGCCTTGATGCGTCCCTGGGCCACCGCCTCGAAAAGCTCAACAGCTTTCAGCCCCGGGCGCTCGGCCACGTTCGGCGCGTTCCAGAAACGGCGCATGCGGGCGATGCTTTCAGGTTCGAAATCCATGTGGGCGGCAAGCTGGTTTGCGAGCCCGCCGACCTCGCGGCCGCCCATCGCGTTCGGCTGTCCGGTCAGAGAGAACGGCCCCGTACCGGGCTTGCCAATGCGGCCCGTCGCAAGATGGCAATTGATGATGGCGTTGACCTTGTCCGTGCCTTGCGCGGACTGATTGACGCCCTGCGAATAGAGCGTCACCGCGCGGTCGGTCTCGGCGAACCAGGAGAAGAACGTTTCAATCTGTTCGCGCGGCACCTCGCAGCGCTCCGCCACGGCATCGATGTCGGGTGCGATGTGACGCGCGCGGGCCAAGCCCTCCGCGTATCCCGCGGTATGATCGCGGAGGAAGGCGCGGTCGAGCGCGCCTTTGTCTGCGAGGTACGCGAACAGGCCGCAGAAGAGCACCGAATCCATGCCCGGCGCGATCTGCAGCAAAAGATCCGCTTCGTCGGACGTCGGTGTCGCACGTGGATCGATGACGACCATCCGCGCGCCGCGCTCGCGCCTGTTCTTTGCCATGCGCTGGTGAAGGATCGGATGACACCACGCGGCGTTCGATCCGACGAGGACAAGCAGATCGGCTTCGTCGAGATCCTCGTAGCAGCCGGGCACAGTATCCGATCCGAAGGCGCGGCGATGCCCTGCCACGGACGACGCCATGCAAAGCCTGGAGTTGGTGTCGATGTTGCCGGAGCCGATGAAGCCCTTCATGAGCTTATTGGCGACGTAGTAGTCCTCGGTGAGAAGCTGGCCCGAGGCGTAGAACGCAACAGACTCCGGACCGTGACGCGCGACGGTCTCCGTGAAGCCGTTTGCCACTCGGTCAAGGGCGTCGTCCCAGGCCGCGCGGACGAGTTCGCCTTCGCCGTTGCGCATCATCGGATGCAGCAGGCGTCCGTCGAGCGAAAGAGTTTCGCCCAACGCGGAGCCCTTGGAGCAGAGGCGTCCGAAGTTGGCAGGATGATCGGGATCGCCCTTGACCTGCGCTCCGCCGAAGCCATCGGGGCGGGCGAGCACGCCGCAGCCGACGCCGCAATACGGGCAGGTGGTCTTGACGGGCGGTGGCGAGGGAGGCGCGTTCATGGGCTCTCTCAATAGACGTCGGCTTGATAGCGGCCGACCTTCTTGAGGGCAGCGACATAGGCCTTTGCGTCTTCGGGCGAGGTTTTGCCATGCTCGGCGACGATGTCGGTCAGCGCGGTGTCCACGTCTTTCGCCATGCGCTTCGCATCCCCGCAGATGTAGAAATGCGCGCCTCTTTCAAGCCATGCGAACAGCTCTGCACCTTGCTCTCGCATCTTGTCCTGGACGTAGACCTTTTTGTCGCCGTCGCGGGACCATGCGAGCGAGAGCCTGCCGAGCGTTCCGGCATCCTGCATGACGCCAAACTCGGCTTCGTAGAAGAAATCGGTGGCGCGGCGCTGATGTCCGTAGAACAGCCACGCCGGACCTTGCGCCTTGGTGACGTGGCGCTCCTGAAGGAATGCCCGAAACGGGGCGACGCCGGTGCCGGGTCCGACCATGACGATCGGCGTCGCGTCGTCCTGGGGCAGCGCAAACCCGTGCGCCTTCTGGACATAGGCGCGGAGCTCGGCTCCAGGGGCGATGCGCTCTCCGCAGAACGTGGACGCCACGCCAAGCCGCGCGCGGCCGTCGATTTCGTATCGCACGGTATCGATGGTGAGCGACACGTGGCCGGGGTTGGCGCGTGGCGAGGACGAGATCGAATATAGGCGCGGCTGCAGCGGTTCGAGCACCTCGTAAAACGCTTCCGGATCCGGACGCAGGCCGGGAAACTTTTCGAGCGCGGCAAGGACGTCGAGGGTCGCGGCGTCACCGTCGGGGTCTTGTCCCTTGGCAAGGGCGCGTGCCTTGCGCTTGCGCTCACCTCCTGCGAGATACGAGATCAACTCGAATAGCGCGTCGGGCGCGGGAGAAAGCGCCGTGTCCTCAATCAGCGCGTCGCGCAGCGTCTTGTCGCCGATTGGAAAGTCGGGTGGAGCGCCGATTGCCGACAACACGGCATCGACGAGGCGCGGGTCGTTTTTGGCAAAGACACCCAGGCTGTCGCCCGGCTCGTACTCGATGCCGCTGTCGCGGAGATCGATCTCGATGTGGTTGGTGATTTTCTCCGAGCCCTCGCCGTTAAGCCGCTGGCGCGAGACGAACCGCACCGATGCGGCCGTCTCACGCGAATAGCCGGGGCGCGCGTCGCCGGATACCGCGGGCTTGGCCTCGTCCTTGGCTTTCTTCTCGTCGGGATCGAGCACGCCGCCGCCCATTTCCTCGACGAGCGTCTTCAGCATCCGCGCGGTTGCCTTGCCGCCGGGGGCGCAGAGATTGAGGCGCGGCTCGGCCTGCTCGTGAATAGCGTTGGCGTAGTCCTCGCAATTGTAGCCGCATTGGCCGCAGTCCTGCTGCGCCATGGCTGCCATCATGCGCCGGGCGAGCGGCCGTCCTTCGGCGAGCGTCATGCGCTCGTCGATTTCGATGGCGGGATCGTGCCAGGGGGCGGCACCGTCGTCACCGGGCGTTGCGAGACCTGCCGCGCCGAGGTCCGTGGTCGTCGCAGGCGTCGGGCCGGCATCGAGCGACAACATGCCGGCGAAGAAGCCGTTGAGCCAGGCGCGCTGCTCGATGGAGAAGGGCGCGTTCTCGGGAATCAACGCAGAGACGCCCGGCGGTGCCGTCTGAATGGTCATGGCGCATCGTCTCCGGCGAGGCGTTGAAGCGTGTCGATGTCGTGCCGATTGGCGAAGGCGAAGAACGTCTCCGTGGCGTACGCGCGATGCGCGATATACGCGCCGAGCAGCCGCTCCACCGCCGCGGGACAGTCCTCGCTCTTCACGTCGCGCTGGATCTCGCGCGCGATGGTTGCGTCCGCGCCCGTTCCGCCACCGACAAGGATGTGGAAGCCGTCCACCGTGTCGCCGTCGTCGCCTACCGGAACGCGCGCACCGATCAGGCCGATATCGCCGATGTAATGCTGCGCGCAGGAGTGATGGCAGCCGGTGAGGTGGATGTTGACGGGCGTGTCCAGCTCAAGCCGCCCTTCGACATGCCTTGCGATGGCATCCGCCGTGCCTTTGGTGTTGGCGGCGGCGAACTTGCAGCCCGTGCTTCCCGTGCAGGCGACGAGACCGGCGCGAACGGGCGACGCCTCGGCTGCCAACCCCATCGCCTCAATGCGTTCAAGCGCCGCCGCGACGTTTGCGTCTGCCACGCCGGAGACGATCAGGTTCTGCCAGACGGTCAGGCGAATATCTCCATCTCCAAGATCGCGGGCGAGGGCCGCAATAGCGCGGGTCTGCTCGCAGGTCAGCTTTCCGACCGGAAGCACGACGCCGATCCAATTTAGGCCGGCCTGCTTTTGCGGATGCACGCCGATGTGCGCCATCCGGTTTGGCGCACGGCGCGGCTTGATGTGGCTCGCGTCGATGCGCGTAAGCGGCGCGCCGAGCTTCGCTTCCACCGCTTCCAGGAATTTTTCGAAGCCCCAGTCGTCGAGCACATACTTGAGGCGCGCCTTATTACGGTTGGTGCGGTCCCCGCTGTCCACGAACACGCGCACGATTGCGTCGGCGACCTGGGTGGCGCGGGATGGCTCCAGGATGACGCCGGTGTCGCGCGCGAAGTCCTTGTGGCCGGTGATGCCGCCCAGCATCAGGCGGAAGTAGACGCCCGCGGGGACGGACGCACCATCCGCCACCTCGACGGCTTGAAAGCCGATGTCGTTCGTTTCTTCGAGTGCTGCGATCTGTCCCGCGCCGTCGTAGGCGACGTTGAACTTGCGCGGCAGGCCGGTGAGCGAGCGATCGTTCAAGACGTGAAGGTGCCACTCGCGCGCATACGGGCGCGTATCCAGCAGCTCGAACGCGTCGATGCCCGCCGTTGGCGTGCCGGTGACGTTGCGGATGTTGTCGGCTCCTGCACCGCGCGACGTCAGTCCGAGATCCTGCACCGCCTCGACGACCTTCGCCGCGTCGACGGCTTCGATCTCGCGGATCTGAATGTTGGCGCGTGTCGTGATGTCGGCATAGCCGCCGCCGAAGCGTTCCGCGACATCCGCAATGCCTGCAAACTGCCCGTGCGTGACGATGCCGTTCGGAATGCGCAGGCGGCACATGTAGCTGTCTTGCGCAGGCGCAACGTAAAACAGGCCATAATAGCGCCAACGAAAATTGTCGGGTGGCTTCGGATACTCGCCCTTTTCCGCCTGCGCCTTGAAGCGGGCATAAGCATCGAACGGGTTTTCGTCGCGCTTCCAGTTTTCCTGGTCGGTGAGTTTCTTTCCCTTTGCCTTCGTGGCGTCCTGCGCTTTGATATGCGCGGCGTCGGGCCCCATCGGCGCGGCGGGAGGCGCGGCGGCATCCGATCCGATCGGCGACATGCCGCGCGCGACGCGCCCGGCCTGCACGCCGGAGACGAAGCCTTCGAGATAGCGCTTTTGCTCTGTCGAGAACTCGGCTGTCATGGCTTCCCCATTTTTCATGCGGCCTGCGCTTCCGGCCCGGCAAACGCGCGCCCGAACACGAGGTCATTCCTCAGGGCCGAAACGGGGCGTCCCGAGCGGATGAGGTCGAGGTACCAGAGCGCGTCGCTCGTATCCCCGATCAGCACTGCGCCCTTGAGGCATCCGTCGCCGATCACGAGCTTGCGATACGTCTTGCGTCCCGGATCGGAGAGGACGACCGGCTCCATGTTTTCGCCGCCGAGGAATTCTCCAGCCGAAAACACGCTCACGCCGGAGACCTTGAGATTGGTGGACAGAAGCGAGCCGGTGTAGCGCGCGTCTTCGCCTGCGAGGTTGCTCGCGAGCACGCGCGCCTGCTCGTAGGAGGGCTCGACGAGGCCATAGCAGACGCCGCGATGCTCCGCGCACTCGCCGAGGGCGTAAACACCGGGAGCACTCGTCGCCAGATCGTCACCGACGACGATGCCGCGCCCGACATCGAGCCCCGCGCCGCGCGCCAACTGCACGCAGGGACGGATGCCCACCGCCATGACGACGAGATCGGCCGCGATATTGCGACCGTCCTTCAGACGGAGCCCTGCAACTTTTCTCCGGCCTTGGATGGCTTCGCTTTCCGCATTGAGCACCACCTCGATGCCGCGCGCCTCGATGGCCTGCTTCAGCAGCTCGCCTGCGCGCGGGTCGAGCTGGCGCTCCATCAGCCTGTCCATGAGATGGACGAGCGAGACGTGCATTCCCGCCTTCATCAGCCCATAGGCCGCTTCAAGACCGAGAAGTCCGCCGCCGATCACGACGGCGCGCGCGCCGGGCCGGGCGCGTTCAAGCAATGTTGCGACATCGGCTTTGTCGCGGAACGTCACGACGCCTGGGAGATCCGCACCGGGGAGCGGCAGGCGCACGGCCTCCGACCCGGTGGCGATGACGAGCTTGGCGTAGCCGAGCTTTGCGCCACCCCTCAGTCGGACAAACCGCTGGCGCGTATCGATCTCGACCGCGCGGCGGCCGTAGACGAGCGTGACGCCGCGGTCGCGCCACCATCGGGCGGGCTTCAGCTCGACATCTTCCGCCGCGGCTTCGCGCGCCAGCACAGACGAGAGAAGCACGCGATTGTAGGCGAGCGACGGCTCGTCGCCAACGACCGCAATCGCGTATTTCCCCTGCGCCCGCGTCGTCAGCTCCTCGACGAGACGCGTCGCGGCCATGCCGTTTCCAACAACGACGAGAGGCTCGCTCATAACGGTTCCTCTCACGCAGCTTCCACGAAACGATGACGTTCGTAGAGGAACTTCAGTACCGCCTCGCGCGCCTGAATGTAGCGGGCGTCGGCCACCAGCTCCAACCGCTTGCGCGGGCGGGGCAACTCCACGTCGAGCACGTCACCGATGCGCGCGGACGGTCCGTTCGTCATCATGACAATGCGGTCCGAGAGCAGCACGGCTTCGTCGACGTCGTGCGTGATCATGATCGCGGTGTTGCCGAGCCGCGCGTGGATCTGCATGACGGAATCCTGCAAGTGGGCGCGCGTCAACGCGTCGAGCGCGCCGAACGGCTCGTCCATCAGCAGAACCTTCGGCTCCATCGCCAGCGCGCGGGCAATGCCGACGCGCTGCTTCATGCCGCCCGAGATTTCGGCGGGACGCTTGTCCTTGGCATGGCCCATCTGCACGAGATCGAGATTGTGCAGCGTCCAGTCGTGGCGCTCGGCGCGGGACTTCTTTTTTCCGAACACCTTGTTCACGGCGATGTGCACGTTCTCGTACACGGTGAGCCATGGCAGAAGCGAATGGTTCTGAAACACGACGGCGCGCTCCGGGCCCGGCTCGTTGACCTCGCGATCTTCGAGAAGCACGGCGCCCGTCGTGACGCGCGTCAGCCCCGCAATCAGGTTGAGAAGTGTCGATTTTCCGCAGCCGGAGTGGCCGATGATCGAGACGAACTCGCCCTCGGCAATATCGAGGCCGATGTCGTGGAGCACCTCGGTTTCCGTTCCGCCGCGGCTGAAGGTCTTGTGTACGCCCTGGATCTGAAGAAACGGCTTTGTTGTCACTGTCATGGCGTTCTCCTCAGGCGTTGGCTGTGCCGCGCGTCGCGACGCGGCCGATGAGAGCGACCAGCCGGTCGAGCACGAAGCCGACGACGCCGATGTAGATGAGAGCGACGACGATGTCGGAGAGGCGCGACGAGTTCCACGCATCCCAGATGAAAAAGCCGATGCCGACGCCGCCGGTCAGCATCTCGGCGGCGACGATCGCAAGCCACGAGAGGCCGATGCCGATACGGAGGCCCGTGAAGATGTAGGGCGCGGCAGCCGGGATCATGATGCGCCAGAAGTATTCGAGCGGGTTGAGGCGCAGCACCTCGGCGACGTTGCGATAGTCCTGGGGGATGTTGCGGATGCCGACAGCGGTGTTGATGATCACCGGCCAGACGGCGGTGATGAAGATCACGAACACCGCCGACGGGCCGCTGTCCTGGAAGGCCGCCAGCGAGATCGGCAACCACGCGAGGGGCGGCACCGTGCGCAGCACCTGAAAGATCGGATCGAGGCCGCGCATCGCCCAGACGCTCTGACCGATGATGGCGCCGAGCGCGATGCCGAAAATGGCGGCGAGGCCGAAGCCATACGCCACACGCTCAAGGCTGGTCAAAACCCGCCAACCGAGGCCGATATCCTGCGGGCCATAGACGAAGAACGGGGAGACGATGAGATCGTTGGCTTCGCTCCAGATCTTCATCGGAGAGGGAAGGCTCGCGCCGGGTTTATCGGTTGCGAGCTGCCAGACGAGCAGCATCACCGCCAGGACGACGAGCGGCGGAACGACGGTGGCTGCCATCTCCCGAAGCGCCGACGAAATGCGCGTCGCGTATGTGTTGGACGACGTCTTGAGCGGCAGGACTTTCGTTTCCTGCGATGTCTGCTCTTGGGCCCTTGGCGGGTTCGGCGGTTTTTCGGCGGGTGCCGCACCGGATGCGGCGTCGATCAGCATGGGGCGTGCGGGCATTGCGTTCATCGCATAAAGCTCCTGTTCGGGGATCGCGGGATCAGGCGGAAAGGCGCGTGATCGCAAGGGACGCGAGGTAGGCCGATGGATTTTCGGGATCGAACACTTTGCCGTCGAAGAACGTCTCCGGTCCGCGCGACGGCGTTGGCGGCGGCGTCACGCCGATGGCCGCCGCGGCCTCGCGCCAGATGTCCTCGCGGTTGACCTTGTCGACGAGCGCCTTGATGTCGGTCTCGGCCTCGAACTTGCCCCAGCGCACGTTCTCCGCGACGAACCACGCGTCGTGGCTCTTGAACGGATAGGAGACGGCGCCGTCCTCCCAGAATTTCATCAGGAGATTGGTGCCCGTTTCGTTGCGCCCGCGGCCGTAGTTGATGTCGCCCTTGAGGCGGCCGACGATGTCGGCGGGCGGCACGTTGAACCACTGACGCCTGCCCAGCAGAGCCGCAAGCTCGTCCTTGTTCTCCATCTTCTCGCACCACTGCTGGGCCTCCATGACAGCCATCAGCAATGCGCGCGCGGCCTGCGGATTTTTCTCGACCCAGGCTTCGCGCATCCCGAGCGCCTTCTCGGGATGACGGAACCAGATCTCGCCCGTGGTGCAGGCGGTGAAGCCGATGCCCTGGTTGACGAGCTGCTCGTTCCACGGCTCGCCGACGCAGAAGGCATCCATGTTGCCGACCTTCATGTTCGCCACCATCTGCGGGGGCGGCACCACGATGGTCGAGACATCCTTGTCGGGATCAATGCCGCCGGCGGCGAGCCAGTAGCGGATCCACAGGTCGTGCGTGCCGCCTGGGAAGGTCATGGCGACTTTGACGTCCTTGCCTTCTGCCCGCTTCCTGGCGAACGCCTCCTTCAAGGCGCTGGCGTCCGTGCCGACCGTCAGGGCCTCGTATTCCTTCGACACCGAGATGCCCTGGCAGTCGTAGTTGAGCCGCGCGAGGATGCTCATCGGCACCGGAACATTGTTTTGCGTCACCTTGCCGGTGGCCATCAGGTAGGGCATCGGCGTCAGGATGTGCGCGCCGTCGATGCCGTTCTTTTCCGCGCCGAGCACGAGGTTGTCGCGCGTGGCGCCCCAGGAGGCCTGCTTCAACACTTCGACGTCGGGCATCCCATGCTTGGCGAAGAAGCCCTGCTCCTTGGCGACGATGAGCGGCGCGGCATCCGTCAGCGCGATGTAGCCGAGCACGGCCTTCGTGGTCTCAGGTCCCGCAGCCCAGGCAACGGTTGCGCCGCCCGGCACGAGCGATTTCGCCGCCGCGACCAGCGCCACCGTCGCGCCGCCCCTCATCAACGACCGGCGCGACATGCGTCCTTGCCCCTTCACGCCCGCGGTCTTCGAACCTGCCATCAATGATCCTCCGTCATGGCCCGCACCTCCCGCGGCGTGGACCGGAAAAAAGAAAAAGCGCTGCATCGAGCAAACCGGGCGCCGACTATCGGTCCCGTTTCGTCGAGGCAGCGCTGCCTGAATCATTGCGGCTCGCCGTTGAGCCGCGCTGATCCCCTAAAATCAAGGATCATGCCAACTCGCGGCAACGCGAATTTCTATATATTATCAGGCTATTAGCTGTTTTTATCGTGTGCGGGGCGGCGAGGATCGTGCGCGATTATTGTGCAGCGCACGCGAAGTTTGCCGCACGCTTCAGCAGGGCAGGCCAACAGCGGATCACGAATTGA
This sequence comes from Hyphomicrobium nitrativorans NL23, assembly GCF_000503895.1. Lineage (NCBI taxonomy): Bacteria > Pseudomonadati > Pseudomonadota > Alphaproteobacteria > Hyphomicrobiales > Hyphomicrobiaceae > Hyphomicrobium > Hyphomicrobium nitrativorans. The sequence continues at coordinate 294,527 of NC_022997.1, forward strand.
GGGCCGCGAAGGCTGCGAGGTCGGTGCCGCTGTTGCGGATCTCCAGATCGCGCAAATAGGAGAGTGCGGCGTTGGGGTCGAAGCGTCCGCTGCCAAAGAAGACGCCCACGCCGTCGCCCCCTTCCTGCTTGTCGTCGGACAAAGGCACGGGCACGCCCAACGCGGCGACGGCCTCGCGATAAAGATCGGTGCGGAACACCCGCTCCGTCAGCGCCTTGAGGTCGAACGGCTCCCGCACCTGACCCCAGCGGATCATCTGGGTCAGGATCCACAGAGCGTGCGAGCGCCAGGGGAAGTTCGCATGACCGCGATGGAAGACGACGAGATCCGGATCGACGATGTCCGCCAGTCCTCCGCCTCGCCTCAATGCCCCTGTCAGCGGCCCTGCCAGGATCTCCTCCGAAATGCCGACATACTCTGGCCGTGCAAGAATGCGGGCCGCTTGCTCGCGGTTTTCCGGCTCGTCGAGCCACTGACACGCCGTCACCAGCGCGCGCACGAGGTCGGACACCAACGCCGGATTTTTCGCGGCCCAATCCTCGCGCACGCCGAGAACTTTTTCCGGACTCATCGCCCAGAGCTCGCTCTTCGTCGCAACGATCACGCCTTCGTCTTCCGCAACCGCGACGCTGTTCCACGGCTGGCCTACGCAGAACCCGTCGACGCGGCCGGTCTTCAGCGCCTCCACGCTGAGCGGCGGCGGTACCACGATCAGGTTCACGTCGTTGTCGGGATCGATGCCGGCGGCGGCCAGCCAGTAGCGCAGATCGTAGTTGTGACACGAGAACGGGTAGACCATGCCGAGCGCCAGCGGTTCGCGGCCCTGCTGCTGGCGCGTACGGACGACAGCGGCAAGCGCCCGGGCGGCCGACATTCCGCCAGCCTGCGTCGCGGCCTCGTCAGCGTCGCGCATCTCCGCGTAAAGCCTGTTCGAGACCGTGATCGCGTTGCCGTTCAAACTGAGGGCCATGGGGGCCACGATCAGATCGGACGCGCGCCCCAGGCCCAACGCCGCGGCGATCGGCATGGGCGCGAGCATGTGGGCGCAATCGAAATTGCCGACGCCGAGCTTGTCGCGAATGTTGGCCCAGGAGACCTCGCGATGCAGCACCAGCTTGACGCCGTGACGCCGGTCGAACCCCATTTCCGAGGCCACGACGAGCGGCGCGCAGTCCGTCAGCGGCATGAAGCCGACGTGAACCTCACTCGACTTTGCGCCCAAGGGCCCGTTCGCAGCATCGGCCATGGCGTTCTCCCTAATCTCCGAGCAGGTCAGCGGAGCTGACCAACGCCTGCGCCACATCGGCGATGCGCCGGCCTTGCGACATGGCCGTCTTGCGCAACAACTCGTAGGCTTTCTCCTCGTCGAGGCCGCGCCGTTTCATGAGGATGCCTTTGGCCTTTTCGATGATTTTTCGCTCCTTCAGCGCGCCCTTCACCTCCTCAAGCTCCGCCTGGAGGCGGGTGAAGGCGCGAAATCTCGTCATGGTCGTTTCCAGGATCGGCTTCACGCGCTCTTTCCTGAGACCGTCCACGATATAAGCGGAGACGCCTGCGTCGATGGCGGCTTCGATCTCGGTCTTGTCGCTCTTGTCGACGAACATGGCGATGGGGCGGCGAACGACGCGCGAGACCTGGAACATCTGTTCCAGCACGTCACGGCTCGGGTTTTCGAGGTCGATCAGCACGACGTCGGGATCGAGCGTGTAGATGTGATCGATCAGCCGCGTCGTGTTGGCGAGCACGGTGACAGATGTGAAGCCCGCCTCGGCCAGGCCCGATTCGATAATCGCCCGACGGATCGGGTTCTCGTCGATGACGAGGATTTTGAGCGCGCTGTCGGGGTTGGCGGACACTTCGATACCTTGCGCGTGCGGTCGGCGGCCACGGGACGGATGGCGTGCCCGCTTTTTCTGACGCTATCGCGGCAGGACAGCAAGCCGTCAATCTGACGCTCGATTGCAGGAGAGGCGCGTTTTCTCACGCCTGCGGGGTCGGTGCATTCCGAGTGCGGACGCCATAAAAGGGCTGCCGCGGCCTCGGCGACGGCGGCCGTCGTGTCGCGCTACGCGCCGCTTCACGAGAACAGGCCAGTCTTGCGACAGCTGTAAAGGGACCGCCTCGTCTGGAGGGCTGGACCACTTACGGTTCGCAGTGCATATCGTGCACGACACGCTCCGTTCCCGCCGCCGATCTCCCACAAAATGTCCTCTATATCAATTTGTTACGAAGATCTGCGGCGCCCACTCTCTCCCATCCTGCTCTTGCGCAGTCTCTCTTCGGAATGGCTTGGCACAGCACTTGCCTCGCCCTGTTTCAGCATGCGTCGCGTGGGGGTCCCCTTTGCGGGGCCATGCAAGCGCGATCGAGGGGGGCTTTGTTCGAGACCTCGCGCGCGCGGGCCTAATAAAGAAAACTTTTGAAAGGTGAGGCAATGCGATCCAAGGGTAAGGGCAGTCTGGCCAGATGGTCACTCACGGCCTGTATGGTGGTTTGTGCCGGCATGGCGAGCGCCGGCGACGGGAACTGGACCGAATACACGGGCGACAAGTCGAGTTCGAGGTATCTCGCAGGCGGCAAGGCGACAGCCGAATCGGTCAAGAACATGAAGATCGCCTGGCGCTTTTCACTGCCCGGCAACGATCTGTCCGCAGATAATCCGGATCTGCGCACGTGGGTGAACGAATCGACGCCGCTCGCCGTCGATGGAACGCTCTACACGGTCTCGCCGCTGGGCCTCGTCTCAGCGGTCGACGGGCTGACGGGAAAGGAAAAGTGGCTTTACGATCCTCAGGGCTATCTGGCTGGCCAGGCACCCAACCTCGGCTTTATCAATCGCGCGCTCACCTACGTTGACGTCGATGGTGCCAAGCGCATCATTGCCGGCACGCCGGACGGCTTCCTGATCATGCTCGACGCCGAAACGGGCGCCGTAGTCGAGAGCTGGGGCGAAAAGGGCCGTATCGATCTCACGATCCACAAGCGCCGCCCTGTTCAGCGCGATCTCGTCACGGTCAGCACGCCTCCGATCGTCTGCGGCGGCGTCGTCATTCCAAGCTTGGCGGTCCTCGATTCGTTCGCCGCCGGCCGGCCGCCGTTCAAGTATCATCCTCCCGGCGATGTCCCCGCCTTCGACCTCAAGACGGGCAAGCGTGTCTGGATGTTCCATTCGCCGCCGCTTCCCGGAGAGTTCGGCGCGGACACGTGGAAGACCGGACTGGAGGATACGGGAAGCACCAACCTCTGGACGCGCGCGTCATGCGACGATGAAACGGGCATCGTCTACCTTCCGATGTCGACGCCGTCGAACGACTTCTACGGCGGGCATCGCCACGGCGACAACCTGTTCTCGGAAACGCTGGTGGCGCTGGATGCCAAAACGGGTAACCGCGTCTGGCACTTCCAGATCGTGCGCCACGGTCTGTGGGACTACGACCTGCCGACAGGCCCGAACCTCATGGACATTACGGTCAACGGCAAGACGATCAAAGCTGCCGTTCAGGTTACGAAACAAGGCTTTGTCTACGCATTCGACCGCATCACGGGTGAGCCGATCTGGCCGATCGAAGAGAGGGCCGTTCCTGCCGGAGACGTTCCCGGCGAGTGGTACGCGCCGACCCAGCCCGTGCCGTCCAAGCCTGCGCCCTACGTCCAACAAGGCGCGAGCGAAGACGACCTCATCGATCTCACGCCGGAGATGAAGGAAGCCGCGAAGAAAATTCTCAATCGCTACAAGTACGGCGAGCTATTTACGCCGCCCACGATGGAGAAGGCGGGTACACTGCTCGTTCCCGGCGTTCTCGGCGGCGCAAGCTGGGCGGGCGCGGCGCACAATCCGAACACGGGCGTTCTTTACGTGCCGTCCTTCAACATGCCCTTCGCGATCAAGATCAAGAAGGAGGTCGCGGGGACTTCGTTCCACGACTACACGGGCACTTGGGCCGGTGTGGGCGGTCCGGAAGGGCTCCCGCTGTTCAAGCCGCCGTTCTCGACGATCACCGCGATCGACATGAACACCGGCGAGCATCAGTGGCAGGTTCCTGCTGGGCGTGGCCCGGTCGATCATCCGGCGGTCAAAGCCGCGGGGCTGGAGCGCGTGGGCGCGACCCATCAGAGCTTCATCGTGATCACCGACGATATCGTCTTCACGGCTCCCAACGGCGCCTATGACGTGCTCGGGCTCAACACCCGCGGTAACGCACTGATCGCCCAGAACAAGGAGAAGCAGGACGAATCCGCGCTCTACGCCTATGACGCCAAGACGGGAAATCTCCTTGGTGAAATAGAGCTTCCTCTCGGCGTCTACGGCGCGTTGATGTCCTACATCGTCGACGGCAAGCAGTTCGTCGTCGCTCCTGTCGGCGGCGCTGGAACTCCGTCGGAGCTCGTCGCGGTTCAGGTCAACTAGCCTTCTGGTACAACAGTGGAGTTCGCCCCGCCAGCCGGGGCGGACTCCTTGCTTCTGCCGAACCTTTCTCGCCCAAGTCTACAATGGTCAAGGTACGATGAACGAACTCCCCGCGCGCTTCTCCCGGTTGGCTGCGATGCTTCTCGTCGCCACGACGACGCTCATGGCCCTGACGGCTCCCGCGACGAGCGGCGGCACGTCGCCGGAAACGGACCAACCGACAGCCTCTGGAGAGCCCCCTTTCGATCTTGCCGATCCCAAGAGGATCAAGGCCGGCGAAGAGACCTTCAATGCGACTTGCGCGTCCTACTGCCATGGCCAGAACCCGACGCTATTTATCGATCGGACGGGCCTCAGCGAGGAGTACGTCTACGACACCATCCGCGACGGGGGAAAAGGCGCCACGCCGATGCCACCGTGGGGCGACGTCTTTACGCAAGAAGAAATCTGGGAACTCGTCGCTTACATCAAGTCGCTCGGAAGTTGGTAACGCACGCGTGCTGTCGGGGCCCGTCCCTGACGCTCTGCCCGATCTGGCGCGCCTAAGTGAACGGCGCGCGTAGCCAAGACCCTGTTTCCTCCCAGGGACCTGATGAAGCGGCTCGCCGATCCACCGTTCGGCGGATCGCGGGTCGCTTCACTTTTTTCTGGGGGACGATGGTGCGCATCCGGTGCGCGCCGAAGGCGTGAAGAAGAAGCGATCGCGCATTACGATGGCTTGCTTTCGTCGCTCACAACATTCGAACGCGAGCGTGCCGCTGCCGTTTGCAGCTTGGAAATCTCGATCGCAAGCTTTGTTCGCGAACTGACGCCAAGCTTCCGAAGAATGCTTCCCATATGCGCCTTGACGGTGCCCTCGCGGACGCCGAGCCGGAATGCGATTTCTTTGTTCGAGAGGCCCTGGCTCACCATGTCCAGAACCTTCATCTCGCGTTTTGTCACCGCGTGCACGCGTCGAACCGCGCTCGCCGGAACATCAATGGCCGAACGTACAGACTGCAGATCGAGCGGGCCGAAGTCGGTGCCGGCGCACCAGTCCGCGGCCACCATGCCTTCCTGGCACACGCGGACGACAGCCTGGGTGCGCGAGTACACCTGAAGCTTTCGCAGGATACTGCTCACGGTGGCCTTGATCGTCGTTTCCTTCACTCCGATTCTGTCTGCGATTTCGGAGTTCTTAAGCCCTTGGCAAAGCAGTTTTAGAACGCGCCGTTGTGCGCCGGTGAAGAGTTTCGCGTGCTGCGCGTCATGGGCGCGATCCTCGCTTGGCGTGGGCTCGATGGCGGTATCGGTCATGTGCAGGCGCCTTTTCGTTGTGCTGCGTCGGCCGTCCTCATGGCGCGCAGGCGCTCGAAGTCTTCTCCCGCATGATGCGAGGAGCGCGTCAGGGGCGAGGAGGAGACCATCAGGAAGCCCTTTGAGAGGCCGATGCGGCGTAAGGATTCGAACTCGTCCGGAGATGCGTAGCGGACGAGCGCGGCATGCTTGCGTGTCGGTTGGAGGTATTGGCCGATGGTGAGGAAATCGACGTCCGCCGACCTCAGGTCGTCCATGACCTGAAGAACTTCGTCGTGCTGCTCGCCCAGCCCGAGCATGAGGCCGGACTTCGTGAACACGTTGCGATCGATCTCCTTGGCTGTCTGAAGCAGCCGCAGCGAGTGGAAATAGCGCGCTCCCGGGCGAATGCGCCTGTAGAGCGACGGAACCGTTTCGAGGTTATGGTTGAAGACGTCGGGCCGTGCGGCCATGACGGTCTCGATGGCGCCGCTCGCACGCAGGAAGTCGGGCGTCAGGATCTCGACGGTCGCATCGGCTGCGGACCTGCGGATCGCCGTAACGGTTTGCGCGAAATGGTCCGCGCCGCCGTCCGGCAGGTCGTCGCGATCCACCGACGTAATGACGACATGCCGCAAGCCGAGCTTCGCGACGGCCGCGGCGACCTTATCCGGTTCCTGAGGATCGAGCGGGGCGGGAATGCCGGTGCGGACGTTGCAGAATCCGCACGCCCGCGTGCAGGTGTCGCCCATGATCATCATGGTCGCGTGCTTTTTCGACCAGCATTCGCCGAGGTTCGGGCATGCGGCTTCCTCGCACACCGTCTTCAGATTGTGCTCGCGAACGACGGAGAAGGTTTCGTCGAGGCCGCGACCCGACGCAAGCCTGACGCGTATCCAGTCCGGCCGCGGAAGCTTGGGGGTGTCGGGTTTATGTGCTTTCTCTGGATGTCGCGGCCGATTGCGGATGTCGAAGAGCGTGACCATGCGATCTAATTTCACCTTTGGCATCGTTCGCCGGACGAGGCGGCCCGCTCACTTTGGAGCTGGAGAAGGTCTAAGCGGGCCGCCCGCCCATCTCGGGGAGACGTTGAGGTCCCGAGATGCCGGAGAGGAACTTCGGATCTGGGATCAAGCATCAGGGACAGGGCCGAGCACGTCACGCTTCGATGAGGACACCGAGAACGTTGACGAACCTGCCGGTCGTTGCCGCACACATTGCGGCTCCGGCAAGGCCCCTCTCCCGTCCGCTTGCTGCGGACTCCGAAGAAGCTCGCGAGATCGCCAGTGCTGTCGCACCGTGATGCCGCGGGCTCACGGATGTCGTTAGCAAAGGCTGTGCCACGTGCGATCGGCGCTTTTCATCCGGCGCGCCAGCCGTGAATTTTCGCTTTTTCTGCAGAACGCCGCGGCGTGAGAGAGCAGACCCGGCTCCGGTGCAACAGTTATGCGACACGGCATTGCGACACATGTGTTGCGCGAGGCGGACGTTTTGCCTGCGGGCCATCCCTTGGGCCGAGGCTCGTCGACTATTGGCGCGCCTCCACGGGAGAGCGCGACGTCGTCGGAGAAAAAGGAGCAAGCGCTTTACAGCGCTTGCTCAAGTGGCCATTGAGCGGATTGGAACCCCCGGGTACTCAATGGCTGGGTGTCTGGGCCTCCATCGCCTTCTTGCGAACGAAGTGCCGCAAAGCCTCCAAATCCCCATCGGAGAGGTTCTTGAAGTTGGGCATCCCGTTGTTCTGAAGAGCACCGTCCTGAACGATCGTCTTGAGCTGATCGAGATCGAGGAAGGCCTCCGAGGCACGAAGGTCCGGCGTATACCCGCCGGAGACCGCGCCTGCACCGTGACACCACGCGCAGGACGCTTTGTAGACATGCTCACCTCGGTCGGCGAGCGTGTCGTCCAGCTGGAATTCGGGCGGGTTGAGCACACGCACGAACGTGGGTTCGCCGACTTCCGGAATGGGCTTGTCGGCACCGACTGCAAAAGTCAGCAACTGGCGAAGCTGCCCACGGTAGCCCCACCCGTACTGGGCCATGGAGCTGCCGCCGCCGTAGGCCACAGCAGCGCCGCCGAAGCCGACCAGGAGCGACACGTATTGCGTTCCGTCTACGGCGTAGGTGATCGGAGGGGCGCTGATGCCGCTTCCGACATTGACGGACCAGAGCTCTTTGCCGTCGCGGGCGTCATAGGCTGCGAACTTGCCGTCGATGCGCCCCTGGAACACGAGGTTGCCTGCGGTGGTCAGCGTTCCGGCATTCCAGTAGTTGGGCTGCGGGATCTCCCAGACCGCCTTCCGCTTCACCGGATCCCAGGCCATGAGAGAGCTGACGCCGGCGTCCTTCGGAATATCGTTGCCAAGGCCGACTTCAGCACCGACGTCGATCTGGAAGGACGGTTTTTTCCAGGAGTTGAGGTCGATTTTTGTATCGTCCCAATGCGTCGCGAGTTCCATCTTCGGAATGTAGACGAGCCCCGTGCCGGGATTGTAGGACATCGCGTGCCACGAGTGTGCGCCGAACACGCTCGGCCAGATCGTGACCGGCTCGGTCAAGTACCGTGCGCCCTCCGCCTCGATCGGACGGCCCGTTTCCATGTCGATGCCGGTCGCCCACGTGACCTTCGCGAACGGCTCCGCCGACAGCAGCTTTCCATCCTTCCGGTCGATTATGTAGAAGAACCCATTCTTCGGTGCATGCATGAGGACCTTTTTTTGCCCTCGCCTTCCGTGAGCTCCAGATCAACCAGGACGATATCCATCGTCGAGGTGTAATCCCAGGTGTCTCCCGGCGTCGTCTGGTAGTGCCACTTGTATTTTCCGCTGGTCGCATCGAGGGCGACGATGGAGGACAGGAAAAGATTGTCGCCGCCCTCGGGGCTACGGATTTTATGGTTCCAGGGTCCGCCGTTGCCGGTCCCGACGAGAATTTGATCGTACTCGGCGTCATACGTGACGCCGTTCCAGGTCTGGCCGCCGCCGCCCAGTTTCCACCATTCCCCCGTCCAGGTCTCCGCCGCCATTTTCTGTGCTTCGTCCTCGAAGCCGTCAGCGGGGTTGCCGGGAACGATGTAGAACTTCCAGGCTTCCTTTCCGGTTTCGACGTGGTAGGCGGTGATGAAGCCGCGGCCACCGCCTTGCTCGGAACCGCCGTTGCCGATGAGCACGAGATCGCGAAACGCCTTCGGCGCGCCGGTGATGTGAAGCGGTATGCTCGGATCGAAGGTCTGCGTCGTCCAGATCGGCAAGCCTGTCTTGGAATCGAGCGCGATGAGACGTCCGTCCGCGGTGGCGATGATCACTTTGCCCTTGTAGAAGGTTGCGCCGCGGCTCCAGCTCCACATCATGCGCGCGCGATCGCCGGCATGCTTCAGGGTTTCGGGATCATATTCCCAGATCAGCTTCCCCGTTTTGGTATCGACGGCGCGCGTCTTGCTGTAGCTGCCGGTGAAATACATGATGCCGTCGACGACGAGCGGGGTGGCGACAAGCGCGCCATCTTCCGGCAAGGGCAGCGACCAGGTGAGACCAAGCTTGCCGACATTGTCGGCTGTGATCTGGGTCAGCGGGCTGAACCGCTGCTCGCTGTGGTCCCGTCCATAGGCCAGCCAGTTGTCGGTTTGGTTCGGATCGGTGAGCGCCGCATCGTCAACGATGGTCTCGGCCCAAGCCCCGTTCGAAGATCCAATTAACACGCCTGCCGCGACGAGCACCATTGCTGCCCCGACATTGCGCCTCAGTCGATTTGCATTCATCCTTGTCGCCTCCGCCTTATTTTTTCGTAGCGCGCCGGATAACGTCCCGACGGCTTCGCTATTGGCGCCCTTTATATGGCAAGCCTCGTGCCAGGGGTGCGCGGCTGTAATGGTTTCGTATTTTCGCGGACGCGATCGGCACATTTGTCGCCGCGATGATCCAGTTGCTTCAGGAATTGACGCCCTTGGGGTGCTCGATCCTAGCGCCTCTCCTGTTTTCGCAGAAGCGCGGGCGACGCTCCGCGTGACGCATCTCGCGTCTTGCAGACAAACAGTCCTGCGACGCCTGTCGCACGCACGAGACGCCCATTGAGGCGTGCGCGATACAGGAACGAAGAAAATCTCAGTTTGTCATGGCGCTAAGCCGCACCTCCCCGTTTGGCACGAAGGCTGCGTATCTCGATACGCAATGGCGGTGTGGTCACCGGCGCGCCAGTCACGCGGCATAAAAAAATTATTCTGGGGAGATGACCGTTGCTTCCGACACGTGAGCAGAAACTATGGATGTACGAGACAATGCTCGTGAGCCGCTTCTTCGAAGAGGCGATCGAAGCGATTTATCTTGAGGGCAAGAAGCCGGTCTTCAACATGGCCAAAGGGCCGATTCCTGGAGAAATGCACCTCTCCAACGGCCAAGAGCCCTGCGCCGTGGGCGTGTGTGCGCATCTCACATCTTCGGACATCGTAACGTCGACGCACCGGCCTCATCACGCGGCCATCGCCAAGGGCGTTGACTTGGCGCGGATGGCCGCGGAGATCTTCGGGAAGAAGACGGGACTGAGCGGCGGCCGCGGCGGCCACATGCACATCTTCGATCCCGACGTCAATTTCAGCTGCTCGGGCATCATCGCACAGGGGATGGGACCGGCCGTCGGCGCCGCGCTGTCTCGCAAAATGCAGGGCCGCGACGGCGTTGCCGTCTCGTACATCGGCGAAGGCGCCGCCAATCAAGGCGCATTCCACGAGACGCTCAATCTTGCAGCGCTGTGGAAGCTTCCGGTGATCTTTGTGATCGAGGACAACGCGTGGGGCATATCCGTTGCCAAGTCGGCCTCGACGGCGATCCCCAACAACGCGTTGCGCGCGTCCGCTTACGGAATGCCGGGACACCACGTCACCGGAAACGATCCCATCGCCATCTTTGCGGCTGCGGGCGAGGCCATCGCGCTCGCACGCAGCGGGGGCGGACCGAGCCTGATCGACATCGAGACGGATCGGCTTGCCGGACACTTCATGGGAGACGCGGAAGCCTATCGCCCCAAGGGCGAGCTTGAGGCGCTGCGTGCCAGAGATCCTATCCCGGCCTTCGCCAGGCGGCTTCAAAGCGAGGACGCTCTTTCGGACGCGGATCTGGCCGCGATCTCGGACCGTGCCCGCAGCAAGGTGGATGACGCGATCGGGTTTGCGCGCGAGAGCGCATATCCGGAACCTGACGAGGCCCTGGACAAGGTGTTCGTCTAGCCACCGCCTTGCGGAATTTTCTAAAGATAAATTCAAGAAACAGGAGAATGCCTCATGTCTTCCGGGGCTGTTGCTGCGGCGAACGAGCGTCGATTGACGATTGCGCGCGCCATGGCTGAAGCGATCGCGCAAGAGATGCGCATCGATCCCAGCGTTTTCGTCATGGGAGAGGATGTCGGCACACTCGGCGGCGTGTTCGGGAACACGCGCGGATTGTTCGATGAGTTCGGTGGCGAGCGTGTCCGCGACACTCCGATCTCTGAAACTGCCTTCATGGGTGCGGCCACGGGCGCGGCTTCCGACGGGATGCGTCCCATCGTCGAGCTGATGTTCGTCGACTTCTTCGGCGTTTGTTTCGACGCGATCTATAACTCGATGGCCAAGAACGCCTACTTTTCGGGTGGAACGGTCAAGGTCCCGGTGGTGCTGATGACATCGACGGGCGGCGGCTATTCCGACGGCGGCCAGCATTCGCAATGTCTCTACGGCACGTTCGCGCATCTGCCTGGCATGAAGGTTGTCGCGCCGAGCAACGCCTACGACGCGAAGGGTCTCATGACCGCGTCGATCCGCGACGATAATCCGGTCATTTACATGTACCACAAGGGACTGCAGGGCATGGGTTGGCTCGGCACGGAGCCTGCCGCGACGGTCCATGTTCCCGAGGAGAGCTACACGATACCGTTCGGCCAAGCGGCGATCGTGCGCGAGGGCAAGGACGTCACGATCGTGAGCGTCGCGATGGGCGTGCACAACGCCTTGAAGGCGGCGGATCTGCTCGCAGCGAAAGGCGTGAGCGCAGAGGTCGTGGATTTGCGCACGCTCGTGCCGCTCGACCGCGACACGGTCTTCGCGTCGGTTTCGAAGACCGGACGACTGATCGTCGTCGACGAGGATTATCACAGCTACGGCATGACCGGCGAGATCATCGCGAGCATCGCAGAGCGGGACCTCTCCGTTCTCAAGGCCTCGCCGCAGCGCGTCGCCTATCCCGACATTCCCATTCCGTTCAGCAGGCCGATGGAACAGTTCGCCCTGCCGAGCCCGGAAAAGATCATCGAAGCATATGAAAAAATGAAAGGACGTCGCGGATGGCGGTGGATGTAACGATTCCGACCGATCTTTGGGAGGAAGACACGGAGGCGGCCATCACGAGCTGGCTCGTCTCGGACGGCGCCGTGGTTTCGGAAGGCCAGCTGATCGCCGAGATCATGGTCGAGAAGGTGCAATACGAGATCAAAGCTCCGGCGTCGGGCGCGATCAAGATCGGATTGCCCGTGGAAGGGGTTGCCGCCAAGGGCAGCACCATCGCGACAATATCGTGAGAGTTGAGGAGACCACGCAGGTGAACGCCGAGCCATCGACACCAGCCCATGGCGCATCCGAAGACCGCATCCTGCCCCTTGCCGGCATGAGGGGCATGATTGCGTCGAAGATGAAAGAAAGCCTCGCGTCGTCCGCGCAGCTTACCCACATCGCGGATTGCGACCAGAGCGCGCTCATTGTGGCGAAGGCTCGGCTTTCGGAGCGCGGCATAAAGGCGTCGCTTGAGGATCTCCTGATCGACGCGGTCATCGCCACGCTGCGCAAGCACCCGGCGCTCAACGCGACGCTTGAGGAGAACCAGGTCCGGATCAAGTCCTCGATCAATGTCTCGTGTGCGATCGCGTTGCCGGGAGATTTGCTCGTCGCGCCGACGATCCTCTCGGCCGACGCCATGTCGCTCGCGGAACGGATCGCGGCGCGGCGCGATCTCGTTGAGCGCGCACGTACGAACAAGCTGTCCGTGAAGGAGATGACCGCGGGAACCTTCACCATCTCCAACATTGGCCTCACGCGCGTCCGTTACTTCACGCCGATCCTGAACATGCCGCAAGTTGCGATCCTCGGAGTGGGCGAGGCGTCGTTGCGTCCGTGGATCGTCGGTGGACAACTGGAAGCGCGTCCCATCATGGGGCTGTCCCTCACGTTCGATCACCGTGCTGTTAACGGCGCCCCTGCCGGAGCCTTTCTGACGGACTTGTGCGAGGCGATCGAGCAGTTCCAGGTCGACTAGCCCGTGATGCATGGACACGAGACGGCGGAGCCGCGGAACTCGGTGGAACTGCGGCCGCCGCTACCCTTCAAGCACGCACAAAAGCTCGAAAGAGCGCTGCTCGATAGCGCCGTGCAGCGCGGAGCCGGTTGCGATTGGTCGGTTTGGAGAACCCAACAGGCGCTGATCGCGCCGTCTCTCACGACGAGGGCGAAGGGCTTCCAGAACGCGGCGCATGAGATGTTGCGGTGCGGATGGCCGGTCTACATCCGCGATACGGGAGGCGACATCACCCCGCAGTGGCCGGGCGTGGTCAACGTGTCGTCGGCTTTTCTCGTCGAGCGAACGACCGAGATAAGCATCCGCGCCACCTACGAGCGTTTCTGCGCACCGCTGCTGGCGTTCTTTTCATCGCTGGGGTTCGATGCTTACCTGTCGAGCGTGCAGGGGGCCTTTTGCGATGGAGAGTTCAACATCGTGATCGGCGGCAGGAAGCTCGCCGGGACGGCGCAAAGGTGGCGCATGACGCGGCTTCCGGACGGCAGGAATGGAGTGGCCGTGCTGGCGCATGCCGCGATCCTGGCCGATGTGGACATCGCCGCCGGCATCGAGGCGACGAACCGCTTCTATGCGCTCTGCGGCACGGATCGAAAAGTAGATGCCGCACAGCACGTCTCGACGGCAGGCCTTTGCGGCCCGGACCTTGCCGCAGCGCCTCTCGCGGCACGGCTCGCCCATTTTCTGGACCGCGAGCGGGCCGTCTGAACACTTAGACCTTCTGGTTCGGCGAGAGGATCTCGTACTTGCGGATCTTTCTGTGCAAGGTCGCGCGGCTGATGCCGAGATCCGCGGCCGCGGCCGTGATGCACCATTTTGTGACCGTGAGAGCGTCGATGATCTTTTCTCGTTCGATGCGTTCGCACGCGTGCTCCAGCGTTGCATCGGCCGGAGGCTCGGAGGCGGCGTCGCTTGCGAGGTGGACCCGGCCGCGCTGAGGGTTCTCCGGACGGGCGAGAAGCTCCTCGGGAAGATGATCGAGCGTGATGACGGGATCGCTGTGCACCGAGAGGATCCAACGCATCACGTTGCGCAGCTCGCGGATGTTGCCCGGCCACCGATAACTGGCGAAGAGATCGTGCACCTCGGGCGCGATGCGGATCTCCGCCCCCTCCGCGCCCTGCTCGTCCTCGATCACTCTCTGAACGAGCTCGGCAATATCCGACCTCTCCCGCAGCGGGGAGATGTTCACCTGCGCGCCCTTGATCCGATAGTAGAGATCGCGCCGGAAGCGGCCCGCCTCGACGAGCTGCGGAAGCTCCCGATGCGTGGCGGAGATGATCCTGACGTCGACGGGTATCGGTGCGCTCGCGCCGAGGGGCGAAACCTCCCGCTCCTCCAGGACGCGGAGAAGATGCGCCTGCAGATCGATCGGCATGTCGCCGATTTCGTCGAGAAAGAGCGTGCCGCCGTTGCTCGCCGCGATCTTTCCGACGCGGCCAGCCTTGAGGCCCCCGGTAAAGGTTCCCGGCGCATAGCCAAACAACTCGCTCGCCAGCAGAGTGTCCGGGATCGCCGCGCAGTTGACCGCGACATAAGGCTTTTGGGACCGATTGCTCTCAAGATGGATTGCCCGGGCGAACGTATCCTTGCCGACGCCCGTCTCACCAAGGAGAAGCAGCGGAATATCCCGGTCGAGAAGCTTTCGGCAAAGCTCGACGTTGCGCCGCATCTTTGGGTCGCTTCCGGCGACGCGATCGAGCTCTAGAGGTTCGCTCTTGAAGTTCGAACGCGCTTTCTGCTGGGCCTTCCCCGACGGCGCGCTGCTCGATCGCGTTTTCTTTTTGGGAAGAAATGTCGTCACGTAGAAATTGGATCCGTCCGTCCCGCTGAGCCGCACGTTGTGCGACGAGAGCGGCTTGAGTTCGTCGAGTGCAATTCGCCAGAGATCCTGGATGTGCAATCCGCCGAGGTCCGCAAGCTCCGCGACGCCGAGGAATGACAGCGCATCTTGCGTCGCGCCGAGCAGCCGCCCGGTTTCATCTGTCGCGACGAGCGCATTGAGCGCGAGCGGCATCGCCTCCGGCTCGCGAGAGAGCGCGACGATGCAGCTGTTCTGATGGCATTTCCGGAACAGGGCGGTGCTGATGCTTTGCGCGGCCTGCCGCACAATGTGTTGTGCGAATGAGCATTCCGAACTGTTGGCGACCGATCGGCCGGAAAAATCGAGCACCGCCATGACGCTTCCATCGGGCGCGAAAATCGGCGCGGCGGTGCATGTAAAGCCTTTGAGCGTGTGGTTGTAATGCGCGTGTCCGGCAACGGTGACGGGCCGCCGCGACACGATGCAGGTGCCGATACCGTTGGTGCCGATGGCGCTCTCGCTCCACCGCGAACCTGTCGCGAGGCCTTCCTCCGCCATCTCGCGGCTTGCCGAGGTATCCGCGTATCCCTGGACCACGATGCCCGTCGCATCGCTGAGCAAAAGGCAATAATCCGCATCCCGCGCCACGTGACGAAGATGCTCGGTGATCGAACCCGATTCGAAGAGCACCTCTTCCATCTGAGAACGAAGCTCACGGATGTTCTGGTCCGTCACGCGTTCGACGCTGCGGCGCATGCAGGGCTCAAGCCCGTACTCCTGGATGCAACGATTCCAGGAGGCTTGGATGAGCTCGCCGCCGGGCACTTGCTGGGCGAGCCTTCTCTGAGTCTGGGTCATTGCCAGATGTTCTTTATTCTATGCGCGTTTCCCTGATCCGAAATTTGCCATCAGTCCCGATGAGTAGCAAGCTGGATGTCGGTTGTATGACGCGGAGAGGGGAACAGGCGCTTCGCTGCGACCGCGGTTAAGGTTAGCCCGAGGACAGCGGATCGGTCTCTCGATTCGGGCTAACCTCCGGCATCCTGCGGCCATCGGATCCTCCCAGTCGCTAAATGTGAAGCGCTCGCCCCGTCGCCGCCAGGCTGCTTTCGAGCATCGTCTCGGACAGCGTCGGATGGGGAAATACGGTGCGGGCGAGATCGCTTTGCGTCGCTCCGCACTCCATTGCGATGACGAAGCCTTGGATGAGCTCCGTTACCTCGGCCCCGCACATGTGGGCGCCGATGAGCCGCCCCGTTCCGGCGTCGAAGATCGTTTTCACGATGCCGTTGGTTTCCCCCGCCGCGATCGCCTTGCCGTTGCCGATATAGGGGAAGCGGCCGACGAGAACCTCGGTACCGTTGGTCCGAGCCTCAGCTTCCGTCAGACCCACGCTGGCAATCTGCGGATGGCTGTACGTGCATGCGGGAATGCGCTGTTTGTCGAGCGCATGCGCCGCGTGTCCGGCGATCTCCTCGACGCAGGCCACGCCCTCGTGCTCCGCCTTGTGCGCCAGCATCGGCGGCCCCGCCACGTCTCCGATCGCATAAATGCCGTGGACGTTCGTTCGCCCTGCCCCGCGGGTCGCGATCGTGCCGTTTTCCAGCGCGACGCCGAGCCGTTCGAGGCCCAGCCCTTCCGTGTTTCCGACGACGCCGACGGCTGAGATCAGGCGCTCCGCGGCAAGCTCCTCCATGCCGTCGCCAATGGTCACCATCGCGCGCACGCCGTCCGCCTCCTTCGAAATCGACGACCGCCGCGCACCCGTCAGGATCTTGATGCCCGCTTTCTCGAATTGCTTGCGCGCAAAGAGCGCGATCTCGGCGTCTTCCGCCGGGAGAATCTGGGGCAGCAGCTCGATCACAGTGACGTCAGCACCGAGCGTCCTGTAGAGGCTGGCAAATTCGATGCCGATGGCGCCCGATCCGACGACGATCAGAGACTTGGGAAAGGCCGGAGGAGACATTGCCTCGATGTAGCTCCAGACCCGTTCGCGGTCCGGTTCGAGGCCGGGCAGAACGCGCGCGCGTGCGCCCGTCGCCACGACGATGTGCCGGGCGTGATAGGTGCCGGGCGAGAGAACCCCTTTCGGAGCGGAAGACTGGGGCTCTTGCGGATGCGCGGCTGTCGACTCCCGCACCAGGATCTTTCCCGGCTCGCCGGGCGTAGGCGCGCAGGAGATCTCGGCCTCACCCCAGATCACATCGACCTTGTTCTTCTTGAGGAGAAAGCCGACGCCGGCGTTGAGCTGCGCAGAAACCGATCGCGACCGCTGGACGAGCGCCGAAGGATCGTATCCGAGGCCCTCCACGGTAAGCCCGAACTCCTTCGCCCGCGATGCGAGGTGATAGACCTCCGCGCTGCGCAAAAGGGCCTTCGTCGGAATGCACCCCCAGTTGAGGCAGATGCCTCCGATGTGCTTGCGCTCGACGACCGCGCATTTGAGACCGAGCTGCGCGCCGCGGATGGCCGCGACATAGCCGCCAGGCCCCGATCCGATAACGATCACGTCGTAGATGGGCGTATCCATAGTGTCCTTTGTCGGGTGAGCCGTGAGGTGGAAAGGATGATCGGAAGGATCCTCGCAAAGCGGATGAACGGAGCGGCCATCTTCGGCGCTCGCCCGCGCTGCTTCCGGATGGCGCTTGCGGGTACCTAGATGTGCCCGCGCTTCATCTCGCTCGCGATGTACTCCGCCTGCCGGATCGCGAGCGCGACAATTGTCAACGTGGGATTGGGCGAGCCGCTGCTCGCGAACTGACTGCCATCGGAGACGAACAGGTTTTTGATGTCGTGCGCTTGGCCCCACTTGTTCACGACACCGTCGCGCGGCTTCGCACTCATGCGGTTGGTGCCCATGTTGTGGCTCGCCGGGTAAGCCGGCAGGTTATAAATCTCCGTCGATCCCAGGGCGTTGTAGATTTTCTCCATCTGACCGTAGCTGTGGTTGCGCATGTTGGTGTCGTTCGGATGGTCGGTCTTGTAGACGATCGGGGCGGGCAATCCGTATTGATCCCTTTCCGTCGGATGCAACTCGATGCGGTTCTGCTCCTGAGGGAGATCCTCTCCGCAGATCCACACGCCCGACATGTACTTGTATTTTTCCAGCGCGCCGGACACCTTGCGCCCCCAGCCCGTTGGGCCTGGCACGAGAAAGGCCGACAGGAAGCCCAATCCGAGCGCGAGCTTCTCGATGGTGTAGCCAGCGACGAAGCCGCGCTTGGTGTCGTTGTGCGCTTCGTCACGCACGATGCCCGCGACCGCGGTGCCGCGGTTCATGTGCACTTCCCCAGGCATGACCGCGTAAACTCCCGCCGTCATGTGCGTCATGTAATTTCTGCCGACCTGTCCCGACGAGTTGGCAAGGCCGTCCGGGAACAGGTTCGATGCGGAGTTCAGAAGGAGCCGCGGCGATTCGATCGAATTTCCGGCGACGCAGACGGCTCTTGCCTTCTGTCTCTGTTTGGCTCCCGTGGCATCCGCATAGACAACGCCGGTGACCTTGCCGGACGCGTCGTGCTCGATCTGAAGCACCATGCAATTCGTGCGGATCTCGCAGTTGCCCGTCTCTACAGCTTTCGGCAGCTCCGTATAGAGCGTGGACCATTTCGCACCGAGCTTGCAGCCCTGCATGCAGAACCCGATTTGCTGGCAAGCCGGGCGCTCGTCCCGATCGACCGAGTTGATCGACATCGGGCCCGCGGTGATCTTCGAGTATCCGATCCGCCGCGCCCCTTCGGCGAGAACCTTGAAATCGGCGCTCCACGGCAGATGCGGCATGCCAGTGACGGGCCCGGTCGTGCCCATCTTGAGTTCGGCCTTGTCGTAGTAGGGTTCCAGCTCGCGAAGGGTGATAGGCCAGTCGATGACGTTGGCGCCGAGGATGTCCCCGTTCAGAGATTTCATCCTGAACTCATGCTCCTGGAGGCGGATTGAAACTCCCGCCCAGTGCACCGTCGATCCGCCGAGCCCTTTGACGATCCAGGCCGGAAGCGTCGGATGGTTGATCGCCCCGTGCCAGCCGCCCGCCGAGAAGCGTTTATCGAGCCACGAGATCTTGGAGAACATCGCCCATTCGTCGTTCTCGATGTCGTCGAGGCTAAGCGTGTTGCCTGCTTCCAGAACGACGCACTTTACGCCCTTCTGGGAAAGTTCGTTCGCGACTGTGCCGCCGCCCGCGCCGGAACCGACGATGACGACGATGCCGTCTTCATTGAGGTCGAATGTCGTGCCCATGAGTCATCTCCCGAAAAGCTCGCCGCGGTTCAGAACCAGTCGATGGCCTCGAAACCCTTGTCGATGAAGCCGCCGGTTTCCCAGGAGGAACCGTCGTAACCGAACGCCGGGTAGAGCGCCTTGTTGTTATAGAGGCCCATGAGAAGGCCCCCCTTGAGCTTCTGGAAGAAGTCGGTGAGCTCTATCGAGCGCAGCAGGCCTTCGCGCTTTTCGGCCGATGCAATAGCCGCATAGTCGGTTTTATGGATCTCGTGCGCGCGCCGCTCCAGATCCTCGATCCCTTTCGCAAGCAGATCCGCAACCGCAGGATTGCTTTCTGATTCGATCAGGATGGCGTCGATGACGGCCTGATAGGGCGCATCGTCGAGAAACCCTTCGTGGGGATAGATGTCGCGCGCGATGCGCAGCAGCGTGGTCTTGTGCGCGGCCGACAGCGGCTCGATGACGGCCCCTGCCGGAAGCGCAGGCAAAGCCATTGCCGCCGTGACCAGAACGGCCGTTCTCAACACGAAGCGTCGCGTCACTCGTGCATCCGAAGACGCACGTCTTCCGTGTTCTGAAGTTGAGTTGTGCATGGATGTCCTCCCCGTATGTCGCGGGCCTCTCACGGCGATATCCGCGGAGGCTCTTGGTGCGACAGCGTGAAAGGCCGCAAAAGGCATGCCAAAGGCGCCCTGGCCCCAGGCCGTCCCCCCGAAATCTCCCACAATGCGGATGTGGAGGCGTCTCTGGCGGGATGTGCAGCCCGCGCTGGAGCATGCCGTCACCGCGAAAGTGCCGCGTCGCTGATACAGATGTCGCAAGTGCTGCGGCCGCCGTTGCGTGTGTCGGTCGCGCCCCGTTGCGCTTATGAGCGGGGGCACGCATGTGCCGTCAATTTACGGCTGTCCGATCGCCGCCGAAACAGATCTAAAACCGTAATTTTTGTAGCGTGCCGATATGAAAATACAAAATACCTTCTATTCCGCGCGCCGCTTTTGGAAAGCGGCTGCTGGTGTCCGCGGCTGCCCGATTGAGACAGATGTCGCGAAGCGTCTCGGCAGAGCGCCACCACCTAACTTCGAAGGGGCCGGAATAATCGCAAGAAGCGGAAATAGCATCGCCGTCTGTTGCTAACGCGCAACATCGTCCAGGCTCGATCCGACCCTGGATGGCGTTGAGCCCGACCGGCAACCGACGGAAAACAGGCGATAATTTTTATTCCAGTCCACACGCCATCAAGCTCGGGAGTTGTCGGTGAAGCGTCCCCAGAAACGAACGTTGGAATATTGGCACACCCCTTGCTGTTCTCGCGTCAACCGGAATGTAACCGGGGACTTTATGTTTGCGGCAGTGCCAGGGGGAAGTCGCTCCGCGTTTGGTTGCCGGCCTCAGGAGGAGAAAGTTCGGATCGAGAACATCGACGACGACGAAAAACTCCGACGGGGAAATGGAAGAGATCTCAAGGATATCAAAAAAGACAAATTGGAAAGGGCAAACTGCGATGGACGGGGGAGTTAAAAATTTGGCGTTGTGCGCCATGCTTGCGTCGGCCAGCCTGTGCCTTGGGAGCGGCACGGCAGCGTCGGCCGATCTCGCGGGCAACTGTTGCGCCGATCTTGAGGAACGCATTGCGGAGCTGGAGGCGACCACCGCGCGAAAGGGCAATAAAAAAGTCTCTCTCATGATCTCCGGCTGGGTCACGGAGCAGATCATGGGCTGGAGCGACGGCATCAGTTCGGATGCGTATGTCGGCACCAGCTTGAACGATCTCGGCACGCGCCTGCATTTCGACGGCAGTGCCCAGATCAATGCCGAGTGGTCGGCCGGCTACAGCCTGCGCTTCGACGTCACCGGAGCCAACGGCTTCGTCCAGGACGCGAACAACGCAAAGGGCGGAGAAGGGCCTCCAGGCCTGCTCAATTCATACTGGTGGATCAAAAGCGACAAGCTTGGCCGGGTCGCTGTCGGGCGGCAAAGCCATGCATCGGACGATACCTGGGTCGATCTCTCGGGGGCTGGCAGCATCTTCGCGGCCAATCTCGTGATCTTCGACGGCCAGAACTTCAATCTCGTGCCGGAGGGTACGGGCACGCGGGCGAAGGCGCGATGGGGTGACATCGCGACATGCTACACGGTCGGCGTTGGCATCTTCGCAGATTGCGGCGGCGACCGTACCAACAGCGTCCGTTACGATACGCCGACCTGGAACGGCTTCGTCGTTTCGACATCCTGGGGAGAAGACGACTTCTGGGACGTCGCGCTTCGGCACAGTGGTGAGTTCGGATCCTTCAAGACCTTGCTGGGCCTCTCCTATCAAGACAACTCAAGCGAACGTATCAACACGATTACGGATTCGCAGCTCTGGCAGGCCAACTTCGCCTTCTTGCACACGCCGACCGGCATCTTCGGCAGCGTGCACTACGGACATGAAACACCCGACGGCTTCAAGGACACGGATCAGCTGTATTTGAAAGCTGGCGTTCGTGCGAACCTCAATCCGCTCGGTGCGACCGTGTTCTACGGCGAGTACGGGCACGACAAGGACATGTTCAGCGGACTGCTCGGCGGCGCCGTGTTCAGCGGAACCACCGATATCTGCGACGGCTTTGCCGGTACGGGGGGACGCATCGACAACGCCTGCCTCGCAAACCCGGGTGGAGTCGAGGCAACGGGTTCGAAGTTCAGCCGGTTCGGCTTCGGCGTCGTGCAGGAGATCGATGCCGCGTCGATGGCTGTGTGGTTGAAGTACAAAAACCACAGCGCCGATGTCGACTTTTCCTCCAACGGCGCTGGCCAGAGCGAGTCGATGGAGAATCTTCACATCTACGCGTTGGGCGGTGCCGTGTTCTTCTGACAGCACGAGTTAGACGCACGAATGACATAGAAAGCGCCTCGCGCACCGTGCTTCAAAAGAGGTCCGGTGTGCGGGGCGCTTTTTTGCGCCTGTGAACCGGCGCGGCTCTCAGGTGACGATCCACCCGGTCAGGATAATCGGCATGACAGCCGAATGCCGAATACCGCCTCACCCGATCAACAGCAGGACGTCAACCTTGCCGAGAACGCAGACAACTTCTCCGCATCGACCAGATCTGGCGCTTTCGCACTCTTTTAAAGCCCGGATGCACGCGTAATGCGTCTATCCCGCTGATCCCCAGTGCGTTGCCAAAGGCTGCGCGCCCGACCGATTGAGCTTCCAGACCTCCTCCTGAACTAAACGGTCCGCGCCGGTTACGCGCTCGTGGTGGCGCAAGTGATGCAGCCATGATGCTTCCCGCCAGGTTTCGATAAAGCGATTTGGGACGGTGAGGTCCTCCATGAGCATCCAGGAAAAGGCTCCATTGCGCCGACGCGCCTCGGCAAGATCTTTCATGAGATCGAGAAAACGCGCCCGATCCTCCGGGGCGATTTCATAGGGGACCTGGATCATCACGGGGCCGCGTTCGCCCTCGTGGTCGCCAGTTATGACCGGCTCGGGCCAGTGCATCGCGGGAGCGAGATCCATCTCCTCGCTCTGGTTGAGTTTGACGTTCCGTGTCAGCAACATCGCGACGATTGCACCCGCCGCCGCCGCAAGGAGGGCACTCGGAATGCCGACGTGCGATGCGAGGTGTCCCCACATGATGCTGCCGATGGTCATCGAGCCGTAAAACACCATCAGGAAGATCGACAGGCCACGCGCCCGCACCCAGTTCGGCAATGCCGTCTGCGCTGAGACGTTGAGCGTCGACAGCACCGAGATCCAGCAAACGCCCGCCAGCGCTGCGGCCACAGCCGCGAGATACCAGTTCGGAACCAGCGCCATCAGCACAATAACAGCAGCGAGGCCGACCGTTCCGAACATGATGGTGCCGTCTGGTCCGAGCCTTCCTTTTATTTTTGGAAGAAGGATAGCGCCGGCGACGGCACCGGCCCCAAGGCAGCCGAGCAGTATTCCGTAAAGCGTGGCATCGCCGGCGAGCACTTGGCGCGCGATGAGGGGCAGCAGCGCCCAGAATGCGCTCCCGAACACAAAGAACGCTGCCGCGCGCACCAATGTCGACTTCAGGGGAGCGCTGTGAAGCGCGTAGCGTACACCTGAAATCATGGCCGGAATGATAGATTCCGGCGGCACCTTGCTTTCCCGCGACGCCGGCACGCGCCACCACAGCAGCGCTGCAACGATGCCGATGACGCTGATGGCGTTCAGAAGGAATGGAGTGGCTATTCCATAGGCGACAATGAGGAAGCCGGCGAGGGCTGGGCCAATGGCGCGGCTGATATTGATGCCCATGGAATTGAGCGCGACGGCCGACGTGAGTTCTTCCTTCGGTACAAGCTGCGGAACGACGGCCTGCCACGCGGGCGCCATCACGGCAGCGCCCGTACCCATAACGAACGTCACGAGCAGGAGGGTCGTCGGCGTCACTGCGTTCTGGCTGACCAGGAACGCGAGCACGGCGGCGACGGCGCCGAGCATCAGATTGACCGTAATAAGCAGGCGCCTGCGGTCTACGATGTCCGCCAACGCTCCCGCTGGGAGTGCGAACAAGAATATGGGGAGTGTGGTGGCTGCCTGGACCGCCGCGACGACCAACGGCGACGGCGAAAGCTCTGTCATGAGCCATCCCGCGCCGACGTCATGCATCCATGTGCCGACGTTCGACAAGAGCGTCGCGGTCCATAGCATCGCAAAGGCGGAATGACGAAATGGAGACCACGCGCCCGTCTTAGCCGCAGCGGATGCCGTTTGCTGGTTGTCTGTCATTTCTGATCTTCCGCCGCAATCGGGCTGCCATGTATTTCCGACAGGACCTTCACGGCCAGTCCCGGCACGAGAATTCCATCGGGATTGGGAAACTCGGCCCACGTCGTGAGCATGCCGCTATCGCGATCGATCTCGGCGCTCTCGAAATACGGCCGGCCGCGATGGCTGTAGTTTTCTCCCGATGGGAGTACGAGCGTGAGCGATACGTTCTCGAATAAATCGACGGCGGCAGCCTTTCCGGTTTTCTTCAGCGCGCGTTGCCGATCTTCGTACGGCACGGCATAACCGACCAGGATCGGATCGACGTCCACGATCTCGCCCAACACGGTGCCGCCCTCGGCCTCTACAAAAGCGCCCGGCGACACGCGCACCCGCCCGACAACGCCGGCGATCGGTGCGGCAATGCGCGTGCGTTCGAGCGCGAGTTCGGCACGCGCGAGCGCACTTTCCTGCCGTGCGACCGCAGCCCGTGCCACGTCGACCTCGATACTCGCCTGTGTCGCGCGCGCTTCGGCCCCGGAGCCTCGCTCGGCAAGCCTGCTCTGACGAAGCGAAACGTCCTCTGCCAGCCTTAGGCGTCCACGCGCTTCGTCGAGGTCGGCTTTCGCGGTCTTGACGTCAATCTCGTACGGCTCAGCATCGATTTCGAACAGGGGATGTCCCTCGTCCACCCGCTGACCAGCGACCACGAGCACTTTGCTGATCACGCCGGTGACCTGATTGGCGATCGCCACCCGTTGGCGTGGCTCGACAACGCCCGTGAATGTCAGGCTCAGGGGATCCGCAGCCGTTGCGGCGCTTGCTCCCATCATTCCGGCGAGTGCTGCCACGGCAGCCACACCGACGCGATGGTGACGCAAAGAACGCCTGGCTACGGCGGATAGGTTCATGACCATTGTCATACCGCGAAGCATGAGCATCCGAGAGCGCCCCAGAACGCGTTTTTGTCCGACACCGGGATGGGATTGTTCCAGGCAATCAGGTGGTCGTGACCGTGGACACCACAGTGAGACTGGCATCCATCGGCACACGCACGGGCGTGCCGCGTTTCCTTTTCCGCACCCGCGCGTTGTGCCGGGCTTGGGACTGTGTTGACCGGACTCCAGCTTGGAGACGCAGGCGGGATCGGCGGCGAAAGGTCGGCGTAATCCCCTTCGCCGTAGACCACCGCTCCGCCCACCATCGTCAAGACCGCGTTGATACGCCGGATCTCCTGCGGCGGGACGGTCATGTAGTCAGCGGACAGCACTGCGAGGTCGGCGTACTTACCGGGCGAAAGCGTACCCTTCACTTCTGCCTCGCCCGAGAACCAGGCGGAGCCGGCGGTCCAGAGCCGCAACGCTGCCGTGCGGTCGAGAATGTTGGCCTCGCCGTAGAGAGGCAGGCCGCCGAGCGTCTGGCCGGTCGTGAGCCAGAACAGGGCGACCCAAGGATCGTAGGAGGACACACGCGTTGCATCGGTCCCGGCGCCGACCGGCAGGCCAGCGGCCAGCATCTTGTTGATCGGCGGCGTTTCACGAGCGGCGTCGGCACCGTAGCGTTCGACGAAGTATTCGCCCTGGAACGCCATCCGATGCTGGATGGCAATGCCGCCGCCAAGGGCCTTGATGCGATCGATGTTGCGGTCGCTGATCGTTTCTGCGTGGTCGATGATGAACCGCGTCTCGAACGGCGACTTCCCATTGACCCGCTCGAAAACGGTCAGGAAGCGGTCGATGGATTCGTCGTAGGTCGCGTGAATGCGGAACGGCCACTTGTTCGCGGCCAAAAGTTCCACGATCGGCTCAAGATCGGCCTCCATCGTGGGGGCGAGATCGGGCCGGGGTTCGAGGAAGTTTTCGAAATCTGCAGCCGACCAGGTGAGGTTCT
This sequence comes from Hyphomicrobium nitrativorans NL23, assembly GCF_000503895.1. NCBI lineage: Bacteria > Pseudomonadati > Pseudomonadota > Alphaproteobacteria > Hyphomicrobiales > Hyphomicrobiaceae > Hyphomicrobium > Hyphomicrobium nitrativorans. The sequence continues at coordinate 320,154 of NC_022997.1, forward strand.
CACCGGCTCCGCTCATGCGCAGCATGGCGGTTCCTTGATCGGGCTTAGCCATCGTGCTCCAGCGTTCGAAGTCACCGAGCTCTCCGCCCGCCTTTTGCGCGAAGAGATTGTAGGCAATGCGTACCGTCAACTCGCCTGCATCGTGCAGACGCTGGATGACGTCGTAATCGTCGGGGTAGTTCTGGCCGCCGCCGCCGGCATCGATCACCGACGTGATGCCGAGGCGGTTCATCTCGCGCATGTAGTGGCGCGTAGAGTTGATCTGATCCTCGATCGGGAGCGTTGGTCCGCGCGCTAGCGTCGAGTAGAGAATGAGCGCTGACGGCTTGGCGAGGAGGAGGCCCGTCGGATTTCCGCTCGCGTCCTTCTCGATGACGCCGCCTGGCGGGTTGGGCGTCGATTTGTCGAAACCAAGGACATTGAGGGCCGCTTTGTTCAGGAGCGCACGACCGTAAAGATGGAGGATAAACACAGGCGTGTCGGGTGCCGCGTTGTTGATATCGTCCAGCGTCGGCATGCGGCGTTCCGCGAATTGGAACTCGCTCCAACCGCCGACCACCCGCACCCACTGCGGAGCCGGCGTGCGCTCCGCCTGCGCTTTGAGGCTCCGCAGCGCGTCGGCAACCGACGGCACGCCCTCCCAACGCAGCTCCATGTTGAAGTTCAAGCCACCCCGGATGAGGTGCGTGTGGCTATCGTTCAATCCAGGAATGGTGCGGCGGCCACCGAGATCGACGATCTTGGTCTTTGGACCGGCGAGACGCATCACGGTATCGTCGGTCCCGATTGTTTCGACGAGGCCGTCTTTGACGGCTACGGCCTCGGCATCAGGCGTCGCGGCGTCGAGCGTCGTTATGCGTCCGTTATGCAGTATGACGTCGGGTGCATCGGTCATCTGTTGGCCCCTGGCCGAAGGTGATCTGATCGTGGCCAGAGCCCCGGCAGATGCGAGACCCTGAACGAACGTGCGGCGGCGTATCGGCATGGCGAACTCCGTGCTCTTGCCGGCAGCAGAAGGAGATCGCCGGCCTGCTCCAACAAACGAGCGCGCTATGTGGCTGCGATGGGATCGAGAAGCGGACCGTGCGTCACGCGTTCCGGCGCCTTGTGAACCATGGTGTAGGCGTAATCGACGCCCATCCCGTAAGCGCCACCGTGCTCCTTGACGATGTCCGTAACCGCGTCGTAGGTGTCGCGCCGCGCCCAGTCGCGCTGCCATTCGAGAAGCACCTGGATCCACGTCATCGGCACGACGCCAGCTTGAACCATGCGATCCATGGCGTAGTCGTGGGCGTCTTTCGAGGTTCCTCCCGAAGCGTCGCCGACCATGTAGATCTCGTATCCGGCGTCATGCATGGCCGAGAGGGCGAACGTGGTATTGCAGACCTCCGTCCAGAGACCGGAAACCACCACTTTCTTGCGGCCGGCTTTCGCGAGCGCATCGCGCACCTTTTGGTCGTCCCAGGAATTCATCGAGGTTCGCTCCAGGATGGGCGCTTCGGGAAACACGGCAAGAAGCTCCGGATAGGTGTGACCCGAAAAAGACTCCGTTTCCACGGTGGTGATAACCGCGGGAATGGCGAAGGCTCTGGCTGCCTTTGCCAATCCGACGACGTTGTTCTTCAGCGTCTGGCGGTCAATCGATTGAACACCGAACGCCATCTGCGGCTGCTGATCGATGAATATGATCTGGCTGTTCTGGGGTGTTAGAACTTCAGTGTAGTTCGCCATGGAAAGACTCCTGTCAGATAGATGGTCGTGTGCGATAGTTTGCGGCCCGCAAGGTTATGAATCGCGATGATCCGCGCTGTGGGGATGGCCCCGATAGACTTCGTTGTTTGCCGGCAACGGGCCGAGAACGTGGCTCTCGCAATCGGATCGACCGATTGACTCTGCCAGCCCGTGGCCGCGAATGATGTGCTTGGCAACCGGCAGCATCTGCTCACCGATCAGAATGCCAAGCAGACCCAGCAGCGCGATGACGGGAGGCGCGGGCGAGCGCACGCTGAGGGCGCTGTAGATGATGCCGATGAGGACGCCGGCGCCGAACGAGATGACGTAGACCTTCATGGTATGGCCCCGCGGTTCCCGGAACAGTTTCGTGTGGAGCCGCGCGGATCTGTCTTGATCAGGCATGCTCTCTTGCTGCGCGCGCGTGCCTGGAAGGGCGCTCGACGCTGCTCAACGCTAGGCATTTGAGATAGGTGGCCGCAATCGTGCATGGGGATGGGATGACCCATCCCCTGGGCTAGGCACGTGATGGAAAGAGGATATTGACCGGCGTTCGCCGCCAGATCAGGCGTTCGGCATCACGGCGTGAGGCGTTTACACAATCAGCCTGCGGGCTGGTCGATGACCGCACGAAACGTAATTTCTACGAGCTGCTCCGGGCGGGCCAATTGAGACACGCCAAAGATGCTGCTCGCGCATTGCGGCACATCTGTCCCGTACATTTCCTTGCGGACTTTGGCGGCGGCTGAGAAGCCCGAAGGCACATCCAGAACGAAAATACCCTCTTCAACGACATCATCCAGCGTCGCGCCAAACTCGGAAAGCATCCTTTTGGCATTGACGTATGTCTGACGAAATTGCTGCTCCATCTGCGCGTAATCGGCCGGTCTACCCGGCTCATCAAGGTCCGCGGGCGCGATGAAATTCCCCTCGCTGTCATGACTTAATTGGCCGGACAGGTAGATCGTGTCCTTGACTTGAACCGCCTGCACGTAGCCGAAGCCGCGTTCCCACGCGACGCCAAAATTCGCGACCAGCTTCTTGTGTGTCATGATACTTCCTCTGGTTAGGGCGTTTGCGCCGGCTGCCAAGCCTCCCTGCTTCTTTGCCTTCACAGCCGCGCGCACGTATGCGTTGCTTCGAGAGGGGAACTCCAAAACATGCGAGCGCCCGGTGCGGGGCCTAAATTGCGGACGCTATGCGAGCGGAGATATGACTGTCTTGCCGCAATTGCAGGCAGGCTCGATACGCTAGGCATTCGAGCGAGATGGCCGCAATCGTGCATGGGGATGGGATGACCCATACCCTGAGTTAGGTGTGTGTGATGGAAGCGTCGTTCGCCGCACAATCAGTTGTTCGACGTTACGTCCTTGATGCGATCAGATGCCCGAACCAGATCGGTGAGGTTCTCGGCTTGCATCTTCTGCATGATCTGCGAGCGATGCATCTTTATGGTGATATGGCTCAGGCCCAGCCGATTGGCTATCTGCTTGTTCATCAGGCCCGATGCCAGCAGCCACATCACCTCTCTTTCGCGCGGAGAGAGCGTATTAAAGAGGCCGAGCAGTTGATCGTTCTCTCGCTCCGCCTCGCGCTGGCGGACGCTGCGCTCGATTCCCGCACACACAGCGTCGAGAAGATCCTGGTCTCGGAAGGGCTTGGTCAAGAACTCGATCGCGCCAGCTTTCATGGCGGCAACCGACATGGGGATGTCGCCGTGCCCTGTGATGAAAATAATCGGCTGCGTAACGCCTGCGCGCATCAGTTCGCGTTGAAACTCCAGGCCGCTTTTTCCCTTAAGCCGTACATCGAGTATGAGGCAGCTCGGCGCGTCGATTGCCTCGTCTCGCATCAAGAATTCGTCCGCCGACGCGAAGGCGCGCACCATATAGCCGGCCGACTCGAGCAGGCTTTCGAGCGACGCACGCACGGCTTTGTCGTCATCGACGACGTAAACAATTGGGTCCGCGGCCATGACCTTCACAAACCCCGGTCACTCGAAAGGGTATCCGTCGGAAGCGTGAAGCGGAAAACGGCCCCGGCCGGTTTGTTCTCCGTCGTCCAAATCCGACCTCCATGCGCTTCCACGACCGATCGGCAGAACATCAATCCCATTCCCATACCCTCAGGTTTCGTTGAGACGAATGGTAAAAAGACCCGGTCCAGGATCTCAGGACGGACACCGGGACCTGTGTCGGATATTGACACCTCGACCTCGTCCCCGTCGCCATGGGCGATACCGATTGAGATCTTGCGGGAGCGGATGCCGCTATCCTTCATTGCATCGACCGCGTTGTCGAGAAGATTGGCAACGACCTGGAGAAGCTGCCCAGCGTTCCCGATGACCATTTTGGGTTCGTCCCGGTAAAGCTTTTCGACCTCGATGCGAGCGGCGGAGCGATCCTGCAGGCTGCGGGCCACAGCGTCCTCGATGACACATTTCAAGTCGACAAACTCTCGATCCTGCGCCCCCGTCTGGAACATCTGCCGTATGCCGGCAACGATCTTGTCGGCCCTGTACCCTTCGTCGGCAATGCGTTTGAGCGCATTGCGAGCGTGCTCAATTTCGGGTTCGTCGCGAGACAGCCAACGCTGCCCGGCGTTTGCATCCGTGACCATGCTCGAAAGGGGTTGGTTGATCTCATGCGCAATGGAGGCTGACAACGCTTCCATCGCTGCCAAACGGTTGAAACGCGTGCGCCGCTCATTTGCCGCGGCTCTGGCGAGGCGCATATAGTTTTCCGTTGTCTCGGCCAGCAGGACCAGAAGAATTGTTCCCGCCGCCATAAGTCCGAAAAACCGCCCGGACCACCAGCCCACGCTGAGGCGTGTGGCGCCGCCCAAGTAGGAAATCAGCAGGATTTCCACACAGAGCGAGAAGACGACGACGCACATCCAAATATCGAGCGTAGAGCGAATTCTTGCGACCAGCGCCATGAAGGCCACCATGTAGAGGAAAAGCGCCAGCATCGGAATGTAGCGCCACGCTGTGGTGGTGGTGCGCGCGTCCGTCATGAAATGAGGAAGAAAGTCCACGTTGCCCATTATGAACGTCACGAGCGTCGTAAGCACGACGGCCAGCGCACCGATGCCAGATAAAATCCAGCGCTCTGGAGTCCGTACAGTCAAACCTGGACCGATGACGGCATAGCCGACGAGCGCCGAGGCGAAGCCGATGCGCCGAATTGCGGCGATCCACGCGGTGGACTGGAGATTTTGATCGAACCACGCGATCTCAAACACGCCGGGAAACGTCAGCGCCCAGGGCACCGAAAGAAAGCCCGACAGCAGATATCCCAAGGCGAGAACGAAGAGCTGCACCGAGCCGCGAACACGGAATGTCGCGAGCAGGATTGCCGCGGTCGTCACTTCGATGACGAATATCGCAGCCGCATAAGCAGGCACGAAAATCTCGGTGCCATCTGTTGCCTGGTGCGCGTAGGGCGCAGTGACAACGAGTGCCACCACGAGAAGGGCGACAACGGCGAAGATGACCCGGAGCTGCGCATCGGTCGGCAGCGAACTTGTGATCAGACGATCATCGAGTTCCGAGCTCATGACTCGCATTGCACGCTCCCACGAAGTGGCATCGCTAAGTGAAGGGAGGCGGTCCCATGGAAGGCATTCATGGCCGCTTTCGAGCAGCCGCAACCCGGCGCGGGAAGCGAGAACTCTGACCTCATCTCATGATGGAGCTGGGCTTTGTGAGCGATAGCAGAAGCCACGTCCCGCTGTGGGCGCAAAATAGCTGCGCTTACCGGACAAACCCGCTGGCACTGTCGGCCCCCTTGATCCCTGCCAAGGCTGCGTTGGTGAGGTCGGCATTGGAAAGGTCCGCTCCCGTCACATCCGCGCCGCTGAGATCGGCGCCTGCAAGCTTCGCCCAGTTCAAGCGAGTTTTGACCAGACGCGTGCCCCGCAGCTTGGCATATTCCAACAACGCATTCCTGAGATTGGCACCAGTAAGGTCCGCGCCGTCAAGGACGGCACCTGAAAGATCCACCTTTGGCGGTGCCATGTTTGCGTTTGTGGGATCGAACCCGAGATCGGCCTCAATAAGTTTAGCGCCATCAAGTCGTGCATTATTGAGTCCGCCGATGATGCGGGCTCGGGACAGATCGGCGCCTGTAAGGTTCGCATTGCTCATCATAACGGCGAACATGTCGGCGTGCCGGAGGTCGGCCTTAGACAGATCCGCATCCGTCAGCACGGCACGCGTGAGGTTGACATGCGCGAGATTTGCGCCGCTGAGCTTCGTGCCGCTCAAGTTCGCGGCGAACAAGTCGGCACCCTTGAAGTCGATACCAGAAAGATCGAGGCCGGCAAGGTTTCTCCGGGAAAGGTCGGGGGCCTCTCCAGGTTTCGCCGCAGCAATCTGTCCGATGACCTGCCTACGATCCAGATCGCCGGCGATTGTGGGCGCGGGCGCGGCAATGGATAGGAGGGAAAGCAACACAAATGCGATCCAAGCCCGCCGGATAAACTCCTTGATCATAGACTTGGACCGGGAACAGGTTGCCGCGCTCATGAAAATGCAGATGTCATCGCGCCTCATCCCCGTAGTTTGATCGATTTTCCGACGCGTGGGAACCCTCTGTGAGACAAGGAACATTAGCACACGGATATGTGATCTCTTGCGGGGTCGGCATACGTTTCGACGCAGCGATCAGCCAATCTGATACGCGAGGGATCTGATTTGCAGGATGCCTGCAATCGTTGCCCGCAGCCGTCCCGCTTGCACCGATTTCTTAGGAGGATAGTTGGAATAGCGTGCGCGGCCTTGGCGTCGGATCGGCCTTGCTCGATGCGATAGAGCGCCATGCGGCCACGAAGGGGCTGAAGCATCTTCGCCTCGACGTGATCGACGAAAACACCAGGGCGCGGGCGCTCTATGAGCGGCATGGGTTCGACGCCCGATCCCACAGGTCGATCGGCGCATTGAAGCCTATATTCGGGTTTCGGACCGCAACGACGATGATCAAGTCTGTCGGTTCGACCTGAGCATGCGGCTAAGGCGTAGAATAGACAATTCGCTCTTTCGCTTGCTGGTCATGTGACATTCGGCAGCAACATTGCGTCGTAGAGTGTGATCGGCGGCCTATGGCAGGCCTGAAAGGAGAAATTTCAAACTCTCCACAAAGCCCGCAGAACTCGGGAGCAAGGCGACCCGCGGCGACTCCCGCGCCCCCGCGGAGCGCCTCTGGCGCGTGAGCGATAAGATGGCGGGCTTGACGGGATTGGATTTGAACTACGGCCCGAAGGGCCAGGGAGCAAAGCGACCCGGGCCAAGTGGCCCGCCCTCGCGGAGCCCGCCGCGCGGGCGCGAGCGAAAAGAACTGGCGGAGGGAGTGTCTGCCTTGTTAGTGTCCATTGCAGGACGACAACGACTGATATATTTCATTTATACCAGTATGTTCCACGTCAGATCGTCCAGCTTCGTTTGACAAAATCCACCTGAATCCAACATAATATGTGGGGTTTTTTGTGGGGTCTATTATGAAACCAAGAGGTCGGCATCCGCATCACAAGTTAAACGCGGCAAAGGTCCGCACGCTGAATGTGCCCGGGCGATATAGTGATGGTAATGGCCTCTACCTTGAAGTGGCCCCCTCAGGCGCGAAGCGGTGGCTATTAAGGACCGTAGTGCAGGGAAGGCGCAGAGATTTTGGCCTTGGTAGCGTCTCGACGGTTTCTCTTGCAGAGGCGAGATTAAAGGCCGCGAAGTACAGGAGCATTGCCCGCAGCGGCGGCGATCCTGTCGCAGATCGCAACGCCCAAAAGGGCATCCCCACGTTTGAGCACGCTGCTAGAGCCGTTCACAATAGTCACCGGCAACACTGGGCCAACAGCAAACATGCTGCTCAATGGCTAACCTCACTCGAAACCTATGCTTTTCCGTTGATCGGCGCATTGCCGGTGAACAAAATTGAACCTCGCGACGTTCTTCACGTTCTCAACCCCATTTGGCTACCCAAGCATGAAACCGCTAGACGGGTTCGCCAGCGCATAAAAACGGTGCTTGACTGGTGTCAGGCGTCGGGCTTTCGCGATGGCACAAATCCAACTGACAGCATTCAGAAGGGGTTGCCAAAGCATAACAAGCCCACACGACATCATGCAGCTCTGCCCTACGCGAAATTGCCATTTTTTATCAATGCGTTGCGCAGCTTTGAAGCAGACACATCCGTCAAACTCGCCTTGGAATTTCTCATTTTGACGGCTACGCGTACGAACGAAACGCTCAAAGCCACGTGGAATGAAATTGACGGCGATATCTGGACGATCCCGGCAACTCGCATGAAGAACAAACAAATTCACAGGGTCCCGCTCCCGCGAAGATGCGTCGAAATCCTGGAAGAGGCGAAGATCCTTTCAACGGGGCCTTATATCTTCCCAGGGCGCCAGCCTACACGACCACTCTCAAACATGGCTCTATTGCAGGTACTGAGGCGACTTGGGCTAGACGGGCAAGCGACAGTCCACGGCTTTCGTTCCTCCTTCAAAGATTGGGCGACAGAATGCACCCCCTTCCCTCACGAGGTGTCGGAAGCGGCACTTAGCCATACTGTGCGAGACAAAACCGTAGCTGCATACCAGAGAGGAGACATTTTTGAAAAACGCCGCGCCTTGATGAAAGACTGGCAAGACTACGCAATTGCTACCGCTGGCGTGACAAAAACGCCACCCCAAGAATAAATCTGCAAAAATTTTATAAAAAAGTCAATTTTTTCTAATTGAACGCCGTTCCCATTTGATTCTGCAAATAAATAGCTTTGTCCCACGGTGGACTTTATGTATTTGCAAAGGATCATTTAAATGGAAATAGCTGAAGATAAGTTATTGCGACTACCAGAGGTACTAAGACGAATTCCAATCTCAAAATCAAGTTGGTGGAAAGGCGTAAAGGACGGACGGTTTCCTCAATCCATAAAAGTAGGCCCTAGGGTAACTTGCTGGCGAGAACGCGATATAGCGAGAATAGCTAACGAGGGCGCATAATTGTGCCCAATAGCTCTGCATTTTATGAATGCCACAGCTTATCGACACTACAGCGTCGCCAGTTTCAACAGGAAGTCCTTCGCTATTGCTCCGGCATTACATGGGTCAACCCCTACGCGGTGACATTGACGTTTCGGCTGCTGAACTGGCCAACACGAATAGATGTTATCTCGGCTTCAGAAAATGTGCATCATTTTTTGAATAGGCTCAATCGACGCGTTCTAGGGCAAAGAACCAGTGCCAAGACTCGTTTGACGACATTCTCGGTCATAGAATGCGGACTTCGCCCTCACGCTCACCTGTGTATCGATTGTCCAACGGACATGAGCTGCTCTTCGTTCAAGGAACACATCTCAGCTTCCTGGTCAGCGACAAGATGGGCCCGCCCAGAAATCGATGTCCAGCCATGCTATCAAATTGCTGGATGGATAGGCTACATGGGTAAGACGCGCACGAAAGCCTGTTATCCCGATGCAATCGATTGGCGCAACTGTTACTAGATTTGCTGTCAAAAACGACAGACGCAGCTAAGTCTAGTCTGTTCTTAAGCAAATCAATGCTCATACACCAAGGACAGCGCAGAGGCCCTTGATTGAGGTATACTGTCTTGGCTACGACTTAGCCTAAGCCCCACCAACGCTCATCCAATAGAGCGAGATAGCTCGTGACCTGTGGACTATACTGTGGCCTCCCACCATTAGGCCATACGTTTTGGGGATCTCTTAATTGTTGGAAAAATTCTGACGCTTTGTCATCGGCTGCCTTTAGAATACGCATTCTCGATTCATCTGTTTTTACACGCTTAAGCGCCTCAGCAATTTGTATTCGCGATCCCGAAAAGTGTCTGCTGAACGCCTCAATCCTGGGTCGCTCTATCTTTCTACGAAGCGCTCTTCTTGATTCTTCAAACAATCCCTTTATTACAGTGTATATAAGAGATAATGCCCACAGCAAAAAAACGAGTCCAATGACAGCCGCCGTATCGAATGAAAGTGCCCTAAGTATTGATGCAACAAGAAGTACAATTATCGGACTCACGCTCACAAGCGTCGACATGATTTGACCTATGCCGGGCTTTTCCATCCTCAACACGTCACGAGAAAGTATTCCTACCTCATCGAGCGTATCCAATTGATCGCGCTTTCGCGTCAGTACGTTGTTACCTAGCATTGCAATAGCCAGCACTGCCGATGAAACCGCGACCCAGGCATGACCCTCGCGATTCCAAAAGAGCTCGATATTGGGACTTACAGACGCCGACGCCATATTGATAAAGGCTGCGATCATAAAATTCGAAGCTAAGAGCCCTGACAAACCCGGGTTCAGGCCCCATTCGGGTAAAAAGGACAGCATTTCTCGGTTTCTAATAAATACGAGCACCAGATAAAGGATGATAAGAAATGCGCTTGCGCCAGCGCCAAATGGGGTGGGAATGAATACACTCATTACCGCGAGCGCTATCATCGCTAGACGCATTAGCGCGTCCGCAAAAAATGACACCTTATCAATTGAAGCGGCATTGATCATTGCTGTGCGCAAGTCGCCCTGCATGAGATCAATGTACCCCTTTATATCATCCACCCTCGAAAAATAGGCGGCGACGCAGCGCCCTAGCCAAGGCTGCAACCACGAAATATATCTTGCCTCTGAAAGTGCTATGCGTTTTAGAAACGGGAACGGGCTAGCGAGCGAGCTTCTTACTAGGTTCGTTGAATTGCGCACTGGCAAGAGAGCAATCTGTTCTAACGCATGCTTCTGACACAGGACGTCAGCTCTATTCCATAATGAATAGGCGATAAATGCGACGTTTTTTCGATATTTATTTACGACGTTGGGGCGGTTTCTAAACGCGCCTCGTAGAAAGCGTAGACTGAGGATCACGGCCTCATAACTCTTAACGCTACCGGTTTCTTCGTGGTCCGCGTACGCTCGCTTCAGCGTCCTATTTGCCGCCTTGGCAAGAACTTTAGCTTTGTTGTTTGAGCAGATTTGCGCGAATAAGTTCAGGACATCCCTTCTCTCGTCGATATGATTTGGATGAATGCTCGGCGGCGCTTCATCACCGTCCAACATGCTACACACGCGGAAATACTCATGGAACCGCTTATGGGCGAAGGCGTAACCACCCTCGTACTGTCTAATTAGACGAGCCTGCGCCAAAATTCCTATCGCTTTTTCGTTTGAACCATCAATTTGATAGGTTTGATGGCTAGAAAGGCAGCGAGCAAGAGCCTTCGCTACGCGAAGGGCTTCCTCGTATTTGTTGCTGCTTGCCATGCCCCCCTGAAGAGCTCGATGGATTCTCCTACGAATGTAACTTTGGAAAATATCGAACTCAGAATTAGGCAATCGCCCGTCGTTGCCATTGCAAAAATCGACAACTAACGCGAGCAGTAGCGGTGATTTAGCCATGGCGTATAGATCAATACGCTCAGTAAATATCGCAGCAACAAGGGGTTTGGAAGACACGCAATTTTCAGTGACATATTTTTTGATATCGGAATCTGTAAACGGCCTCACGCTATAAGTTTGGTGCGCTATCCATCCAACTGTCGGCGACTTGAATTCGCGTGAAAATACGATTCCAATGCAACCGCCGCTGGTCCTAATAAATTCTACTAGAGCTTGAGACAACGCACCTACGAATTCACCGTGGTGAGGCGATTGACCTACGGCGCCATTTTCGTCGAAAGAATCAAACAGGAAGACTAAGCTACCCTCGGCGTACAATTGATCAAACTCTTCATCGGATATTGAATTTGATCGCGAACCCGTCTGTCTTCTGTATTCGCTTTTTGCCCACTGCCGTAGCGAAGTGACAATTTCCGCTTGTTCTAATTCCAATGTCAGTGGAAAGTCTCGCATATTAAGCAGGAGCGGCACTTTTCCGCCATTTGCCACTCCTGCCAGCAGTTGCCTCGCGAGATTGCGAAGCATCACACTCTTACCTGATCCTGGCTCGCCCTTAACGACCACGAACTCTCTTTCACTCGCGCGAGATATGACCTGGAGCGCAGTTTGGGACGCTGCGTGCATGGCAGTCGCACTCAAGCGCTCGAGCTTTGGATCTATTGCTTTAGTTCGAAAATCGAAAAATCTGAGTTCCCGGTCTAGAGCGTTCAGACTATCTTCGAGGGTGCGGGATATGATCTGCAATTGAACTGCAGATAAGGCAGTTCCACTCCTAAGATTTCCATTTGGCGCATTATGCGAATGCATCACGAGCCATACAATGAGGACGGTGGTAAATAGGATCGCGATGCTAAGGGCTATTAATATGGGCTCGGTAGTTGAGTTGGCTGGCAGGGGCAGGTTTTCAAAATAATGCTGAAGCAGTTGATGTAGCGTGTGCATCGCTATTGACGACTGGGATAGGGCCACTGAGGCCGCCACAACGATACCAGTCGAAGCAATTGTCTTAGCTGCCAGAAGCCGTGACTGCTCTGCCTCAGGGAGCACATATCGGATAACTGCTAGAATAACGATTGTTGTGCACAACATCACCAGCGACGCAAAGAACAAGCTCGCTGTAATGAGGTAGATAGCCGCGCTTAGCGTCAGGCCAATCACCCACGTTATCGGCGCTATCGCTATGCGAGTTAGCAGGCTTCGCATTTTGCCCTCGCTCGTTAACCCAGCGGGAATTGATCGCATAGAGCGATGAGCTTCGAATAATTGGGCCTATTTTGAATTGATTCGGAAGATTGATGACAACGTTAGGTCGGTATTCCGCGTCGTCCGGAAAAATTTACATCAAGACATAAATCCAAGCACACCCAACAATAATGTGGGGTGGAATGTGGGAAATCTTTTAAGGTTTCTATATTATCTCTTGAAAATCAACAACTTGATATGTTGCCGTGGCGGAGGGAGTGGGATTCGAACCCACGAGACGGTTGCCCGCCTACACGCGTTCCAGGCGTGCGCCTTCAACCACTCGGCCATCCCTCCGCAGCTCGGATCAGCGCGGGAGCGAAGCCCCATGGCGAACCGAAGCGGCGCACTATACCCAGAACCGGACCCGAGGCAACACGTCTGATCATAGTCCGGGGCCGCTCCGCGCCGTGCCCTTTTTTGCCGGCCGTGGTAGGCTGGCGCGTTCTTTCCCCTCCAGCAGTCCAGACACCCGCTCATGGCCGTCTTCCGCTTCCTTGCCGCCGTCTTTCTTCTGATTGCGACCATCGCGCTGGTCGTCGACGCCACGCCCTGGGTTTATGGCGCAGGTCCGCTCAAGGCGACGTCTCTCGGCGGGCATTGGCAGGAGCTTGGGGCCACGTCGTACGAGGCCGCGAAATCCGGCCTTTCGGGGCTGGTGGGGTCCTGGCTGTGGGACGGCGCGATCGGCCCGCTGCTCGCGATCCCGACCTTCATCGCGTTCGGCGCGCTGGCGCTTCTGAGCGGCTACGCGGGCCGCCGTCGCAAGACCGTCCGGGTATTCGTGAACTAGATCTTTGCTGAGACCGATAATTCACGCTTCGGACTTTCTCCCCGCTGCCGATTCACGCCGCGCCGGGTAGGCGGCGCGGCGATCGGAGCGGCTAGGGCCGAAGCGATCATGGTCTCTTTTGCCAGACCGATGATTCACGCTTCGGACTGATAGGGTCCGAAGCGATCATGGTCTAGCGGGCGGGCGAGACGGACAACGCCGTCGAGGCCGTCTGGCCGATGGGGACCTCGCTCGCGAGATCGTCGACGATGCCGACGACGATGAGCAGCAACAGCCCGCCGACCAGCCCCATCACGACGCTGCGATGGGATTGATTGAGTTCCGCGATCTGCGCCTCGTCCACGAGATCGACCTCGTTCACCCGGCGTCCCTTGATACCGAAGAACTTGCGGCGGAAGGAGCGGCGGACGTTGCCGCGGTCGATCAGCGGCAGGCGCGCGCGCTCGGCGATTTTCCTGGCGATCTCGGGATAGGGAAATGCGGGGTCCATGTTGGCCTCGCTGACGTAGCCGATGGGGATGGCCTGGCCTTCCCCGCCCTCGTCGTTCTTGGTGATCAGCCGCGCACCCTTGAGCAGCACGGGCACGAGAGAACCGCCATAGATCTCGCGGCGGGTTTCGACCGTGTGGACCTTGTCATAGGGGATGTCGTAGCTGCGGTAGCGCAGCATAGGCGTGGGGCCGCGGCCCGAGGGCAGCGTCATCTTCACCGACTCTTCGCCGAAGGCGACACGCGCGCGGATCGAGAACAGAAGCTCGATCACGATCAGCACCATGAGGATGGTGAAGGCCGTCGCCATGATGCCGAGCCCGATGGCGTCGAAATAGAGGCCGTGCCGCACCCGCATGAAAATCATAGCCGGGATGCTGAGGTAAAACGGCAGGAGAACGAGAAACAGGAAGGAGAAGAACAACTTGCGGCCACCGCCCGCGGCATAGACCGTGCGCTCGTGCTGGACGCCGGAGCCGTCCGCCCCGCCTGCCGCAACCGCCTCAGCCATGTGTCATCACTCCCCTACGCGTCCGTGTGGGGCGGATACTACTCCGTCGCGGCTTGATCGTAAATTGGTGTGCGGAGACCACGTAAAGGCTTTAGCATGGCGCATGGAGGGGGATCTCCTGACCCCAAGCGACCCGAACCGCACAGAGACGCGGTCCATACCTGCATGGCCTGTTGCCGTGGGCCATCAGGTTTGGCGGGACAGACAGGCCGAAGAAGGAGCAGGGTCAACGTGGAGATCGTCATGTCGAAGTTCGGAAAACTCTTCGTTGGCCTGTCGCTGGCCGGAGCCGCACTCTTCGCCTTGCCGAGCGCGGACGCATCGGCGCAAACGCAAAAGCAGTTCACCTTCTCCGAGCGGGCGAACGAGCGCCTCGCCAAGAAGCTCAACATCCCGATCTATTTCGCGCTGCCGACCAGCACCTGGGCGAAGCTTTCCCGCGAGTCGTTCCCGACCTCCGACATCCTGCTCGACTTCAAACATCCGGACGCTTTGAAGAGCGGCTCCGATGCCGGGCTCCGTCTCGTGGTTACGTCGCGTTCCGGCATGGCCCAGCGCCTCGCACGCAGCGGCATCTTCGAAACCGGCGACCTGTTGCTCACGTTCCGTCCCGAGTGGGGCGGAGCCGGCGCCTATCCCAACGTGCAAATGGGCATCAGCCACGCGGGGCTCGCATACATTCGCGACGGCCGGCTTCGGAACCTCGATAACCCGCTCAACGAGGAATATCTGGGTCGCGGCATGAGCGCGGACCTCACGAGCGAGCACTACCGCACGCTCAACTATCTCCACGTCGTGCGTCCGCGCGGACTGACGGACAAGGAACGCGAGAACATCGCGGCGTGGTCCACCCGCCTCAACAGCAGCGCGCGGCAGATCTACCCGAGCCAGATCAAGTTCAACGACGATTACAACGCGCCGAAGTTCAAGTCCGGCCGCCCGCTGGAGTTTGTGAAACGCGTGGGGCAGATCGGGCTCGGCCAGAGCCCGGCGGGCACGCTCGATCTCTATTGCTCCGAGTTTGCGTGGGCGGTGCTCGCGCTCCGGGGTTGCGATCCTGCAACCACAGCAGACCAGTTCAAGGGCAGCCGTATGCCCTCATGCATCAAGCCCGCGATGGCGCCGCTCGGCGCGACCGGCAACAACATCCCGGGGCGGGGGCGCTCCTCGACCGTCGGGCTCGCCGACGGCCCGCTCACCATCATCGACGGACTCAAGCTTCCGAACGACCAGCGCCGCGCCCTGCTCGAAGCCGTATTCGCAGAAAACCCTGCCGGCCTGCAGAAAATGTCGGAAGGGCACCGCAAGGTTGCCGAGGTCATGCAGCCGAAGTTCGAGCAGCTCAAAGACTACTATCTTGGCGTCAGCGGCGGCACCATTACGCAGCGGCTTCGCGCCCGCCTGATACGCGCGATGTTCAACCGCGCGGTGCCGGAGAACTATTCGCCGACGTCCTATCTGCTCAACACGCTGCTCGATCCGAACAACAACAAGCGGACGATGGATTACGTGGCGACCATCGTCATCGAATAGGCGGGTGCGGAGCCGTCACCGGCTGGAGAACTTGAGGCTTTCGCACACGGTGAGCACGCGGGCGAGGTCGTGGCCGCGCTTCAGTACGGCACCCGAGCGCATCACCACGCTGTAGGCGCCCTGGCGGCGCGCGAGTTTCGGACACTTCTCCACGCGGAACAGCGGGTATTCGCTTGTGCGCTGGAAGATCGCGAAGACGGCCTTCTCGCGGCCCATCTGCAACGCGTAATCGCGCCATTCGCCGGCCGCGACCTTGCGCGCATAGACGGCGAGGATTGCGTCGAGTTCGGCGCGATTGAAGGCAACGACGGGATTGCTTCGAGGAGAGGAACCGGCTGACGGGCCCATTGGCCCATGGGTACGTTGAAACCCGCCCGTCTCACGCGGGCGGAAACGTATGGGGTCGGATTCGCTCAACACGCGCCTCCCTTCAGCCACGCGTGCATGATCGCGCCATGCCGTTCTTTTTTCAAGCCGTTCCGTCGCAACATTTCACATCGGCGCCACAAAACCTCCTTCGGCGGGCCCCATTGGTCCGTATGATCCATCGTCATACGCGCCCCTGGCCCGGTCCAATTCAGCCTCGGATTCTCCCCTAACCCCCATCCGAGGTTATCTCCTGGACCGGGCCTTTCCTTTTTTGCGGTTCGCGCGCTTCCAGGCGGCACACAAAATCCTTGCTCCCGACAGATTGGCGTCAAGGCGGCGCCCTTTGGCCGCCCAGAATCACGGGCAGAGTTCTTGTCGTTGGCTTCGCCCGGCTGCCCCATCGGCCGGCCTCCCCCCGAGCCCCCAAATCCGGCCGATTGCCGGCAGCCGGGCGGGCCTTCCTCCCCAATTTTGCTCTTCTTGTCTCAAGACACTCCTCTTCCAAAGCGCAATGGGCCGGTTCCCCCAACCGGCCCTTTGTCTTTGCCCGCATGGACGCAATCCGGTATCGATCCCGGCATCGGGCAAGCAAGAGAGGATCCGGCATGGCGAAGAGCGGCGCGAAGACAGGTGGCAAGAAGACGGGCGGCACGAAAACGACCGAGGCTCGCAAGCCTGCAACCAACCCGCTGCTCGCAACCTGGCGCACGCCTTTTAAGGCCCCGCCGTTCGCTTCGATTGCGCCGCATCACTTCCCACCCGCATTCAAGGCCGCCCTCAAAGCGCACCGGGACGAAATCGCCGCCATCGCGGGGGCAACATCGAAACCCTCGTTCGCCAACACCGTCGTCGCACTCGAAAAGAGCGGTGCGCTTTTGAACCGTGTTGCCGACGTCTTCTTCAATCTCACGAGCGCGCACACCAACGCCGAGCTCGAAGCGATCCAGCGCGACGTGGCACCTCTGCTGGCCAAGCATCAAAGCGCCGTTCTCCTCAACCGCCGCCTGTTCCTCAGGATCGACGACCTCCATGCGCGCCGCGAGCGGCTCGGCCTCGACGCCGAAGCGCTGCGCCTGCTCGAACGGGTGCACACCAACTTCGTACGCGCGGGGGCAAAGCTCGACGCCAAGTCGCGCAAGCGGATCGCGGAGATCAACACCGAGCTTGCGACGCTCGGCACCGCCTTCAATCAGAACGTGCTGGCCGACGAGCAGGCCTGGCACATGATCCTCGATGGCGAGCGCGATCTCGCGGGGCTGCCGGATTCGGTCCGCGCTGCAGCAGCGCAGGCCGCCGCCGATCTCGGCAAGCCGGGGCTTCACGCGATCACGCTGGCGCGCTCCAGCGTGGAGCCGTTTCTGCAATTCTCCGCCCGGCGCGATTTGCGCGAGGAGGCCTGGAAAGCCTGGGTTCGACGCGGCGAACTCGGCGGCAAGACCGACAACCGCAAGATCATCGTGCGCATGATCGCGCTTCGGCGCGAGCTTGCGGGCCTGCTCGGATACGAGAACTACGCGGCCTATGTGCTCGACGATACCATGGCCAAGACGCCAGACACGGTGCGCGGTCTCCTCGATAAAGTCTGGCCTGCAGGGCTCAAGCGCGCACAAGCCGAGCGCGATGCCCTGGAGGCGCGGGCACGCGCGGACGGCGGCAACTTCGACATCGCCGCGTGGGATTGGCGCTATTACGCCGAGAAAGAGCGGAAGGCGCGCTACGACCTCGACGAGGCGGAAGTGCGCTCCTACCTGACGCTCGACAACGTGCTGGCGGCCGCGTTCGACACGGCGGGCCGCCTGTTCGGCATCAAGTTCGAAGAGCGCTTCGATATTCCGCGCTACCACGACGACGTGCGCACGTGGGAGGTGACGACGAAGACCGGCGGCAAGCACGTCGGGCTCTTCCTCGCCGACTATTTCGCGCGGCCCTCGAAGCGTTCCGGCGCGTGGATGTCGTCCTACCGCACGCAGCACAAGCTCAAGGGCGAGGTGAGGCCCATCGTCGTCAACGTGATGAGCGTTGCACGCGGGGCGCCCGGCGAGCCGATGCTGCTGTCTTTCGACGATGCGCGCACGCTGTTCCATGAAATGGGGCACGGTCTGCACGGGCTTCTGTCCGACGTGACCTATCCCTCGCTCGCCATGACGAACGTACTGCACGATTTCGTGGAGCTGCCGTCGCAGCTTTACGAGCATTGGCTCTCGCGGCCGGAAGTGCTGAAACGTTTCGCGACGCACGTGAAGACGGGCAAGCCGATCCCCGACCGCATCCTGAAGCAGCTCGCCGCCGCGCGGACTTTCAACCAAGGCTTCCAGACGGTGGAATACACGGCATCCACGCTGCTCGATCTCGAACTGCATACGCGCGAGGACGCGGGCGAACTCGACGTCGATGCCTTCGAGCGCGACGTGCTCGCGCGGATCGGCATGCCGGCCGAGATCACGCCGCGCCACCGCATCCCGCACTTCCAGCACATCATCGGCGGCTATGCCGCGGGCTATTACAGCTATCTCTGGTCGGAGGTGATGGATGCGGACGCGTTCGCGGCCTTCGAGGAAGCGGGCGACGTCTTCGACCGCAAGACCGCCAACAAGCTCAAGACGCACATCTATTCCGCGGGAGACCGGCGCGACGCACTCGATGCGTATGTGGCGTTCCGCGGCCGTCCGCCGGAGATCGACGGCCTGTTGCGCAAGCGCGGGCTGGCGTAGCGTTGCGCCCTTCGCGTAAATCTCTGCCGTGTGTCATCACGGCCAAGTTGAGCGAAGCGAAGCGAAGAGCCGGGACCTAGGAAAAGCTTCTACCGCATTAAATTATTGTGTCTCCGGCGACTCTGACGCTGGGTCCCGGATAAGGCTCCAGCTTCCGCCTCCGCCTTTCCGGGATGACAGAAGAGGCGCGCCCGTCAGCTCTCGTTGAGGACGATGAGGTGGTCGGGCAAGCGGTTCGCGTCGCAGGAGCCCGGCGGGAAATGCTTTGCGAGATGGCCGCCGACCTCCTCGATGGCTGCGATGAAGCCGTCCACGTGGCGGTCCTCCCCGAATGCCGCGGTGAGGCGATCGACGATCCCCTGCCAGGTGTCCTTGGCGACACGCTCTTCGATGGCGGCATCGGCCACGATTTCCGCGCGGCGCTCGGCAGCCGAGACAAAAATCAGAACGCCCGTACGGCCCTCCGTCGTGTGCAGGTTCTGGACGAGAAACTGCTCCAACGCGCGGCGGCGGACGCGCGCGCGTTTGACCGACTGCGGCACCAGCGCATACCGGATAGGGCGCGGCAGCGTGAGGGTGAGCACAGCCGCGAAGGCGCCAAGCTGCGCGAGATAGATCCACGAGGTGGGCCACCACGTGCCTAGAATGAGGATCAGCGGCAGGGTGAGCGCGACCACGGAGGCCCACAGGAACGGTGCGTAAAGATAGGTGCTGCTCTCGGCCGCGAGGACGGCCACGATCTCGCCCGAAGTCTTGCGCTCCGCTTCGGCGATAGCCTCCGCGACGCGGTGCTCGTCGGTTTCCGAAATCAAGTGTCCCATCGTTCGTCCTGACCTGCTCTACCAGCTTCCCGAGCCGCCACCACCGCCGAAGCCACCGCCGCCGCCCGACCAGCCGCCGCCTCCACCGCCGGACCAACCTCCACCGCCGCCCGACGGCCAGCCACCGCCCCACGATCCCGATCCGGCGCCTGGTCCGAAATCGGCCGCGCGGCGGTTGCGGCCACGCCGTCCCAGCGTTTGCGGCTGCGACTGCGCATAGCGCCACTGGGCGTAAGCGACATAGAGAACGATGCCGACCCAGAATGCGATCAGCAGGAGCCCGATCCAGTTCGGGCCATCGCGCTTGCCGAGACCGCGCGCGCGCTCCTTCACAGCTTCGCCATCGCCCAAGAGCGTGTCCTTGAGATCGCGGACACCGGCGGCGACGCCGGCGCCGAAGTTACCGCGGCGGAACTCCGGCAAGATGGCGTTTTCGATGATGATGCGGCTCATGAGATCGGTGACGACCGGCTCCAGTCCGCGGCCGACCTCGATCCTTACCCTGCGCTCGTTGGGGGCCACGATGAGGAGCACCCCGTTATCCTTCCCGGCGCGTCCGATGCCCCACTTCCGCCCGAGCTGGTAGCCGTAATCCTCGATCTCATAGCCCTGGAGCGACGGTACCGTCACCACGACGAGTTGGTCCGTCGACTTCTCTTCCAGCGCGGTGAGCGCGGTTTCGATGTTGTAGCGGTCGACTTCCGTCAGCAGCTTCGCGTTGTCGACGATGCGCCCCGTAAGCGTGGGGAACGTGGGCTGCGCGAGCGCTGGCCCGCAGGCGAGCGCACCGAGCACAATCGCTGCGAACACCGCAGCGAGCGGCACAGTCCAAAGCCTTTTGGCTCCTGCGCTCACCATTTACTCGCTCATGAGGTTGACGCGAGCGGGTATCACTCGCCCGCGCTGAAATCGACCTTCGGTGCCGTCGTCTCTTCGGCCGGGATGTCGAATGTCGCCATCGGCTGCTTGTCGGAATAGAGCGCCATCTTCCAGAGGCGGCCCGGGAACGTGGCCAGCTCCGTGTTGAAGCGGCGGACGGCCTCGATGTAGTCGCGGCGCGCGATGGCGATGCGGTTTTCGGTGCCTTCGATCTGGCTTTGCAGCGCCAGGAAGTTCTGCCCCGACTTGATGTCCGGGTAGCGCTCGACCACGACCATGAGCTGGCGCAGTGCGCTGCCCAGCGTGTTCTGCGCATCCTGGAATTGCTTCATCGCTTCCGGATTGGTCGTGATGTCGGCGGGAACCTGGACGCTGGCCGCCCGGGCGCGGGCCTCGGTGACGTCCGTCAGCACCTTACGCTCCTGCTCGGCAAAACCCTTCACGCTCTCGACGAGGTTCGGGATCAGATCCGTGCGGCGCTTGTATTGGTTCAGCACTTCCGACCATGCCGCCTTGGCGCTTTCCTCATAGGTCGGAATGTTGTTGACGCCGCAACCGGCGAGCGAAACCGCAAGAAGGGCCGCTGTGAGGAAGGCAAGAGGGCGGGACGCGCGGTGCGCGAGAGCTGCGGTCATGGCTGAAACCTCGCTGGTGGACCTGTTCCCCAAGGATCTAGCAGAACGCGAAGGCGCGGGGAATCACCCGCAATAAGTGGCCGTGACCAATTCCCTTAAAAAGCTGGCGACTCCAGGCCGTTGCGCTTAACCAACGGCGGAGCTTGAAGGCCGCGAACAGGCCCCGTGCGGTTAGACTCCGGTTCACAAAGCCGGAGTCTCCCAATGTTTGCCTCGCGTTACGCCGCCGCTGCCGCCGCAGCCCTCGTTCTGCCGTTTGCCGCCTCCGCCGCGCACGCGTGCCGGGGCGGCGATTGCACCGACGTCCGCATCCGCGAAGTGATCGAAGGGCCGCCGGTCGCCATCGTGGAGCCGGTGCCGGTCATCGTGGCACCCGGGCGCGTCGACACCGTGCGGATGCCGCCCGAGACCGTCACGGTCGTGGAAGACGTCGTCATGCAGCCTGCGGGATACATGTGGTATCGGACCGGCCCTAACGGCGAGCGGTGCTGCGCAGTGCCGGTGCCGGCCGAAACGAAGCTCGTCCGGCGCGAGGTGGTCGTGCGCCCGAGCCGCACCGTGACACTCGTCACGCCTCCCGAGCACAGGTGGCGGAACGCGGTTGTGGGCGTTGCGCCCACCTTCCGCACCGTTACCGACTATCGATCTTCCGTCCGGCGGTCCGGCAAGCGCGAGCGGACGCGGGTTCGCGTTCGCCGCACCACGACCGTCATGGCGCGTCCGCTGTGGTATGGATGGTAAGATAATCGAAGACAAACGGCGGCTAAATACGGAGCGTCTTCGTCAGACCGCCACATTCCCGACGCACATCGTTCGTTGCGGGGACCGGAACGCGGACGCCGACGCGCAGGGGGAGAGTTCGCAGCATCATGCGAAATACGATTGCCGTGATGAATACGAAGGGCGGCGTGGGTAAATCCACGATCGTGCTCGCGCTCGCCGAGACGCTCTCGGCCTATCACGGCAAGAACGTGCTCGTGATCGACAGCGATTCGCAGGCTTCCGCCTCCGCGATGCTCATGACGATCCCCAACCTGCACCGGCTGCAGCAGAACGCGCTGACACTCGTGGATTATCTCGTCGCACGCGTGCTGCAGAACGCGGAAAGCGACTGGCCGCGGTTCGTGGTCCGCAATGTGTCGGACGTGGACGACGCGCGCAGCGTGTATCTCATTCCGAGCGACATGCAGCTCACGCTGTTCGAACGTGAAGTCTCGAAGGAAAGCCTGCATGGGCGGCTGAGATCGGTGATCGGCGAGTTGCTCGCGGGGGCGCGCAACGTGTTCGACATCATTCTCATCGACTGTCCGCCGGGGCTCTCCGTGTTGACGGAGAGCTGGCTGCGCGAAGCCGACTATCATATCTCGCCCACGAAGGCCGATTACGTCTCGGTGTGCGGGCTTGAGGTGTTCCGCCGCTTCAAGGCGCTCAATCCCGAAATGGGGTTTGCCGAAAATCTGGGCGTGCTCGTCAACATGAAGGAAGCGATGTCGCCGACGGAAGAGGACTATCACGCCTGGCTCCGCAGCAATCCGGACAACCGCTGCTTCGAGCAGGTGGTGCCGCGCGCCGTAACGATGCAGGAGGCCGCGCGCTTCCACGACCCGGACCGCTCCTATCTCGCCAAGTATCCGGGCCAGATGGGAAAGTCGCTGAGGCTGCTTGCGGAGGAGGTTCTCGTGCGGATGGGGCATCCCCTCGGCGCCGCGCCTGCGACACCGCCGTCGACCACGCTCGCAGGAGCCGGATCGGCGCAGGGCAGAGAGCCCGGCTCGGCCAGATCCACGTCGTCGGCCCCGTGACCCCACACATGACGGCGCGACACCACCGCGCACGCCATTGAGGCGCGCGGCCAGTCTTTCGCCGCCGAGCAGATCGTTCTCAAAATATCGAGAAATTGGAGCGGGCGATGAGATTCGAACTCACGACCCTCACGTTGGCAACGTGATGCTCTACCCCTGAGCTACGCCCGCATCCGATGGGGTAATCCGCGCCCCGAAGCGGCGCGCCCGGTCTTATTGCTCAACCGCCGCGGCTTTGCAAGCGTCTTGAAAGGAGGGGGTCGCGGGGCGGCATCCTCTTCACCATATTGCCACCGTGGGCCGTGGCTGCGAAGGTCGGCCCCTCAGAATTTCAAGGAGTGACGGCATGGATTTGGGAGGATTGAACCCCGGCAGCGGAGCGGGGGCGGGCGACGTCATCAAGGACGGGACCAGCGCCACCTTCGCCAAGGACGTCATCGACGCCTCCCGGGATGCCCTGGTGCTTGTCGACTTCTGGGCCTCCTGGTGCGGACCGTGCAAGCAATTGACGCCGATCATCGAAAAGGTCGTCAAAAGCTACGGCGGCAAGGTGCGCCTCGTCAAAATCAACACAGACGAGCATCCGGCCATCGCAGCACAACTGCGTGTGCAATCGCTGCCCACCGTCTATGCGTTCCGCGACGGTCGTCCGCTCGACGGCTTCATGGGGGCGCAGCCCGAAAGCGCGGTGCGCCAGTTCGTGGACCGACTGATCGGCGACGACGCGGAAGCCGACATCGCCGCCATCCTGGAGGCCGCGGAAGCCGCGCTCGAAGCGGGTGACCTGCAGACGGCAGCGGGAACGTTCGCGGCGGTGCTGCAGGACGATCAGCAGAACGCGCAGGCGCTCGCCGGGCTCGCGCGGTGCTATTTGAAAAGCGGAGATACGGAGCGTGCGGAGCAGACACTCGCGCTCGTGCCGCCCGATGCCCAAGCAAGCGCGCCGGTGCAGAGCGCACGGGCTGCGCTTGAACTCGCGAAGGTTGCCGATCAATCCGACAACCGCTCCGAACTCGAATCCCGCCTCGCGGCCGATCCGTCCGATCCCCAGGCGCGTTTCGACCTGGCCGTCGCCCTCGCCGCGCGAGGACAGAAGGAAGACGCGCTCGAACATCTTTTGGATCTCGTTCGCCGCAACCGGAGTTGGAACGAGGAGGCGGCCAGGAAGCAGCTCGTTCAGCTCTTCGATGCGTGGGGCCCCAAGGATCCTCTGACCCTGGAAGGCCGCCGGAAGCTGTCGTCGATCCTTTTCAGCTGAGGAAGCGAGGCTTTATTCGTGACCCTTTCCGATCTCTACCGGCATCCCGCGGACCTGCCGCCGCGGCTGCCGCTGTTTCCGTTGCGGGGCGCCATTTTGCTGCCCGGCGCGACGCTTCCGCTCAACATCTTCGAGCCGCGCTATCTCGAAATGATCGACGACGTGATGAGCGGCTCCAGAATGATCGGGATGGTTCAGCCGGCGTCGGACGGCGACGAAGAGAGCCCGCTCGGCAAGGCGGTGGCGCTGCGCCGGATCGGCGGGGCAGGCCGCGTCACGAGCTATCAGGAACTCGACGACGGGCGCGTCGCAATCTCCATCACCGGCGTTTCACGGTTCGAGATCGTGGGCGAAGCGGAAACGGGCAAGGCGTACCGCGCGGCAACCGTCAGCTACGACTGTTTCGCAGGCGACCTGACGCGCGGGCTCGGCGAGGAGCTGATCGACCGCGAGAGGCTCACGCGCGCGCTCAAATCGTATCTCCATCGCAACAACCTCAAAACCGATTGGTCGGTGATCGACCGCGCGCCGTCGGAATTCCTGATCAATGCGCTGTCCGTCATGTGCCCCTATGGGCCTGAGGAAAAGCAGGCGCTGCTCGAAGCGCGCGACCTCAAGACGCGGGCCGACGTTCTCGTCGCGCTCGCCGAAATGGAGCTTGCGACGGGCAGCGGCCCGGACGGCACACTGCAGTAACGCGGCCGAAAACCTGGCGGGAGACGCAACACCATGACCGACACCACACCCCAGCCGAATGCCGCGCCAGACGAGCCGGACCCGAAGCTGCTTTCGCTTCTCGTGTGCCCGGTCACGAAGGGGCCGCTCACCTACGATCGCGCCGCCCGCGAACTGATCAGCGAAAAGGCCAATCTCGCGTACCCGATCCGTAACGGGGTGCCATTGATGACGGTGGAAGCGGCGCGGTCCCTCGATACCCCGAAGGACAAATCCCCAAGCGCGACCTAGGGTCCGTACTCAATATTGGATGGGACATTGAGTACGGACCCTAATCCTCCGTCGTCGCAAAATTGTCTCCGATTCGTGGTTATTTGGGCGAGGCTGCTTCCTCGCGGGCTGAAGCGGCAAAGACGGCTCTTCAACCCGGACGGCAATTCATGACCATGGAAAGACAGGGCAGGATGCGGCGCATGACGCGGCGTCTCGCCGGACGCCTGCAGGACGGCTCCTGGCCCGCGCCGCGCGGCCTCATCGCATTGAAGGCGCTGGACGGATCGGTGCGCAACGGATTGCGCTCTGGCCTTCAAACCGGGCGCCTGCCGCTGCTCGTCAGAAAGCCGGTGCCGAAGGTTTATGGCCGCATCGGCAATCTCGAAGTCCGCCTCGCCGAAGGACGGCGCGACGTTCTCTCCGCCCAGCGGCTGCGCTACGAAGTCTTTTACGAAGAAATGAGCGCCAAACCGAGCGTGATCGCCGGGATGCGGCGGCTCGATCAGGATCCCTACGACGCGATCTGCGACCACCTGCTGGTCGTCGACCGCAGTGGGGAGACCGGCCCCCATCCGAAACCCTGGACATCGACCCGGCGGCCCAGCGTGGTCGGCACCTACCGGGTATTGCGCCAGGAGGTGGCCCAGCGCAGCCTCGGGTTCTATACCCAGAGCGAATACAATATCGAACCGCTCGTGGCGGCAAAATCGCCGCGTTACCGCTTCATGGAGCTCGGGCGCTCGTGCGTGCTCGCGCCCTACCGGACGAAGCGCAGCGTCGAACTCCTGTGGCACGGGCTCTGGACCTACGTGCGCGAGCACAAGGTGGACGTGATGATCGGCTGCGCGAGCTTCGAGGGGACGGACCCCGAGGCGCACGCGATGGCGCTCTCCTTCCTTCATCATCACGCGCTGGCACCCGCCGAATGGCGCTGCCGGGCGCACGATAACCTCTACGTGCCGATGGATCGGCTGCCCGCCGAGCAGGTCAACGTGAAGGCCGCCCTCAAGGAGCTGCCGCCGCTCATCAAGGCTTATCTTCGGCTTGGCGCGTTCGTGGGCGACGGCGCGGTGATTGACCGGCAGTTCGGCACCACAGACGTGCTGATCGTCCTGCCGGTGGAGAAGATCGATCCGCGCTACTTCGGCCATTTCGGCGCGCCGGACGAGGTAAAAAGCCGCGTTGCGGCAGAGGCTTAGGTCGTTGGGGCGTTGACGGTGTCCTTTCCCGCGGGTGTCATCCCGGACAGGCGGAGCCTTATCCGGGACCCGGCATAAGGCTCGTCGAAGACGCGATTTTCGCGATAAAAGCTTCTCCTAGGTCCCGGCTCTGCGTTTCGCTACGCTCCACTTGGCCGGGATGACAGTGGTGAGAGCGAACGCCGCCGCCTTTCGGGCGTTTTCCCTTCCCGTGCTGTCGCCGGGGGGTTTCATGCCCGTTCGCAACCGGCTATCCGTTCCCCCTACACTAGAGCGTCCGATCCGACGGAATCGGATCGGACGCTCTAGACCTTGATGAGACCGATGATTCACGCTTCGGACTGATAGGGTCCGAAGCGATCATGGTCTAGCGGGGTGGCGGATGGCGGGACGAGAGCGACGTCGGAACGAGAGCGGAGAGGGCGACGGCGCAGCGGCTGCTGCGGCCGCTGTCTCTGCCTTTGCCGATGCGACGCCCTCGATGGCGCAGTACCTGGAGATCAAGACCGCCAATCCCGACAGCCTGCTCTGGTACCGGATGGGCGATTTCTACGAGCTTTTCTTCGAAGACGCGGTCGTCGCGTCTCAAGCGCTCGGCATCGTGCTCACCAAGCGCGGCAAGCACCGGGGCGAAGACATCCCCATGTGCGGTGTTCCCGTTCACCGGGCTGACGAATATCTCGAACGCCTGATCCGGCGCGGCTATCGCGTCGCCGTCTGCGAGCAGCTCGAAGATCCGGCGGAGGCGCGCAAACGCGGCGCCAAGGCCGTCGTGCGGCGCGACGTGGTGCGGCTCGTCACGCCCGGCACCCTGACCGAAGAAACGCTGCTCGATGCGCGCGCGCGCAATTATCTGACCGCGCTCTTTCAGGCACCGGGCGGGCCAGAGGGACCGCTGATCGGCTCGACCGCCACGGTTGCGCTCGCCTCTCTCGACATCTCGACCGGCGAGTTCGAGGTGGGCGAGACGCGGGGCGTGGATCTGCCGGGTGAGCTGGTGCGGCTCGCACCGGGAGAGGTGATCGCCGCCGATAGCGTGCTCGCAGAAGCCGATCTTACGGCGTGGATCGAGCGGGCGGGCGGGGCTGCGACGCCGGTGCCGGCGGCCTCCTTCGACGGCCTCGCGGGCGAGCGCGATCTCAAGGCGCGCCTCGGGGTTGCGGATCTCGGAGCATTCGGCGTTTTCACACGTAGCGAGATGGCCGCCATCGGCGCACTTCTGCGCTACGTGGACCTTACCCAGATCGGAAAGAAGCCCATCGTGCGCCCGCCGCGCCGCATGGGCAGCGGAGCGGCTCTCACGATCGATGCGGCGACGCGCGCGAGCCTCGAACTCGTGCGGTCCACATCGGGCGAGAAATCGGGCAGCCTTCTCGATGCCATCGATTGCACTGTGACGG
The DNA here is from genome assembly GCF_000503895.1 of Hyphomicrobium nitrativorans NL23. Taxonomy (NCBI): domain Bacteria; kingdom Pseudomonadati; phylum Pseudomonadota; class Alphaproteobacteria; order Hyphomicrobiales; family Hyphomicrobiaceae; genus Hyphomicrobium; species Hyphomicrobium nitrativorans. The sequence goes on from NC_022997.1 coordinate 347,886, forward strand.
GACCCGGTGCGCGGGAGCTGGCCGCGCGTCTTGCGGCCCCGCTCTCCGATCCCGCGGGCATCGAAGCGCGCCTCGACGCGGTGGCCTTTCTGGTGGACGACGAGGCGGTGCGCGACGCGTTGCGAGAGGCGCTCAAGGGCGTTCCCGATCTTGCGCGCGCGGTTTCGCGCCTCGCGTTCGGGCGGGGCGGACCGCGCGATCTCGCCGGCATCGCGCAAGGGCTCGATGCTGCCGATGCCATCGGCCGTCTGCTCGCCTCCAAATCGCAAAAGATCGATTTTCCCTCCGAGCTTCAGCAGCTCTTCGCGCGGATCGAGGGACAGGGCGCGGATCTCCTCGCGCTGCTCAAGGCGGCACTGGTGGACGACCCTCCCCATCTCAAGCGCGATGGCGGGTTCGTAAGGCGCGGATACCGCCCCGCGCTGGACGAGGCGCTGGCGCTGCGCGACGACAGCCGCCGCGTGATGGCCGCGCTCGAAACCCGCTACGTGGACGAGACGGGCGTGAAAACGCTGAAGGTGCGCCACAACAATATTCTCGGCTACTTCATCGAGGTGACGCAGGCCAACGCCAAGCCAATGCTGGACGCGCCGCTCAACGAAACGTTTCGGCACCGCCAGACGATGGCGAACGCCGTGCGCTTCACGACTGTTGAACTCGTGGAAACGGAAGGGCGCATCGCGTCCGCCGCAGATCGCGCGCTGGCTCTCGAACAGGACGTGTTCGCCGAGCTGACCGCCGCCGTCGCGGCCGCCGAACGCATGCTGTCCGATGTCGCGGCCGCGCTTGCGGAGCTGGACCACACCGCCGCGCTTGCCCATCTCGCGCATCACGAGCGCTACGTGCGGCCGGTGGTCGACGCGAG